>CAZYWP010000004.1:0-69714 GCA_964651495.1 uncultured Eubacteriales bacterium | reverse complement strand
GTTAGGCGATGATGGTCAGGGCTTGAGGCACAACGCGGACCTGAATGCGGCGAAAATGGGCAGGCGACTGGCGCCCCCCGATGACCTCGCCGTCCGTCTGAATGCTGAAAGCCTGGTCTGACGAAATGTCGAACGCCGGGGCAGGCAAGCGCTCCACCTCTTCTGCTCCCTGGAGTCTTCCTCTCTTCGCCAGCACAGCCAAACTGGCCAGGCGACAAAACGAGCAGGGGCGGATCAGGCAGGCCTCCAAACGCCCGTCGTCCGGATGAGCGTCCGGATGGAGCTTCATCCCGTTCGCCCAATAACTGATGTTCGTGAAGGCCGCGATCAGGAATGATCCCGTGATTCGACGGCTGTCTGTCTCGACACGAAGAGGAATCGGGACCATCTTCTTTCGATAGGCGCTGATCGCCCCGGCGATTCCGGCCAGAATCTGGAATTTTCCCCAATGAGGCTTTCCGCCGGTCAGCTCCTCGACATACCGGTTCACCCAGACTCCCAGCCCGATGTTGGCCTGCCCGATGAAATACTTGAGAACAGCGCCTTCCGACGAGATCTCGCCCAGGTCGATCCGTCTCCTGTTTCCGCGCTTGATCGCCTCGCTCCCTTTCTCGATATCGGCGAGGCCGAATTCTCTGGTGATATCGTTGGAGGAACCCAGGCCGATCATTCCCAGAGCCGCACCCGCTCGGCCTTTGATCATTTCTTCGGCCATGATCTGCAAGGTTGAATCCCCGCCGACTCCCACCACTGTCGGATATTCCCTGGCTTTCTCCCGGGTGAGTTGGCGGAGATGCTCTTCACTTTCCGTGATGAATAAATCGTAGGCAATCCCCCGCCTTTGGAAGGCCTCTTCCACTCGACCCCTGCTCCTGCCGGCCCTGCCCCTGCCCGCGGCGGGGTTCAAGAGGACGGCTTTTCTGTCCGGATGCTTGGACATCAACTCCCTTTCTTGAACGCCAGAAGCGACTTCAATCTATCCGTCTCGGGTTCGGAGAAATCCCGGCTCAGATTTCCTGCAGCCTGACGGTGACCATGGTCTTCCGCCCTCCCCGTATGACTTCGACCTGGACGCTGTCTCCCACCTGGTAGCGGTCCAGCGCTTTATACAGGTCGTTCGAGTTGGCGACCTTCTGTCCGCCTATGGACACGATAATGTCGCCAAGGATAACATTCTCCTCGCTGTCCAAGCGCGTCGGCTGGATTCCGGCCCTGGCCGCGGCGCCTTTCGGCTCGACCTTCAGGACCAGGACGCCTTCGACTCCGATCTGGCGGGCGAGCGAATCTTCGGCCGGCTGGATGCCGAGCCCGGGCTGGATAATTTTCTTATAGCGGATGAGCTGAGGGATGATGCGGTTGACGGTATCGACCGGGACGGCGAACCCGACTCCGGCATAGGCGCCCGATGGGCTGTAAATGGCCGTGTTGATGCCGATGCAGCGAGCGGCGCTGTCGAGCAGCGGGCCGCCCGAATTGCCCGGGTTGATGGCCGCATCCGTCTGGATAACTCCCTGGATCGGACGGCGGGTCAGGGATTCGATCTCGCGTCCGAGGGCGCTGATCACCCCGGTGGTCAAGGTCTGGTCCAGACCGAAGGGATTTCCGATGGCATAGACCCCCTGGCCGACCTTGAGGTCAAAGGAGGTTCCAACCCGGATGGGCCGCAGCTTGTCCTTGGGCGCCGTGATCCTCAGGACAGCCAGGTCCTTGTCCGCCGCTCCGCCGACCAGCTCCGCTTTCCACTTGGACTGGTCTGAAAGAGTGACCTGGATATTCTGGGCCTGGTAAATGACATGGAAATTGGTCACAATGTGACCATCCTCGTCCCAAATGAATCCCGACCCCGTGCCCTGAGGAATCTCGAATACATTGAAGGTGAAGAGGTCCCTGCGGTACACAAGCGTGGTAATGTAGGCGACCGAGGATTTGGCCTCTTCAAAGACGCGGATCGCCGTCTGCTCTTCCGGCAGGAGCGGCCCCCGGGCAGAAACGGGCCGGGACGGGAGCGGGGCTTTTTGTGCTTCGGCCCCGAGGCCCGGACAGATTAAAGGGACAACAAAAAACAGCCAATTCCATAAAATAAATACAGTAGACAATCGCCGGGGATTTTCGATCATGCGCGCACCTCAGGCTCCGGTATATTCATTCTCTTAACGCTTGACATCTATTTCAGGACAGCGAATTCACAGATTGACCAGAAAAAAACCGGGTCTTCTCCCAGGTTGGTGATCTTCAGGTAACGCGCCTGGGTTTGGGGGAAGGTGATTTCCACGGAAAGATCCCGAGGACGGAGAAAGGCGGGGAGCGGAAGCCGGAAATTTTCCTCTCTGGCCACTTCCTGCCAGACGACTCCGTCAAGGGAGGCCTCGACGGAGCAGCCTCTTGGAGAATCCTCCGTGTACTCTCCCAAGCTCAGCGAGACGCCCTTGAGCGATTGGCTCGAACCCAGGTCGACCTGGAAGTAATGACCTTTTTGCTGCGGTCCGCTCTCCCAGCGTGTTTCGGGGGAGCCGTCGACCGCGGCCGCGGCCCGGTCCTCGTTCACGTTTGTCCGGACAGCCACACCCGGGAGGGTATAAACGGGCGTTGATCCCGACAGACTTTCCCTCGTTCCGAGTTTGACCGGGCTTATGAACTCGAAAACATGGGCGTTTTCGAACTGCCCGACGAAGCGCAGGTCTTGCTCAAGATTGTGCAGCCCCTGAATGAGCATTCGGACATCATCTTTCCCGGACTCGGTCCAGTGGACAAGCAGATAACGGATTCCCAGGGCTTTCAAGTCCTCGATATTCTGGGCCAGGCGAGTTTTCGGCCATCGCTTGATCAATTCATCGTAGAGTGGGGAAGAGTAGCCACTGTAACCGTTGACTAAGTTCTTCCAATGATAGGCCGAATAGTAGACTCTCAGACAATCCAAACCGCGATCGGACTTCGCCGGATGGGGCAGAGGAAGCTCCAGGACGGCGAAATCCTCATCTTTTTGAGATCCCAACCAGCGATAGACTTCCGGAATCTCTTCCTTGACGAGGACTTTCGTCAAAGGAATGGGCACTGAGAAATATTCGGCTAGCATGAGAAGGGAAACCAACCCGGCGAAAAACGGCCTCCTCCAGCCTTTCAGCCGCTGCCAGATCGCCCTCGTGCCGAAGGCGGCCAGGACGGCCAGCGAGAGCATCACGAAGATGTGGAAGCGACTGGGGGCCCTCAGCCCATCGAAGCCGGGGAAATATTTGTACAGGAAATAGTACGGACCTCTCTGACCAAAGGTAAAGAGAAAGGCCAAGATCAGCATTCCTGTATAAACGAAGAGGGGCTTCTCCCCCCGGATCGCCACCCTTGTTTTTCTTACGTTCCTCTGCTTGCCGAGGAGGACGCGGATCACGAGCAAAAGAACGAAGGTCAGAAGAGGATTGCGGAGATGATGGACGCGGATGACAAGCAGGCCGCCGATGGAGAATTGAAAACCCTCGAAGATGATGACGATAACGATTAAGACCAGCCAGAGAAGAAGGAAACAGTTGAGCAGTGTCCTTATCGTCAACAGAAACTTGCGGCCGGGATCTCTTTTTTCTTTCTTGATTTTTACCCCGAGGAAGAGACCGGCCAGGGCCAACAGGACAGCGACGGCCCCGGGGAACAGCTCACGTTCCGCGCCCCAGGCAAATTGAGTGAGCCGGCCGTAAATGCGGTTGATCTGGGGCGTTGCCAGGAAATTGACCAGTTTGGTGGAATATCCGATCTCCCTGGAAAAACCCATTTCAGAGCGCACCCTGATATATTGATAGAAAAAGGGGCCGGCCGTCACAGCGACCAGAAGGACAAAAGCTCCGAGATTCAGCCAGAAGCGGGGGGCGGCGTATTTTTTCCGTCTAAGCGCGTGATAGACAATAAAAAGGCCGGCGAAGACGGTCAGATAGAGGGCGTAGTAGCCGTTGGCCAGGACCTGGAGGATGTAGAAAAGGGCGAACAGAAAAAAGTCCCGGGAGGCTGAGGTGGCAAAAAACCGATGAAGAAACAGGAACGTCAGGGGAATTCCTCCGGCCGAGAGAACCTGGAGATGAGGGAGATGAGCAAACATGAAAGGAGAGAACGCATAGATGATGCCGGCGATGATTCCGGCGGCGGTGTTCTTGGTCAGGGACGAGGCCAGGAGATACATGCCGAACCCGGAGGTGATGAAGGCGAGGAGAAAGACGACATTATAGGCGAGGATCGGATTTCCCGAAATCAGCAATACCGGGAGGGCAAAGAGCGACTGAGTGAAAAGAAATTCGGAATAGGCCAAGGTTCTCTTGTTGGGGAAATATATGTTAGCGTCAAAAAAGCCCTTCCAGTCCAGGCTGACGATCTTCTTGACGTCCCAGGCGAGAATCCAGCTGTTGAGGAGGGGATCGCCCGGATCCCGGACTCCCCGTTCCAGGTTGAACAGGAGGGGATAGGTCATCAGCAAGGTCAAGGCGAGAAAAAGAAGAAGGATCAGCGCTTGCCTGAAGTTTTGCTGAAAGGGAGACTTGAACCGAAACATGCCTGCGAACTCAACCGTGCTATTAATTACCATACAAAGACATAGCGGTCAAACCCAAGGGTGTCAGAGCCGGGTCGGAGCTTGAAGATTTTTGAAATTCGTGCGAAAAGAGTAACGACGGTCGGATCGATGCAAGCCTGGGATCCCGGCGAGCAAGCAGAGCATAAGAATTCAAGCAGAGAATAAGGAGGAAGAATGGAAGAGCGAGCCTTTAGGAGGAGCCGCAGTTATCTTGCCGCCCTGATCACCATGGCTCTCGCTTTTGCCCTTGCTCCGGTTCGGGCCGGGGTGGAGCCTTTCGTCGCGGCGGCGGGGCCGGCGGTCTTCAACGTTAAGGATTTCGGCGCCAGCGGGAAGAAGGCCGACAGCGCCCGGGCTGCCATCCAGAAAGCGGTCGATGCCTGCGCGGCGTCCGGCGGCGGGATGGTCTATCTGCCACCGGGTGAGTATACGGCGGGGACGATCCGTCTGCGCAGCCATGTCCGGTTCTTTGTTGACGCCGGCGCGACGGTCTTTTCCAGCAGGGACAAAAATGAATTTGACCAGGACGCGCTCTTCTATGGAGAGGATCTGGTCAACATAACCTTAGAGGGGCGGGGGACGATCGACGGGGGAGGGGCTTACGAATGGCGGCTGAAAGGGGATTTCCACGATGACTTCATCTACCCGAACCAGGTCGAGATGGAAAAGCTGGGCAAGCCCTTGCTCCGTTCCTTCCCCAGGGCCGATCAGTTCGGCAAACTGGTCCTCCTCCTGAGATGCCAAGACGTCCGGATCAGCGGCCTGTCGTTCATCGATTCGCCCTCCTGGACGATCCATCCTTACGGCTGCGAGCGGCTGGTCATCGACGGCGTTTACATTCGCTCCAGCCTGAAAGAGGGCGTCTGGGCGGACGGCATCGATCCTGACGGATGCAAAGACCTGCGCATCTCCAACTCGACCATCGAGACCGGTGACGACGCTCTGGTGTTCTATTCCATGAACTGGTTCGGCCCGGCCCGGCCCTGCGAGAATATCACCGTGACCAACTGCCGTCTGTCCTCGGCCTCGAGCGCCGTCAAGTTCTGCGACGGGAACATGAACGCCATCCGGAACGTGACCATCGACAATTGCGTCATCACCGGCTCCAACCGGGGTATCGCCTTCATGAACTTCGACGGAGGCGAGGTCAACAATGTCGTGCTCTCTAACCTGGTCATCGAATGTCGGCGCCACGACTGGTTCTGGTGGGGCGACGGCGAGCCGTTCCATTTCAACATCAAGAAGAGGAGCGAGGTGCACAGGAACTGGAAAAAAGAGGACGACCGGCCGGCGGGTTCCATCCGCAATATCCTGATTCAGAATGTGATCGCCCGTGGATACGGCTCGAGCGTCTGCAGCGGACACCCTGAGAACTGGCTCGATGGAATCACCATGGAAAACGTTAAGCTTTTTATTTCCCATGACCCGGCTGCGCCGTACGACAAAGCCGTCCACGCCCTCGTTTTCCAGCGGGTCAAAAACCTCAGGCTGAGGGATATCGAGGTCGCCTGGGGCACGCCGGTCTATGAGCGCTGGAGGAGCGCCCTCTATCTCGAGGATATTCAGGGCCTGGACCTCGATGGGTTGGCCGGCCGTCCGGCCGGGCCGGGACCAGGGGCAGCGGCGGTTGTGCTCAACCGGGTCGAGGACATGACCGCCAGGCACAACACGGCCCTGCCCGGAACAGGGATCTTTTTCGACGTCCGGGGCGGAACGAGCCGGAACATCGTCTTCTGGGGAAACGACCTGCGCCGGGCTGATGTCCCTTACCGGCTGGCGCCTGAAGTCGGGCCGGCGGCCCTCACGGCCAGGGACAATCTTGGCCCTAAAGAGAAGACCCCGTAGCATACAATTTCGATAAATTATATAGGTTCAGTAAGATTTAGTCGCTGGCGCCGGCCGCCGGGGAACATCCTCAGAGAAAGCTGCTGAGGGCTTTATCCTCGCTGTCGAAAATCTCCAGGATCCGGGTCAGGCCGGAGTAATAGAAGATCAGCCAGATTTTGTGGGAGAGGTGGGCCAGTTTCAGCTTCCCCTTTTTCTCCTGGACGGCCGTATGTGCGGCCACGATGTCGCCGATCCCGTAGCTGTCGATGAACTCGACTTTTTCGAAATTGAGCAGGATGTTCTTTTTCCCGGAGGCGAGCTGCTCGACGATCAGTTTTTTCAGGGAGGGAAAGATTGCTTCGGAGAACCGGATCTCCCCGGACAGGTCGAGGATCACGACCTCGCCTTTTTCTCTGAAGCTGACCGGCATAAACACCCTCTGAGTTATTATTATTCTATATCGGGAGGGATTTGGCAAGGGAAAATTTCCGGCGGGTCACTTCTTCAGCGTGAAAACTGCAGAGGCCGATTCGGGCGTGAATCCCGCAATGTCATCCGTGTACTGTCTGATCCAGACCTGGCTCTGCTGTCCGTTGCCGTACTGGGCTCCGGTGACCTTCAACTTGACCAGCCCCAGCGTGCCGTTGCTGCTAATGGGAATGGGGCTTCCCCCGCCCACGTAGCCGCCGACTTTGAGCGTCCCGGAGGCGAACTCGTTTCCGTCGACGGTCGCCCAGGTGTCTGTCAGACTTCCCTTGCCGGCGGAATCGAACTCGAACATCTGGCCGTCGTAATCCACGTCCAGTCCGAAAACCCGGATTTCCTTGTTATTTCCCGCAATCGCCACGGCGATCGTGATGATGGCGTCCGGGCCGCCGGAGGCGGGGGAGCAGATGACCATGATCGTCTCCTGGCCGGGGGAAATGGTCGCGGTGATCGGGTTCTTCTTGCACCCCGAGCAGATGAGAATAAGGGTCGCGAGGAGCACTCTGAATGACATTCGCTTGGTGCGCATCATGGCGGTCGGAAAGACATTATACCGGGATTTGCCGGTTCTTTGAAGAGAGGGAGTAGGCTCTTGGGTCAGAAATATTATAAAATACTTAGGGACTGAAGCCATGCGCCGCCATCGGAAGAGGGTATTGCGTCTTTTCGGCCTGGCCGTCTTGACTGCGCTTGGCCTGGCCCTCGCCGTTCTGACTGTACTCATACTTGATAAGCCGCTGACGAAGAAGCTTCTCTTCTCCTATTTTAGTCGGCGGACCGGGTTTATTATTGCTGCCGAGAAACTGGATTACCGGCTTTTTCCGCTGCAAGTCGAGGTCGACGGGCTGAAGGCGGCGGGAACATTTAGGGGACAGGACCTGAGTCTGGAGCTGGGCAGGATCAAGGCGGGGGGAAGCCTGGGCAGGCTGTTCTCCCGCCATCGGCCGCTCTTCACCGAGATAACCGTCGAAAATGCCCTGCTCCGGATAAGCGTGGACCCGGCGAAAAGACAGAGAATCGATTGGAAGTCGGCGGCCGAGGGCCTGCAACGCCTGGGCCCGCTGCAAATCAGGAATGCGGGAGTGGAGATGTCCTTCCCGGGAGGCCGGGCCGAGATGGTCGGGGCGGACCTCGACCTCCGTTCCTCTGACCAACGGGGGGTATTCCTGTTCTCCATGAGCGCTGTGCGGACCGCTTTCGGTTCTGACCGGGACAGGCTGTCTTTTTCCGGGTCGCTGCGGTCGGCGGGAGAGCTCCAGCTCGCGGGAAGGCCGGCTTTTAGGGGCGAGGTGACGGTCGGCTCGCCGCGGGGGATGTGGAACAATACCGAGGTTTCCCCGGCGGAGGAAATCGCCCTCAAGATGCGCTGCGAGTACCTCGAGGAAGAAAACCGGCTCTCCTTTTCCGAGCTCGACATCGCCCTGCCTTCGCTGGCCCGGGCTTCGGGCCCTCTCCAGGTCCGCCTGGGGAAAAACTCTTCGCTTGACTGGAGTCTCCGCGCCTCTCTTTCCCCGGCCGCCATCCTTGAGCGCCTGAAACCCTATCTTTCATCCCGGCTGGCTGCCCTGGAGGTCGGAGGCGAGATCGCCGTGGAAGGAGAGTTGCGGCACACCAGGGAGCGCGGCCCGAGGACGGAAGTCCGGCTCAGGACGTCGTTCAACGATGCCGGATTTTCCTATTCCGGGCGTGAATTCACCTGGAGGTCTTCCCTCTCCGGAGTTTTGACTGTTAAGGGTGTTCTTCCGGAGATCGAGACGGCGGGCCGGCTCGCCCTGAGGAAGGGAGATTTGATTACCCGGAACCTGAGCGTTCGGAACATCTCGGCGGGGGTCGAGCTCCGCCTGACCCCCTCGCTCCTCTTCCTTCCCTCCATCCAAGGAAAGGCGGAAGAAGTGCGCCTCCGCATCGGGGGAGAAGAGAGAATCCTGGCCGATGTCGCGGCCGAAGGCCAGGGTCGTTTGGAGCGAAGCAAGAGGCGGCTTTTCTTCGACTCCCTGAAACTGGAGTGCCGCGATTTTTCCCCGTTCCATATTCAGGCAGAGGTCGGACTGGGATTCGGAAGCAAACGATCGATCCGCGTCCGAAGCTCCGCCCTGGACCTCGGCCGGACGCTTCGGTTTTTCCATCCCTTTGTGCCGGCCGGGGTTTCGAGCTGGAATCCTGGGGGAAAAGTCGCCTTCGAGGTCGCGGCCGAAGAGATAACGCGGCCGGAGCGAAAATGGGAAGGGAGCGGCACCTTCTCTGCCGAAGGCCTCCAGTTCAACAACCCGGGGTCCACCGCCACCGCCGAGGGACTCGCGCCCGAGCTCCGCTTCTCCGGCGGCTATTCGCCCTCCGGCCGGGCTCTTTCCCTCGACTGCTCTTTCAGTTTGGCCAATGGGGAGACCCTCTGGAGGGAATACTACGTCGATTGGGCGGCCCATCCGCTCCGGGGCCGGTGGCGCGGCGAATATGTCGTTCCCGCCCGGAGTGTCGCTATCGAGGCGCTGGAACTCTCGCTTCTTCCCGTCGGGCGGGCCGGCGTGACGGGATATGCGAAAGCCGGGAATCCCGCCTCCTTCGACCTTCAAGTCTCCGTCTTACTCGAGGATCCGGCCTCTCTGCTGGCCCTTATCGGAGGACCGGGCGGGAAAGTCGGGTTTGCGGCTGCCTGGAGCGGCGCCCTGAGCTCCGACGCCCGGCTGCAGAGGGCCGGCGATTTGTTCTCCTATGTCGGACAAATCCAAGTTCAGAACGGCAGCATCGGAGGAAGAAACGGGATTCCGACCCTCGCCGGCATAGAAGCCCGGCTGCCCGTTTGTTTTGTGCGGGGCGGGTTGGAAACGAAGCAGGCAGAACCCAAGGAGGAAAACGGAGGATATTTCCGGGTGGTAGAGGTGCGCGGCTCCGGGTTGACGCTCGGACCGCTCCGGCTCGAAATATCGAGTTTCCCCAACCGCTGGCAGATCCGGCCGGTGGCCATCGATCTCTGGGGAGGCCGGGCATCGTTCGGCGCCACGACCTTCACTGTCGATCCCTACGGCTTTCGGGTTGAAGGCCGGACCTCGCTCGTCTTTCGAGACGGCGATCTCGCTCGGGTCCTCCCCGCGCCCGCCGGAAGCCTCTTGACCGGCGGCTTCTCGGCCGATTTTCCCTCTGTGGAAATCAGCTCGGATAAGATTGCCCTGCAGGGTGAAGCCAGGGGCAGCCTTTTCTCCGGCACCGTAACGCTCCGGAATCTGCGGCTGGAGCGGCCGTTTTCCAGGAGACGGACGACCATACTGGACGTCTCCTTTGCCGGTCTGGACCTGGAACAAATGACCAATGCTCTCCCCTTTGGCCGGGTGACGGGGATTGTCAGGGGGGAGATCGAGGGGCTGGCCTTCTCCTACGGCCAGCCGGAGAGCTTCCGCTTCAGGCTTGAGTCGGTGAAAAAAGAGGGGGTCCGGCAGACATTCAGCCTGAAAGCCGTCGACAGCCTAACCATTCTCAGCCAGGGGGAGGGTGCCGTCCCCTCGCAGTCATTTTTCCTGCGCTTTGTCCCCGCGTTTCCCTACGAGAGGATCGGGATCCAGTGTTCGTTGAAGAATGACGTCTTCCTGCTCGGCGGTCTGATCGAGGAGGACGGCGTCGAGTATCTCGTCCGCAGGGCCAGGCCGTTCGGGATCAATATCATCAACCGGGACCCGAGCAAGATGATCAGTTTCAAAGATATGGTCAGCCGGCTGAAAAGAATCGGTGACTCAAAAAAATATTGAACACTCACCTCCCAAATTCCGCAGCTGATATTTTTCTTTTGGCAGTTCTATCCATATAATAATAGAGGAATGATTTTTCTTCTGGAGAGAGGCAAGATGAGAAAAAAAACAGTCGGATGGATTCTCGCGGGCGCGTCTGTATTCATCGTCTGGGCGTGTGTCACTATCAACATCTACTTCCCTGAAGCCACGGTCAAGAAAGCGGCCGATGAAATCGTCGAGGACGTCCGCCGGCCGGCCGAAAAAGAGAAGGACAAGGGCACGGATTCTGTTCTCTCCGGTTCCTTTTCCTTCGTTCCGGCGGCTCATGCCCAACAGGAAACCGAGGTGTCCAGCCCGGCGATCCGGGCCCTCAAGGAGTCGCTCCGAGCCCGCTTCCCCAAGCTCCAGCCCCTTTTCGAACGGGGCAGCCTGGGCGAGGCCAACAACGGGTTTATCGAAATCAGGGAGGAAGCCGGCCTGTCGCTCAAGGAAAAGGCCGACCTCCGCAGCCTCGCCAAAGAGGAGAATGCGGACCGGAAGAGCCTCTACGCCGAGGTGGCCGGAGCTCTGAACATCGAGTCCAGCCAGATCCCGCGCATCCAAAAAATTTTCGCCGAGAGTTGGATTCGCAACTCCCAGCCTGGCTGGTGGGTCCAAAACGAGGACGGAACCTGGGTCAAGAAATCCTAGAGGACGAGTCGGGGACGCGACAGGACCCGCCCCCATCACATCATCATAGAAGATGCTTGCTCCTGCCTGGCTTTACATTGCCGCGGGGGTGGTTTATCATGATCTCGGGAAAGGATGAGGCATGATACGCGCAACGACAGTCATTTGTGTTCGGCATAAAGGGCAGCTGGCCATGGCCGGCGACGGCCAGGTCTCGATGGGCCAGACCATCCTCAAGCAGACGGCCAGAAAAATCCGCCGGCTGCACAAGGACAAGGTCCTGGCCGGGTTTGCCGGCGCCACCTCAGATGCCTTTGCCCTCTTCTCCCGGTTCGAGAACAAGCTGGAAGAATACCGCGGCAACCTGTCCCGGGCGGCGATCGAGCTGGCCAAGGACTGGCGTCTGGACAAAGCCCTGCGGCAGCTCGAAGCTCTGCTCGTCGTGGCCGACAAAAACAGCGCCTTCCTGATTTCGGGGACGGGGGACGTCGTCGAGCCGGACGACGGGATCATCGCCATCGGCTCTGGCGGGCCGTACGCTCTGGCGGCGGCGCGGGCCCTCATCAAGTACGCCGACCTCTCGGCCAAGGAGATCGCTCTCGAGGCCCTGCTTATCAGCGCCGGCATCTGTGTTTATACTAACGATCAGGTCGTCGTCGAGGAGCTGTGAATGGCTGTCGCGCTGCTCAAATCAACGGAAAATCCCGCCGCTGAGGCGAGAGAAACCGAGCTGACGCCGAAGGAAATCGTCGCCGAGCTGGACAAGTACATCATCGGCCAGAGGGCGGCCAAGCGGGCAGTCGCCATCGCCCTGCGGAACCGCTACCGGCGCCGCAAGCTGCCCCCCGAGCTGGCCGATGAAATCGCTCCCAAGAACATCCTGATGATCGGACCTACCGGGGTCGGAAAGACCGAGATTTCCCGCCGCCTGGCCAAGCTGACCTCCTCGCCCTTTCTCAAGATCGAGGCCAGCAAGTTCACCGAAGTCGGATATGTGGGCCGGGATGTCGAATCCATGATCCGGGACCTCGTCCGCATCTCCTTCGACATGGTCAAACAGGAAAAAATTGCGGAGATCAGGGATAAGGCCGTGACCAACGTCGAAGAGAAGATCCTCGACCTCCTCCTGCCGCCGTTGCGCCGAAAAGAGAACGTCCTGGCCGAAGGCGATTACGCCCGCTTCCAGGAAACCCGGGAAAAGCTGCGCCGGCAGCTCCAGGACGGCCTCCTCGAAGAACGCCTGATCGAGGTCGAAATCAAGGAGAAAATGAGCTCGCCGTTCGAGATTTTTTCCAATGCCGGAGTGGAGGAGATCGGCATCCATATCCAGGAAATCATTCCCGGTTTTCTGGGCGGAAAATCCAAGAAGAGAAAAATCAAGATCAAGGAAGCCCGGGAATTCCTGATGGAAGACGAGGAAAAGCGCCTGGTGGACATGGACCAGGTATCCCGGCTGGCCGTCGAGCGGGTCGAGCACTCGGGAATCATCTTCCTGGACGAAGTCGACAAGATCGCCGGCCGCGAGTCGGGACACGGACCCGAGGTGAGCCGGGAGGGCGTGCAGCGCGACCTGCTGCCGATTATCGAGGGGACGACGGTCAACACCCGCTACGGCCTGGTCCGGACCGACCACATTCTCTTCATCGGGGCGGGCGCCTTTCACGTCTCCAAGCCGTCCGACTTGATCCCCGAACTTCAGGGCCGGTTTCCTATCCGTGTCGAGCTGACCTCCCTGCACACGGAGGATTTCATCCGCATCCTCGTCGAGCCGGAGAATGCCCTGATCAAGCAATATATGGCCCTGATGGAGACCGAAGGCGTGGGGGTCGAGTTCAGCCCGGACGCGGTCGACGTCATCGCCGAGATCGCCGAGAAAGTCAACGAGGAATCGGAAAACATCGGAGCCCGCCGCCTTCACACGATCCTCGAGAAGGTCATGGAGGAGATTTCCTTCGCCGCCCCGGACATCAAGGAGAAAAACATCCTGATCGACAAGGCTTACGTCGAGAGGCAGCTCGAGGACATCCTCAAGGACCAGGACCTCCGGCGGTTCATCCTTTGATGATCAGGCGCGCCATTCTGCTCTCCTTATTCTGCGGCCTTCTTTTTTCCTTCTGCGGCAAGAAGGGTCCGCTCCTGCCGCCACTCGTCCGCGTTCCCCAGCCGGTCCAGAACCTGACCTTGAGTCAGCGGGGGGGGCAGGTCATTCTGACCTGGACCAACCCGTCCGCTTACGTGGACGGGAATCCCCTGCCGTCCGTTTCCGAGGTCGAAATCTGGATGGCCGAAGACAAGGAGACCTCTAAAGAGGAAGTGTCAATAGAGGATTTCCGGGGCCGGGCGGAGCTCCTGGCCAGGGTCAAGCAAAGTCAGCCGGCATCGCCTCTCCGCGACGGCGGAACGGAAGCCGGACTATCCTATGTGCATGTTCCGGAGAAGGGTGGAGACGGCACCAGGATCTTGACCTTCGCCCTGAGGGCCCAGGATGCAAAAAAACGGGTTTCCGATTTTTCGGAGCCCCGTTCCATCGAGGTCCGGGCGATGCCGGACCCGCCCCGCCGCGTCCGGGCCACAGTCTTTTCGGATCATATCGAGGTCCGCTGGGAGGCCTCCGCGGTGAAAACTGAGGCGGCCGTCGCGGCCGAGCCGTTCGCCTACAACATCTATCGCTCGGAAGAGAAAGCGACGGCGGCGGCTGTAAATCCTTCCCCGGTCAAGGGACTGGAATTTCGTGACGGAGATATCGTTTTCGGCCGGACCTACCGCTATTTTATCCGGGCGGCGGCCTCGGGTTCCCGACCTCTGGCGGAGAGCGAGGACTCGGAAGTCGTCGAAGTCGAAGCCAAAGACGTTTTTCCCCCGGCGGCGCCGACGGGCCTGACGGCCGTGGCCGGGGCGGGCGTTATCGCCTTGAGCTGGGAGGCCGGCCCGGAGCCCGATCTCGCGGGCTACAGGGTCTGGCGCAGAGAGGAGAAACAGGCCGCGTTTGCACTTCTCCAAGAGCTGGCCGCGACCGAGAACTCCTATTCCGATTCCGGAGTTGAAAAGAACAAGCGATATGTTTATGCTATAACTGCTTTGGACACCGCCGGGAATGAGAGCCCGAAATCCAGTCCGGCGAGCGGTGTCATGAGGGATGGTCCGGCTTGAAGATCTACCGCTTCAAACACCGCGGGAAAACACTGTACGGCGCGCTCAAAACAGAAACGCTCTACCCGATCGAAGGGTCCATTTTCGCCGAATTCAGGATCGCGGAGAAGGGGATCGCTATCGGCTCGGTCTCCCTTCTGCCCCCGGTCGATCCCAGTAAGATCGTCGCGGTCGGAACGAATTACCGGGCCCACGGCCGGGAAATGGGACGCCGGCTTCCGGAAGAGCCGTTGATTTTCCTGAAGCCGCCCTCGGCGGTCATCGGCCCCCATGAGGCGATCATTTATCCCAAGACCAGCTGGCGGGTCGACTATGAAGGGGAGTTGGCCGTGGTCATTAAAAAAATGGCGAAGGATATCGAGGAAGATGACGATGTAAGCCCCTACATCCTCGGCTACACCTGCCTGAACGACGTCACCGCTCGTGACCTTCAGCAGAAAGATGTTCAGTTCACCCGGGCTAAATCGTTCGATACGTTTGCCCCGGTCGGGCCCTGCATCGCCACGGGACTTGACCCTTCCCGGCTGCGGGTCAAGACATTCCTCAACGGAAAGCTCAGACAGTCCGCCAGCACCGCGAACATGATTTTTCCCGTGCCCAGGCTCATCCGCTTTATCTCCGGGGTGATGACTCTTCTGCCCGGCGATATCATAACGACGGGGACTCCGGCCGGGATCGGCCCGCTGACGCCCGGGGACCGGGTGGATGTCCAGATCGAGGGAATCGGGACCCTGTCCAACACGGTCAGGAAAATCGATTCATAGACAACGATCGGAAGACTGTGGGCGGGCCGGCTGGCGGGATCTGCGTTCTGACGCAGATGAGAAAAGACAGGTTGAAGGCCGGAAGTTCCGGCGGAGAGCGGAGGCCGAAACCGGCGAAGCCGATGCAAGAATGAGCAGACGTTAGGGAGGACCGATGAAATTTTTTCTGGACACCGCGAACCTAACTGAAATCAGGGATGTGGCCGGATGGGGAATCCTGGACGGAGTCACCACCAATCCGTCTCTCTGTTCCAAGGAGAGCGCGCGTTTTGAGGACCTCATCAAGGAGATCTGCCGGGTCTGTCCCGGCCCGGTCAGCGTTGAGTGTGTCATGACCAGAGCCGAGGAGATCATCCCCGAGGCCCGGGAATTGGCCAAGATCGCGCCCAACGTCGTGGTCAAGATTCCCGTTGGGCTGGACGGCCTCAAAGCGACGCGGGTTCTGGCTCAAGAGGGCATCAGTGTCAACACCACTCTGGTTTTTTCCTCCACCCAGGCCCTTCTCGCGGCCAAGGCCGGGTCGCGCTACGTCAGCCCGTTCATCGGGCGCCTGGACGACATTTCCCAGGAAGGCATGGGCCTGGTCAAAGAAATCCTCATCATTTTCGACAACTACGGCTTCGAGACCGAGGTCATCGTGGCCAGCATCCGTCATCCCCGGCAAGTGGTCGATGCGGCTCTCCTCGGGGCGGACATCGCCACCATCCCCTTTTCCGTGATCGCCAAGCTGGTCAAGCATCCTCTGACCGACAGCGGAATGGAAAAATTTTTGCAAGACTGGGGAAAGGTGAAAAAGTAATCTCATCTGCGGATAGGTCAACATGAGCATCGAGAAAAAAATCGGCAACCTCCGGGAAAAAAACAGGCTGGCCGAGCTGGGCGGCGGCGCCGACCGGATCGGGAAGCAGCACCAGGCCGGCAAGCTGACCGCGCGGGAAAGGATCAGCCTTCTCCTGGATGAGGGGTCTTTCGAGGAGATGGACAAGCTCGTCGTCCACGACAGCCAGGATTTTGGGATGGAAAAAAAGCGGATTCACGGAGACGGCGTCGTTTCCGGCTACGGCCGGATCGAGGGCCGCCAGGTCTTCGTTTTCGCCCAGGACTTCACAGTCTTCGGGGGGTCCCTCAGCGCCGCCAACGCCGCCAAGATCGTCAAGATCATGGACCTGGCCATGAAGGTCGGAGCGCCCCTCATCGGGCTCAATGATTCGGGTGGGGCGCGCATTCAGGAGGGAGTGGCCAGCCTGGGCGGGTACGCGGATATTTTTCTGCGCAACGTTCTGGCCTCCGGAGTCATCCCGCAGATTTCCGCCATCATGGGGCCCTGCGCGGGCGGGGCGGTCTATTCCCCCGCCATCACCGATTTCGTCATCATGACCAAAGAGATCAGCAATATGTTCATCACCGGACCCGACGTCATCAAAGCGGTCACCCATGAAGACGTCAGCATGGAGGAACTGGGCGGCGCGGAGACCCACAACGCCCTGAGCGGCGTGGCTCATTTCGCCGCCGAAAACGAGCCGCATGCCCTTTCGCTCATCCGGGAGCTCCTGTCATACATTCCCAACAACAACCTCGAGGACCCCCCGGAGAAGGAGACATCCGACCCGTGGGACCGGACGAGCGAAGACATGAACCTGATCGTCCCGGACGACCCCTACCTGCCCTATGACATCCGCAGAGTGATCAAGGAAGTGGTGGATGACAGCAACTTCCTGGAGGTTCAGGCGGAATGGGCCAAGAACATTGTCATCGGTTTCGGCCGTCTAGCCGGGAAGCCGGTCGCCGTGGTGGCCAACCAGCCGGACCATCTGGCGGGGGCCCTGGATATCAACGCCTCCGATAAGGGTGCCCGTTTCGTCCGCTTTTGCGATGCCTTTAACATTCCCCTGATCACGTTCGAGGATGTCCCCGGGTTTCTTCCGGGCGTCGCCCAGGAACACGGCGGCATCATCCGACATGGCGCCAAGCTTCTGTACGCCTTTGCCGAGGCCACCGTGCCCAAAGTCACGGTCATCACCCGCAAGGCCTACGGCGGGGCGTATTGCGTCATGGCCTCCAAGCATATCCGGGCCGACATCAATTTCGCCTATCCCACGGCCGAGATCGCCGTGATGGGGCCCGAAGGGGCGGTGAAGATCGTCTACAAGCGCGAGTTCGAAGCGAAATCGGCATCCGAGACCGTCAGGCAGGCCAGGATTGCCGAGTTCCGCGAGAAATTCGCCAATCCCTATATCGCCTGCGAAAAAGGGTATCTTGACGAGGTCATCGAGCCGCGCTCTACCCGGCCCAAGCTCATCGCCGCCCTCCGGATGCTGGAGAACAAACGGGACAAGAATCCGCCCAGGAAACACGGCAACATCCCACTGTAAATGTTCAAGAAGATATTAATCGCCAACCGGGGCGAGATCGCCGTCCGGGTCATCCGCGCCTGCCGGGAGATGAAGGTTATCCCGGCGGCCGTCTATTCCGATGCCGACCGCCAAGCCCTCCACGTGAGATTGGCCGAAGAAGCCTACTGGATCGGGGAGGCCGCGCCCGCGGAGAGCTATCTCCACATCGAGAGGCTGATCGAGACGGCCAAAAGGTGCCGCGCCGAGGCCATTCATCCCGGCTATGGTTTTCTGGCCGAGAATCCCCGGTTCGTCAAGAGATGCGAGGAAGAGGGGATCGTTTTCATCGGCCCCCCTTCCGAGCCCATGCGGCTGATGGGGGAGAAGACTTCGGCCCGGAAAAGGATGGTTGAAGCCGGGGTTCCTATCATTCCGGGGACGCTGGAGCCCGTCAGCGATGAAAAGGAGCTGCGAAGAACGGCCCGGGAGGTGGGGTATCCGCTCCTCCTCAAAGCCGCGGCCGGCGGAGGAGGGAAAGGACTGAGGCTGGTCAAATCGGAAGACGACCTTCTTTCCGCCTTTCAGCTCGCGCGCTCGGAGGCCCTGTCGAGTTTTGCTGACCCCGCCATCTACATCGAAAAATACATCAGTGATCCGCACCACATCGAGATCCAGATCCTGGCCGATGATTTCGGGAGCGTCGTCTCTCTCGGGGAGAGGGAGTGCTCCATGCAGCGCCGCTACCAGAAGGTCCTGGAAGAGACGCCTTCGCCGTTCCTGGATGACGAAACGCGCCGGGCGATGGGCGAGGTGGCGACCAAGGCCGCGGCTAGCATCGGCTACCGAAACGCCGGGACGGTCGAGTTCATTGTCGACGGGGAGCGCAATTTTTATTTTCTGGAGATGAATGCCCGCCTTCAGGTAGAGCATCCAATCACCGAAATGGTGACGGGGATCGACCTGGTCAGGTGCCAGCTGGAGATTGCCGCCGGCCTTCCCCTGACGTACCGCCAGGCGGAGATCAAGCCGCAGGGCCACGCCATAGAATGCCGGATCATGGCCGAGGACCCGGCGAACGACTTTATGCCGTCGCCGGGGAAGATCGTCTATCTTCACACCCCGGCCGGGCTGGGAGTGAGGGACGACAGCGGGATTTACCAGGGCTATGACGTTCCTCTCGATTATGATCCCCTCCTTTCCAAGCTCATCACCTGGGGAAAGTCGCGGGAAGAGGCCATCCGGCGGATGTTGAGGGCTCTTGCCGAATACCAAGTGTACGGAATCAAGACGACCATCCCCTTTTTTGAGAGGATGCTCGTCCATCCCCGCTTCCTGGCCGGCCGGTACACCACTCATTTCATCTCCGAATTGGAGAAAGAGCGGGACCGAGAGGACCCGGCCGAGGAAATCGCCGCCTTGATCGCCGCCGGGATCAAGAGCCGTCTGGACGCTAAGAGACAGGAGAAGCCCGGGGAGAAACCAGGGGGAAATCCGTGGAAGATTCAGGGAAGAATGGAACACCTGAACGGCAGGCTGTGAGATGAATTTCCAATTCTGGCTGGGGCAGCGGGAATTCAAGGTCGGGTTCGAGGAGAAAGGGAAGAACGTTTTCCAGGCGCGGGTCGGGGACAAATCATACGCTGTCTCCGTTGAGTTCATCGGCCGGGACGAGCTTCTCTTGAATGTGGACGGAAGGGTGTTCAATATCATCGTCAACTCCAACACCGTCTCTCATTCGGTGATCGTAAACGGCCGGAACTTCCAGGTGGAGAAAAGGTCGGCGGTCGGCATCCTGAGAGAGGACAAAGGCCGGGCCAGGAAAAAGGATGTCAAGATCACGATGCCGGGCCGGATCGTCCAGGTTCTGGCGGCGGCGGGAGATTCAGTTAAAGAAGGCCAGCCGGTCCTGGTCCTCGAAGCGATGAAGATGCAGAACGAGATCAAGTCGCCCCGGCCCGGCCGCATCAGCCGGATTCATTTCTCGGCCGGCGATTATGTCGAGGCAGGCTCCATCCTCTTCAGCGTTGAATGAGTTTCATGGTATATTGATTCCTGGCTGAAGAATGACCCGAAGACGAATCAAGTCCCTTGTCGCCTTCTCGGTCCTGGTGGCGTTGCTGCTCGGAGGAAGCCTCTATCTCCGGAACTTCATCGTCGGCCAGGTGAGCAAGAGAATCCAATCGGTCCTAGCCTACAACCGCATCCATCTCCGTCTCTTTCCCCCGTCAGTCGTCCTGGATGACGTCCGGACCGTCTCGCTCGCTCCCTTCTTCTCGGCCCAGCGGGTCTCGGTTAGTCTGCCGTTTGCGTCTCTCTTCAGAAATGAGAAGCCGCTGTCGATCGTGATCCAAAAGCCGGTCTTGAGAATCTCGGAAACCGGAGAGGGAAGCGGAAAGAAACTGGGGCTGAAGCTGACCCTGCCCATTCCCTTCGTCCTGGAAAAGGCCGTGGTGACCGGGGGGGAGCTTTATTACTGGGGAAAGACGGCCAGCGCTCAGGTCAAGGGCGTCCGGGCCACTCTCAGATATAAGGGGGATTCCTTGACTTTCCGGGCCGAGGCGGAGGATTCCACTTTATGGCTTGGCTCGAGCCGGGAGCCCCTGACCGGCAGGATCAACCTCGTGGCGGCCGGCCGCGGCAACCAGCTGGAGATCAAGAAATTCGTCTTTCACGGCCCTCACATATTGATCAAGGCCAGGGGCAGCCTGTCCGGGCTGCCGGAGCCGGAAGGTCAGCTCAGGACTTCCGTCAGCGCGGAGATGGAAACCCTGAGCCGGATAATCGCCCTGCCTTTGGAATGGAAAGGCCGGATCCAGGGAGACGGCGATCTCATCCGCACCAAGACCGGGATCCGAATCTCTTCGAGCCTGTCCGCTGACGGCCTCGAACTGAATCAAATCCCTCTGGGAAAAATCAGAGGACGATTAGAGCTGGCGCCGAAGGCGGGGCTCGCCATCGACCTGGACATCCTCAAAAAGACAGGGACGGAGCGGGTCCTGATCCGGGTCGAATCCGGGAGAGTCCGGGGCGAAGTGCAGGGTTTCCATCTCGACCCGATCCTTGCTTACGTTTCCCTGCCCTGGCCGGTCCAGTCGCCCGCCTGGGGAAGTTTTGACCTGGATGACAGGCGGTTCCAGGCCGATATCGAGTTTCGCGACCAGAGCCTGGAGCCAGCTCCGGGCAGGTATCCTTTCCGCGGTCCCGTTCAGTTCACCTGGGACCGCAAAGCGGATATCGGATTCTCCTCCCCGCAGCTCGAAACGAGCTTCGGCCGGATGGAAGTCAGCGGCAAAGTGGTCGTCGGAAGCAGCGTTGATGTGACCATCCAGGGGGATGTCGGCGACATCAAGGGCGGCCGGGATTTCACGTCCCTTGTTCTCCCCAATCCTCTGACCTTTCCCGAAATCCGGGGCCGGGGCCGGGCAGTGGTTCGAATCAGTGGCCCGCTCTCCTCGCCCGAGGTGCGGATGAATTTTGACCTCTCGCCCGCCGGATTCGACCGGTATGATGTGGCCGCGGCGACCGGCTCGGTCGAGGTCATCAAGGAGACTGTCACCGGCCGGTTCGACATCGATGACCCCGCCTTTCGGGGCCATATCGACCTGCTCTCGGGAGCCGAAGGCCTGGATGTCGCCATTCGTCTTGCCGAAGGGGAGGTCGCAAGAATTCTTCCCGGCCTGAACCTCCGGCTTCCCCTCGAGGGCCGGGCGGCCGGAGAGTTCAAAGTCAGCCAGCGGGATAAGGCGATCAGGGTCGATGGGGATTTTTCCAGTCCCCGGCTCGAGTTCAGTCGCCAGGAGCTGCACAATGTCGCCGGCCGGCTCACTTGGGACGGCAATTATTTAGTCTTTCCCCAGCTGACCTGCGAACTTTACGGAGGCAAGATCTCCAGCTCCTGGCGCCTGGAATTGAAAACCCAGGCCCTCGAGCTCGACCTGGAGGCCGAAAATATCGACCTTTCATCTTTCAGCCCCAGCCTATCCGGAAGGCTCTTTTTGCGGCTCAGAGGGAATGAAGCCAGGGAAGGGGAGTCGGCTGCTGGCAGATTTGGGACCAAGAACTTGCGTTTGGCCCTTCTCCAGCCGACCGAGGCAGAGGGCGAGGTCGGACTCAACCTGGCCAAGAATATACTGGGACTGCGCGTCAAGGGGAATTTCCTCACCGGGGACAACCCCTTCTCGGTCGAGGCGAAAATTCCGCTGGTCAAGGACGCTCTGGAGATCGGTATCAAGGGAAGCTTCAGCAACCTCGACCTTCTCCTGCCCTGGAAGGGAGCGGAGGGCAAGCTGAATTACATCGGCGAGGTCCGCGGGACCCTGCCCCGTCTTGACGTCAGCGGTGGAGTGGATTTTCAGGGTGCGCTCCTGCCCTTTCCCCAGTTCGCCCATGCTCTGACCGATTACTCCGGCCTGATTCTGGTGAAGAACGGACAGGCTTCGATCCGGTCTATCAAGGGCAAGCTCGGCGGCGGAGACATTCAGGGCGGGGGTGAAATCCGGCTGGGGAGGGGCGGGGTGGAAAGGATCGATGTTACAGCCGAAGGCGAACGATTGCTCCTCTCTCCGCTCGACCGGACGCGGGCCCTGACAGATGTTTCCCTGAGGCTGCTCAAAGACGAAAGCCGCTTCGTCCTGGACGGCGATTTCATCGTCCAAAGGCTTTCCTGGAGGAGGGAAATCTATGAAAAGCTGGCCTTCTCCTCGACCCCAGATCCCACTGTCCAGCGCCCGCCCGGCTTTTTTGATGACCTCACGCTTAACCTTCGTTTGCGAGGCGAGGACAATGCCTGGATGGAGAATTCTCTGGGGCGGGTGCGAGGCCGGTTCGACTTGACCGTCTCCGGCAGCGTCCAGGCGCCGATCGTCCTGGGAAATATCGAGACCCTCTCCGGTGAAGTTTTCTTCCAGGACCGGAAATTTCAGATCCTTCGGGGCCGGGTCAGTTTCTTCAACCCGGCGTCCATTGAACCTTACCTCGATTTCCGGGGCGAGACCTATGTCAAGGATTACCGGGTCACCTTCACTCTCACCGGGCTGCTCGATCAACTGAAACCCGAATTCAGCTCGTCCCCGCCGCTCCCCCCGGAGGATGTTCTTGCCCTCCTTGCTTTGGGAGAGGCCTTTAAGAGGTCGTATTCGGCCGAGACCAGCACCCAGCTCAGCACCGCCTCGCTTTTATCCTTCCAGCTGACTGAGGAGGCAGCCCGGAGAGCGGAACAGATCTTCAGCCTGGACCGCTTCCGGATTGATCCCTTTCTCATGGGCTCTTCAGCGGAAATGACGGCCCGACTGACAGTGGGAAAGAAAATTTCCCGGGACTTTTACATCAATTATTCCACCAACCTGACGAGACAGACGGAGGAGATTATCCGGCTGGAATGGGACATCAGCAACGAATTCTCCCTGGTGGGCACGCGAAATGAGTTCGGACGGGTCAGTTTCGATGTTAAGATCCGCCGCCGGTTTTAAAAGCCCCGGCCGAAGGGCCGGGATCAGACCTCTCGTAGTCTGCCTGGGTGCGCTTGTCCTGATCTGCTGCAGTTCGCGCCTTCTGGCGGGTGATGGCCCCGCCCCGCCGGTCTCTGAAGTCACGGTCTGGGTGGACGGCCGTCCCGGCGGAGAAAACATAGCAAACCTGATATTCATCCAACCCGGTGATCCATTCTCTCTGAAGAATGTCTCCGACTGTATCAAACAAATTTATCAAACCGGCCTTTTCTCTGACGTCCGGGTGGAACGAAGCGGGGAAGACAGAATCGCCCTGCGTTTTCTCCTCACCCACAAGCTGCTGATCCGGGAAATCCGTTTCCGCGGCCAGGCAGGAACGTCGAGCCGCCGCTTGCGCGATGCTCTCTACTCCCTCCGTGAAGACAGTTACTATTCAGACGAGCGGCTGGAGCGGGCGCGGGAGGAACTGGTCCGCTTCTTGAACGCAGCAGGCTACTTCTATCCCCGTATCGAAACGATCCTGAACCGAGACCCGCAGGCTCCGGAAGTGGATATCATTTTTATCGTTCAGGCCGGGGTGCGCGCGCGCGTCGGGACCATCGCAATTGTCGGCGGGGGAGTTGTCAGCCCGAGTGACCTGAGAAAAGAAATGAAGGTCCGGGAGGGAGACGCCTATATCCCAATCGAGCTCGAAGCGGACACGGAACGGTTGAGGCGGCTCTATTCACGGCTGGGTTATCGGCGTGCCGAGGTCGAACTGGCGGACGAACGATTGGATGACCGGCTGGGGACCGTTGCCCTGACCCTGCGCATCAATCCGGGCGAGCGGATCGAAATCGTTATCCAAGGCGCGGACGTGCCACGCCAGCTGGTCGAGCCGATCTGGGAAGAACGGATCTTCGAGGAATGGGGGGTCAATGAAGGCGAGGTGCGGATCCTGTCCTATCTTCGGGAAAAGGGCTTTATATTTGCTTCCATCAAGTCATCCATCGAGAGAGTGAACTCGGTGATCCGGATTATTCATGCGGTCAGCACTGGCCAGAAGTTCAAGATCCGTGCCGTTCGTTTTGACGGGTTGAGCCATTTCAGCGAGTCCGGGCTGAAGCGGAAGCTGGCTCTGCCGGAGAGAATCCTTTTTTTGGGGACGATCGACGGGAAAAGGGTTTTTGAGCTGCCCCGCGAGATCAAGGCCATTTATCAGGTCGAGGGCTTCCCCGATATCCGGGTCGCCTTGAATTTTATCCCCGACAACGGTAAAGCCACCGCCGTTTACGATGTCGAGGAGGGAAAACAGGAGCGGATCAAAAATATCTCGATCGAGGGTGCGTCCCTGTTGACTCCAGAGGCTCTCCGCTCCCGTCTCAGCCTCCTCGAAGGAGGCCCCTATTTTCCGCCTGAGATTCAGAGAGAAGTCGGGAAATTGGAAACATTTTATCTCGACCAGGGGGTGAGGGGAACGCGTATCGAAACAAGAGCCGAAGCTCAGGGAGATGACCTCTTCCAGGTCAGGTTCCTGATCGCGGAAGGCGATGCGGTGAAAATCCAGAACCTGATTGTCACAGGGAACCTGGTCACCCGCCGGGGCGCCATCATGAGGGAGCTGAGGATCGGGGAGGGCGACGCCGCTCTGGCCGATAGGATCCAGGCCTCGAAGCGAAACCTGGAAAAACTGGGCGTTTTCTCGGAAGTGAAGGTGGAAGAGGTCCCCGTCTCCCGAGGGGCGGAAAACTTGATCATCTCGGTCCGGGAAGGGGAGAGGAACTATGCCAGCCTGGGCGTCGGATTCGAAACCAAGAACGAGCCCTGGACTTCGGCGCTTTTTGATATCGATCTTCGGCTGCGGGGCACGGCGGAGTTTATGCGCAGCAATATGTTCGGCCGGGCCGCCAGCCTGAGTTTTGTCAGCCAGTTCAGCCTGGCTGAGAAGAGGGCTGTTATCAGCTGGGAGCAGCCTTACTTCCTGTTCGATTTTCCTCTCCAAACCTATCTCAATGCCTGGATCGAGGAAGAGGACCGCGAGAGCTTCGGGTTTGAAAGAGAGGGCCTCAGCCTGACCGGGATCAGGTCTATCTTTGGCCGTCTGACCATGCTGATGACGTTGAGATACTCCCGGACGACGCTGACTTATCTCGAGGTGACTCCGTCCGAGATCGACCGCCAGTTCTATCCCTATTCGGCAACGTCTTTTTCCTCAAGCTTCATCCGGGAAAAGAGAAACGACGCCTTCAACCCGGAAACGGGATATTTTGCCAGTCTGGCCGTGGAGTGGGCATTTCCTCTCTTCCAAACGGAATCCGATTTCCTGAAAGGTGTGTTCAAAATCCAGCGCTTCTTTATTCTCGCTCCGAAAGTCAACCTCAGCTCCACCTTCCGGTTCGGTCTCGGCATGGGGCGAATGCCGATCCACGAGCGCTTTTTTGCCGGAGGGAGCAACTCCTTCCGCGGCCACGACTTCGACGGGCTGGGCCCGCGGGATCCGGTTTCCGGGAATCCGATCGGAGGAAAGGCCCTCCTGCTGTTCAATTTCGAAACGGCATTTCCCGTTGTTTCCGCCCTGCCGGCCTTGTCGGCTGTGGTCTTCTATGATGCCGGCAATATTTTCTTCAACAGGAGCGATTTTAGCCTGCTGGACCTGGAACACGCGCTGGGTTTCGGCGTCCGTTATCGAACTCCTCTCGGGCCGGTCAGGCTCGAGCTCGGCTGGAACCTGACGAATCCCGAGAGAAAGGGGAAACCGATTGTTTTCATTACTATCGGCCATATTTTCTAAACTGTTTAGCCTGGTGCCGCTGCCGGCCCGGGCGGCCGCGCTCCTTCTCCTCCTGACCTGCCCGGGCTATCCCCAGGTCGTCGATTGCATCGTCGCCGAGGTCGATGCTCAGATCATCACCCTGACGGATATCCGGATTCTTCTGGCATTTTCCATCCGACCCGAGGCGGCGGGCGATGAATCGCCGAGCCCTGTCCGGCAAATTCTGGAGGGGGTGATCGACCAGAAAGTCCTCATCGGGATGGTCCGGGAAAATATCCCGGTCACGGGCGAGGAGGTTGCCGCTCTTCTGGCTGATCTGAAGAAGGGGTTTGACCCGGAGGAATGGCGGCGGAAGTTGGGGGCCTTCGGCCTCGAGGAAGCGGACCTGGAAACCTATCTCCAGGACAAACTGCGCTATGAAAAGATCATCCGCCTCCGCTTCAGTCAGAATGTGGACGTCAATCTGCAGGAAATCGAGAAGTATTACGGCGAGGTCTATGTTCGGACAGAAACAGCCCTGGGAAGAAAGCCGAGGCCGATGACCCAGGTTCTGGATGATATCGAGGCCCAGGTCAAGAAAAAAAAGACGGAGCAGCAGGTGGCGTCCTGGCTCCGGAGCCTGCGCGGCCGGGCGGACATCAGGGTCAAAACGGACTGCCTCGAACAGATTAAATAAAGGGAAAACGATGAGTCGACTGGCCTACGTATTCCCCGGGCAAGGCTCCCAGAAAGTCGGCATGGGGCGGGATTTCTTTGATCGGTATTCGCAGGCCAGGGAGATTTTCTCTCAGGCCGATGCGGTCCTCGGGTTCAAGCTCTCCGAAATCTGTTTTTCCGGCCCCGAAGACAGGCTGAGACTGACTCCATATACCCAGCCGGCCCTGCTGACCGTCAGCTATATATCCTTCAGGTTGATCCAGAGGGAGCCCGACCTGGCCGCGGGGCACAGCCTGGGTGAGTATTCGGCTTTGGTAGCGGCCGGATGTCTGAGTTTTGAGGATGCCCTGCGGCTGGTCCATAAAAGGGGCCTCTACATGCAGGAGGCCGTCCCGGTGGGAGTGGGGGCGATGGCCGCGGTGCTGGGCTCCTCCTATCAAGCGGTCCAGGAAGCCGTGGGCGGTGTCAGCGCCGGCATCGTCCAAATCGCCAACTGGAACAGCGATGATCAAATCGTCATCGCCGGCCACAGGGAAGCGGTCGCAGCGGCGCTGAAGCTCATCCCGGCCGCCCGGTCGGTGATGCTTCCGGTCAGCGCCCCTTTCCATTCAGCGTTGATGAAAGGCGCCGAGGAACGCCTGGCGGTCGACCTCGACGAAGTGGAGTTTAGGGATCTGAAATTCCCGGTCATCACGAATGTGGATGCCCGGTTGATCCGGCGCGGAGCAGAGGCCCGCGACGCGCTCAAAAGGCAGGTCAGCCGGCCGGTCCTTTGGCATAGCGCAATGGTGATGCTGGGAAAAGAGGGCGTCAAGACAGTGGTCGAATTAGGCCCGGGAAAAGTCCTGCTCGGGCTGTTGAAACGAATCAGCCGATCGTGGCCGGAGCCGCCGGAGCTGCTCCATATCGAAGACGGCGAGTCCCTTGTTCGATGTCGCGGAGCCCTGTCAGGTGCGGCCTGATAAAACAGTCCGGCCGAATTTCACATAGTACTGCGCCGCCGAGATCAAAGCCGCGACGATGGCGAGCCAGAGTCCTAAACGAGAAAGAGAATAGAGAGAGCCCAGGTTTTTTTCGCCCAGAAGCAGAAAACAGATGGTCACCGTCTCCAGGATCATCTTGATTTTCCCGAACGGAGAAGCCGGGATGTTGATGCCCTTGGAGGAGGCCATGGCCCGAAACCCGGTGACGGCGATCTCCCGGCCGATGATGATCACCGCCATCCAGGCCGGCACGGCTCCTCTGCCGACCAGGCAGACGAGGACCGAGGCGACGAGGAGTTTGTCGGCGGTCGGGTCGAGAAGCTGGCCTAGGACGGTGACCTGTTTTTTTTTCCGGGCCCAGAGCCCGTCCAGCATGTCGGTAAGCGTAGCCAGGAGAAATATGGCAAACGCGGTGATCTCCTGGTCTTTGAAATCGACCATCAGGACAATGACCAGGATGGGAATAGAAAGAATGCGAAGAAAGGTCAGGGCCAGGGGCGCATTCATTTTTCTGAGGTATACTACAGCGTCCCTTTCTTGTCAAACCTGCCGCGGGCAGCAATCGTATCTCTGTTTCCGTGATAACATAGATCTGGAATAGGGTCCTGTCACGGCGCGTCCCCGTCCGTCCTCGCTCCGCACCCGTCAAGAGAGGGGTCCCCTTCGCTCCGGGCGGTGCGGGGACTGGCGCCATGCCACCCTCTCTTGGCCGTCGAGCCAAATCACGGAAACAGAGATGCCTCCGCGAGCAGCCCGCGCTAATCATGTTATAATAGCGGCGATGCGCATCAGAAAAGCCCGTCAGCCTGATTTTCCTCAGATCCTCACCCTGGCTCAGAGATTGAATCTTGACTACGCGGGCATGGCCGCGGATGATTTCTGGGTGGCGGCAGACGGGGAGAAGGTCCTCGGCATCTGCGGGCTCAAAAAGCACCCTGACGGCCTGGAGCTCTGCGCGCTCGGCGTGGAGGGGACCCGGCGCGGCCGCGGGCTGGGGACGCGTCTGGTCCGCGCTCTTCTCAGGGCGGTCAAAGCTGAAATCTATCTAGCCACGGTGATCCCGGGCTATTTTGCCAGGTTCGGGTTCCGCGAGGCGGACGTTATCCCGGCCTCGATGGTCAAAAAAGCCGACTGGTGCGAGGGTTGCAGGCGTGAACTCTGCCGGGTGATGGTCATAAAAAAGCGATGAACCAGCCGCGGTTTCCGGAATTTAAGCCGATTGAGCTCAAGGATAAGACCGTCGTTGAGTCTCTCATATCCCGCCATCCCTCAGAGGCTTGCGAAGTCAATTTCGGCAATATTTTTCTCTGGAGGAATTTCGAACGTCCCAAATTTACCTTCATCCACGGCAACCTCTGCATCCTCTGCGCGCCGCCATCCGAGCCGGCCTATTTCCTCCAACCGATCGGCGGAAACAGGATAGAGGAGACCATAGAGACGTGTTTCTCTTTTGCTCCCCGGATTTCCCGGGTTCCCGAAGAGTTCGCCTTGAAATTCGGCCGCCGCTTCCGCTGTGAGCCCGACCGGGACAATTTTGATTATGTCTATCGGGCCGAAGACCTAATCTATCTGAGGGGGAAAAAATACGACGGAAAGCGGAACCGCATCCGGAAGTTTGAAAAAACTCACGGCTTCCGCTACCTCAAGCTCTCGCCCGAGCACGTCGAGAGCTGCCGCCGGCTGCTGGGTGAGTGGATCCGGGCCAAAGCCGCGACCGACGGGTTTATCACCGGCGTCTGGAAGCAGGTCATCGAGGAGGCGTTCCAGCACTTTGCCGATGTGGGCCTGGTGGGCGGAGCCATCGAGGTCGAGGGAGATATCGCCGCCTTCTCGATCGGCGCTGGATTTTCCCCGGATGCGGCTCTCGTCCACATCGAAATCGCCCACCCGGCTTATGATGGGCTCAGCCAGTTAATGAACCGTGAATTCAGCAAAAACTCCTGGTCCGACTTCCGGTTCATCAACCGCGAGCAGGACAACGGCAACCCCGGCCTTCGCCGGGCCAAGACCTCCTATCATCCCCACCACATGGTCAAGAAGTATAATATCTGGGGATAACAGGACGGCTGTTTCCTCGCTGGGGAGAATCAGCGTGCTGACGACCCCAACCCTGAGCCTTTCTTGATAATTTGCCTGCCTGTCTGTATAGTTTAGGCGCCGATGTCGCGCGAAAACCTCACCACCCCGATGATGAATCAGTACCTCCGCATCAAAAAGGACCACCAGGATGCGATCCTCTTCTTCCGGCTGGGCGATTTCTACGAAATGTTCTATGAGGATGCCAAGATCGCTTCTCCTATCCTGGAGATCGCCCTGACTTCCCGCCAGAAAATTCCGATGTGCGGAGTCCCCTATCATGCCGTCAACCCCTACCTGGCCAAGCTCCTCAAGAAAGGCTTCAAAGTGGCCGTCTGTGAGCAGGTCGAAGACCCCAGGACAGCCAGGGGAGTGGTGAAGCGCGATGTGGTCAAGGTCCTGACGCCGGGCACGGCCGTAGAGGTGGAGATAGAAGGCGCCAAGGAGAGCGTCTTCATCGCCGGCCTCTGCATCGAGGAAAAAGGGTGGGGGCTGGCCCTGATCGACCTGGCATCGGGCAGTCTCCGCGTGACCGAGGGGACGGGCGGCGAGCTGAGGAACCTGGCCGATGAGCTCTTCCGCGCGGCGCCGAAGGAGGTGGTCTTTTCTGCAGACCAAGACGCGACGGTCCAGCGGATTACGGCCGAAAATGACTTGGCTCCATTTCTCCGCAGTCCCGTCGAAGCCTGGGTCTTCGATTACGCCCACACTCAAACCCTGCTCCTGCAGCACTTCGAGGTCGGCTCGCTGGCTGGGTTCGGCCTAGAAGGGAAGAGGCTGGCCGTCTCGGCCGGAGGCGGCCTGCTCTATTACCTGAAGAAAGTCCGGAAAGATACTCTGTCCCTGGTCCGGAAAATCAGCTATTTCCACGCCAGTCAGCACATGACCCTCGACGCCTCCACCATAAGAAACCTCGAGCTCGTCAGGAACCTGAGGGACGGCCGGGTGAAGGATTCGCTCCTCGACGTCATCGATCAGACCGTCACGTCCATCGGCGCCCGCCTGCTGAAGAACTGGCTCCTCGAGCCTCTCCTCGACCCGGCCGCCATCACCGCCAGGCTGGATGCCGTCGAAGAATGGCTCGGACTGACCGTCGAACGCCGAGAGCTGCGGGAACTTCTGAAGGGAATCCTCGACCTGGAGCGGCTCACGGGAAAGATCTCCCTGGCCGCCGCCCATCCGCGCGACCTGATCGCCCTGAAGAGATCTCTTCTGCCCCTGCCCGAAATCCAGGGCTTGCTGCGAACGCTATCGTCCCGCCTGAATGCCGAAACTTATTCCGGCTGGGACAGCGCTGCGGACCTCGTCCGGCTCATCGACGGCGCCATCCTCGACGAGCCGGCCTTTCTGCTGACCGAGGGTGGGATCATCAAGCGGGGATATAATCCTGAGCTCGACGAGCTCAGCGAAATCAGCCGGTCCGGCAAGTCGTTCATCTCCCAGCTGGAGAAAAGGGAACGCGAACGAACGGGGATCTCCTCTCTCAAGGTTCGCCATAACAAGATTTTTGGTTATTACATCGAGGTGACCAAGCCCAACCTGCACCTCATCCCGGCGGATTATATAAGGAAGCAGACGCTGCTCGGCTCGGAACGGTTCCTCACGCCTGAACTCAAGGAGTACGAAGAGAAAGTCCTCACGGCCGAGGAAATGATAGCCGAGGTCGAACACCGGCTCTATCTCGAGGTCCGCGAGAGGGTCGCCCGGGAGACCGAGCGGCTGCAGCGGATAACCGCCGCCGTCGCCCGCCTCGACGTCCTGTCTTCCCTGGCTGAGCTGGCCGCCCAGAGGAATTACTGCCGGCCGGTTGTCGACGGCCAGGACCGGATCTCGATCAGAGACGGGCGGCATCCGGTCATCGAGATGACCACGGGCGAGCCTTTTATCCCCAACGATACCCGGCTGGACCGCGACGATAACCAAATCCTCATCATCACCGGGCCGAACATGGGGGGAAAGTCGACCTATCTGAGGCAGACGGCACTGGTCTCGATCCTGGCCCAGATGGGATCATTCGTCCCGGCAGCAGCAGCGGAGCTGGGTGTGGTCGACCGAATCTTCACCCGCATCGGGGCCATGGATTTCCTCAATGTCGGCCAGTCCACGTTCATGGTCGAGATGCTCGAGACGGCCAACATCCTGAACAACGCCACTCCGCGGAGCCTCATCCTGCTCGATGAGGTCGGCCGAGGAACGAGCACCTTCGACGGGTTGAGCATCGCCTGGGCGGTGGCGGAATACCTTCACGAGAAAGAGGATATCCGGGCCAGGACGCTCTTCGCCACCCATTATCACGAGCTGACCGATTTGGCCCGGACCATGAAGCGGATCAAAAATCACCATGTCTCGGTCCAGGAATGGAAAGACGGGATCATTTTCCTCAGAAAGATCGCGCCCGGGCCGTCCGACCAGAGCTACGGAATTCAGGTCGCCAAGCTGGCCGGCATCCCCCCAGCCGTCATCGACCGGTCCAAGGAAGTCCTGTCCAACTTAGAGAAACTCGAGCTCGATGAATCCGGGCTGCCGCGCCTGGCCTACCGCGCCCGGCGCTGGCGGGACAGGGCTCAGCTCCTGCTCTTCAGGGAAGATCGAGAACGGGAGCGGCTGCTGGAGATCAAAGCAGAAATCGACACTTCAGATATCTCTGCCCTGACTCCCCTCGAGGCGCTGAACTTCCTGCATCAACTCAAGGAAAAACTCAGGAAGACGTGACGCCCCGTCCGTGAGCATCCCCCCTTCATTTTTACAGACCGCGGAAGACCGAGATCAGGAGCGGTCCGTCTCGTCCTCGACGCTGTCGAATTCTTCCTCTTCCTCGCAGTCCTCGTCGTAATCGCGCTCTTCTTCCTCGTAGGGAGCCTCGCCGTCCTCTTCCTTCCTTTGCTCCATGGCCAGGTCGAATTCATCCCGGACTTCGTAGCGGCGCAGATAGTTGGCCGCCGAGTCGCTGTAGTAGAGTTCCAGGTAGTCGTCCTCGATGGTGCAGAAAACAGACATGCTGTGCTCCGTCTGCAGGTTGCCGACGGTCTCCTCGATTTTGGCCCTTTTCTTGATCGCGTCCAGGGTCAGCCAGCTCGTGATTTCGATCTCTTCCATAACTTGCTCCCAGGAAAAAAATAGCGCATTCTAATATTTTGTCAAGAAATATTTTTCCCTCGGCGTCTTTTCAAAAGCGCCGGATTTTTGGCATACTAAAAAGACAAGGAGAGAGTCAGATGAAATGGGATAAATTCACCGTGATGTCGCAGGAGGCCATCCAGGCGGCCCAGGCGAAAGCCGAAGAGATGGGCCATCAGGAAGTGAGGCCGGAACACCTGCTCTGGAGCTTTCTCGACCAGGAAGAGAACATCGTGGGAGCGGTCCTGTCCAAGATCGGGGCGGATGCGGCGAGGATCCGGGAAAGACTCGAGGAGTCGCTCCGGAGTGTGCCGCAAGTCCAGGGGGCAGAAGCGTATGTCTCCTCTGCTCTCCGCCGGGCGATGACCGAAGCCCAGAAGGAAGCCGATCAGCTGAAGGATGAATATGTTTCGACCGAGCATCTCTTGCTGGCGATGCTCAAGGACAAGACGAGCCAGGCGGCCCGCCTTCTCGAGGAGAACGGCGTCCGGGAGGAGGCGGTGCTCCAGGCCTTGGCCTCCCTGCGCGGGACGCAACGAATCACCGACCCGCAGCCTGAAGGCAAGTACCAGGTCCTCCAGAGATATGCCAGGGACCTGACCGCCCTGGCCCGCGAGGGAAAGCTCGACCCGGTCATCGGCCGGGAAGACGAGGTCCGGCGGGTCATCCAGGTCCTCTCCCGGCGCACCAAGAACAACCCCGTGCTCATCGGCGAGGCGGGAGTCGGCAAAACGGCCATTGTCGAGGGGTTGGCCCAGCGCATCGCCAACGGAGACGTTCCTCAGTCGCTGCGGAACAAACGCCTCATCGCCCTGGACATCGGCGCCCTCGTGGCCGGGACGAAATACAGGGGAGAGTTCGAGGACCGGCTGAAGGCCCTCCTCAAGGAGATCAAGGAGGCCAGCGGAGAGATCATCCTCTTCATCGACGAGCTCCACACCATCATCGGTGCCGGGGCGGCCGAGGGAGCGGTCGACGCGTCCAACATGCTCAAGCCGCCGCTGGCCCGCGGCGAGCTCCGCTGCGTCGGCGCGACCACTCTCAATGAGTATAAGAAATACATCGAAAAAGACGCCGCCCTGGAGCGGAGGTTCCAGCAGGTTCTGGTCGGCGAGCCTTCGGTGGAGGAGACGATTTCGATTCTCCGGGGCCTGAAAGAGAAATACGAGGTCCATCACGGCGTCAAGATCAAGGATGCGGCGCTCGTCGCCGCGGCCACCCTGTCCGGACGCTATATCTCCGGACGCTATCTTCCCGATAAAGCCATCGACCTGGTCGATGAGGCCGCCTCCCGCATCCGCATCGCCATCGACAGCCTGCCGGAGGAGATCGACGAGCTCGAGCGCCGCATCCTGCAGCTTGAAGTGGAGCGGCAGGCTCTGAAAAAGGAGAGGGACGCGAGTTCCCAGGAGAGGCTGGAGAAGCTGAGCCAGGAACTGGCCGAACTGCGGGAAAAAAGCGCCTCCCTCAAAGTCCACTGGCAGCAGGAGAAAGAGCTGATCGAAGCGATGAAGAAGCTGAAGGAGCGGCAGGATGCCCTCAAAGTGGAGGAGCAGAGCGCCGAGCGCCGGGGAGATCTTGAGCGCGTGGCCGAAATCCGCTACGGCCAGCTGGTCGAGACGTCCAAAGAGATGGAGAAGGTCTCCGGCCGGCTGGCCCAGGTCCAGCAGAAGGGGAAGATGCTCAAAGAGGAGGTGGACGAGGAGGACGTGGCCGAAGTCGTCTCGCGCTGGACGGGAATCCCCCTGTCCAGGATGCTCGAGGGCGACGTGGAACGGCTGATCCGGATGGAGGACACCCTGCGCCGGAGGGTGGTCGGCCAAGACCATGCCCTGAGGGTGGTCGCGGACACAATCCGGCGGGCCAGAGCCGGAATCCAGGATGCGGCGCGGCCCCTCGGCTCGTTTATCTTTCTCGGGCCCACCGGTGTCGGGAAGACGGAGCTGGCGCGCGCCCTGGCCGAGTTCCTGTTCAGCGACGAGAGGGCCATGGTCCGGCTCGATATGTCGGAATACATGGAGAAGCATACCGTGTCGCGCCTCGTCGGGGCGCCCCCCGGATATGTCGGGTACGAGGAGGGCGGCCAGCTGACCGAGGCCGTCAAGAGGCGCCCGTATTCAATCGTCCTCCTGGACGAAGTTGAAAAGGCCCATCCGGACATCTTCAATGTCCTCCTCCAGATCCTGGACGACGGCCGGCTGACGGATGGGAAGGGAAGGACGGTCGATTTCCGCAACACCATCATCATCATGACCTCCAATCTCGGGAGCACGCTGATCAAAGAGTTCAGCCAGGATTATGAGACCATGGAGCACGAGGTCAAAAAGATCCTGGAGAGCTCGTTCCGGCCGGAATTCCTCAACCGCATCGATGAGATCGTTATTTTTCGGGCGCTCGACAAGGCGACTCTGCTCAAGATCGTCGACATCCAGCTTGACGGACTACGGCGCCGGTTAGAGGAGAGACATATCCGCCTGGAGATATCGCCAAGGGCCAAAGAGCGGCTGGCCGAGCGGGGCTTTGACCCGGTCTACGGAGCGCGGCCGCTGAAGCGGGCCATCCAGCAGGACATCCAGAATCCCTTGGCGCTCCGGCTCCTGGAAGGAATCTACGGGGAAGGTGATACGGTCAAGATCGATACGGACAAGGACCAGAAGCTCGTCTTCAAGAAAGAGTAGGGGGCGGATTTCGCACCCGGCCGCTCTCCCAAAGTCGGGGAGGGCGATTGCAATTTGTCCCATAATATAGTAAACATATAGAAATAATAAGGAGAGAAATCCGGAATTCCGTCAGGAGGTTAGATGAAGACAAAAACCACGGCATGGCTTGTTCTCGTTCTTTGCTTCGGCCTCAGCTCTCTCGCTCTGGCCAACGGGTTAAACCTCAACAGCCTGGGCACGCGTGCCCTGTCCATGGGAGGGGCGTTCGTCGGGCTGGCCGATGACTTCAGCGCGGTCTACTGGAACCCGGCGGGGATCGCCCAGTTCAAGAAACAGTACTTCGGTTTCTACGGGACGGATGTCATCCCTTCCTCGACTTATCTGATGCAGGCGCCGACCCAGACCGCCCAACTGCTGACCATCGTCGACGCTGAATCTCAGAGCAAGCATTATCTTTCGGGCATGGCGGCGTATTATTATCCTTTCAGTGAGTCCCTCGTGGCCGGCATCGCCGTCTATGTGCCCTCCGGGCTCGGAGCGGCCTGGGACGGCGAGGATTTCGTCGGCCTGCAAAACTTTTCCTTGGGGCTTCCTTCCACGCAGACAAGTTCTGCCAATCTCTGGGAAAGCCGGGTCGGGCTGTTGACTTTTTCCCCGGCTATCGCCTACCAGGTCAATGAAATGGTCTCCATAGGCGCGGCTCTCAACATCAATTACGGGATGTTTTCGCTTAAGAGATGGGCCGGCGCGGCGGAAATTTCCGTAGATCCTTATGTGGTTGATCTTGGCCAGTACGAGGACAGTCAAAACGGATGGGGGTTCGGGGCGACCTTTGGAGTCCTGGTGAAGGCCAGCGATATGCTCAGCTTCGGCGCGACCATCAGGACCCCCAGCAAGGTGAATTTCAAGGGCGAAACGACCATCTCCAACGTCACCCTGCTCGGCTATAAAGAGACGTCCGACTCCGAGAGAGAGATCACTTGGCCCTGGTGGGTCGCCGCCGGTGTGGCTCTCCGTCCGATGACCGACCTGACGTTGACCGCCGACCTGCAGTGGACGCACTGGTCGCAGCTCGACGAGATCGAAACCAACTTCAAAGATATTTCCTGGAGCCTGTTCATGACGGCCGCGGGGAATAATATCACGCCGCTCAAATGGAAAGACGCACTCCAGATCCGGTTCGGCGGCGAGTACATGCTCTATCAGAATGTGGGACTTCGCGCCGGCTATTATTATGATCCCGCCCCGGCTCCCAACAAAACTCTGAATATTCTTCTGCCGAGTTATGATTTTCATGTCTTCACCATCGGTCTGGGGTATGACCTGGGCGGCCTGGTGCTTGACTTCGGGTTTGAATATCTCATGGGCAAGGAGAGAGACGTCGATTTTGCCAAATGGCTCCTCGACCCAGAATATGAGTCGTCGATGCCCGGAGTCTATGACATGAAGATGTTCGTTCCGAACCTCTCGATCAGCTATAAATTTTAATTCTGACGAAGGTTTATGCGATCGGCTTGACGGGCGGTTTACTGATATGAAGGTGCGAAAAGCGATCATTCCCGCAGCCGGGTTTGGGACGCGGTTTCTCCCGGCGACCAAAGCGCAGCCCAAAGAGATGCTCACGGTGATCGACAAGCCGCTCATTCAATACACCGTCGAGGAAGCGGCGGGAGCCGGCCTCGATGAGATCGCGATCATCACCAGCCGGGGCAAGGCGGCCATGGAGGACCATTTCGACCGCAGTCCGGAGCTGGAAGGCTTTCTCCGGGAAAAGGGGAGGCTCGACCTGGTGGAGCAAGTCCGGGGGATTTCCGAGCTGGCCAAGTTTTCCTTCATCCGTCAGGCGCAGATGCTCGGCCTGGGCCATGCCATCCTGATGGGGGAGGGGTTTGCGGCGGGCGAGCCGGTGGCGGCGCTGACGCCCGATGATATCTATGACTGCCCCGTGCCCTGCATCCGGCAGCTCATCGATGTGTTCGTGGAGAAGCGGGCGACCGTTATTGTCCTGGGCCGGGTGGACAAGGAGGGGACCAAGAAATACGGCATTATCAAGGTTAAGAAGCAGCTTTCCGAGCGGGTTTTCGAAGTGGCCGATATGCTTGAGAAGCCCGGGCCGGAGAAAGCGTTTTCGGACTTGGGGATCCTGGGGAGATATGTCTTCACGCCGGAGATTTTTGAGGCCATCAGAAACACACCGGTGGACTCGCGGGGCGAAATTCAGATCACCGATGCGATCCGCGTTTTGCTGGACAGCCAACCGGTGTACGGGTATTTATTCGAGGGAACCCGCTATGACTGCGGGAACAAGCTGGGTTTCTTGGAGGGGACAATCGCCCTGGCCTTGAAACACCCGGAATTCGGCGGGCCGGTCAGGGAGATCATCAATTCGCTGATCGGCGGGAAATAGGGGGGAATGGCGAGGGACGGAATTGAACCGCCGACGCAGGGATTTTCAGTCCCTCGCTCTACCGACTGAGCTACCTCGCCATCTCTGTCGGACGGGCAAATTCTTAACGCGGTTAATAGTATATTTTTGCCCTCCGGGAATGTCAATGCTGCGGGTCAAAAAATCGAAACCTGAATCTACTGATGGAAAAGACTGAGCAGGGGGCCAGGCGCCTGACTTCCTCCGCCTGAGAAAATACGATGGCCCGACGAACTCCACATCCATGCCTTGACGGGAGAGCGGAGTCATGGTACGTTCGGCTCAGATGAGGATCGCTGCCCTGCTTCCCCATGTCGAGGTCTATGGCGGTGTGCGCCGCTATCTCGAGATCGGGAACGAGCTCAGCCGGCGAGGCCATGACTTTGTCCTTTTCACGCCAAAAGGGGAGAAGCCCGGGTGGCTGGAGTTCATCGGTTCTGTCCGGCCGTTCAGCGCCTTGGACGAGGACCGTTTCGACATCGGACTCTGCAGCGAGTATTCCATCCTGCCCTTTTTCGACCGACTCGCGGCCGGGGCGAAGTTCTTTTATTTTGTCCTCGAAGGGCATAAAAAAGAACGGGAGGTCGCCAGGAGGAATTTTCAATTTCTCGGCTGCTCCGAGGGGATTTGCCGGCGGGTCGAGAGAAAATATGACGTCGTTTGCCGGCGGGCGGTCGGCGGGATCAACCCGGGGATTTTTTATCCCTGGCCGGGTCCGAGTCTGCCCACCCGGGCGTCGGACCGTCAAACTGCATCCGAGGAGGAGGCGAGTCCGGCCGGGGAGTCGGCGAAGGAGCGGTCGACAGGGCCGTCCTTGGGCAGGGAATTCCGCATTCTATGCTATGGACGAATCTACAAAAGGAGAAAAGGCATCCATCAGGTGATCAAAGCGGTCGAGCGGCTGGGCGGGGAATTTCCCGGCGTCCGGCTGATTTTTTTCGACAGCCTGGTGGGCGAGCACAGGCGCGATCCGCGCCCGCTCATCAAAACATCGATTCCTCATGATTTTTATCTTGATCTGCCGCAGAGCCGCATGGCTTGGCTCTTCTCCCAGGCCGATGCCTTTGTCAGCGCCGAGAGGCGCGCCGGCTGGGCCAACAGTGCGGCCGAGGCTATGGCCTGCGGGCTTCCCGTCGTCTGTACCCGGAGCGGCACCCGGGATTTCGCCTTCCACGAAAAAACCGCCCTTGTCGTTCCATTCGGCCATCCGTTCTTCCTCCGTCGCCAGATCCGGAGGCTGATCCGGGATGATGACCTGCGCCGGCGGCTCGGCCGGGCCGCCCACGACATAATCCAGGGTTTCACCTGGGCAGCCCTGGCCGAGCGGTTGGAGATGATTTTTGCTGAGGCCCGCAGCCGCCGAATCCCCCCAAATTGAATTCGCCTCGGTCTTATGATATCCTTTCCGAGGGAGTTCTGTGGATGGATGAAAAAGAACTGAAAGACCGGATGCTCCGTCAAAGCGACGCCTTCAGGAAGCTTAACCATGAGCACCAGCAGCTCGAGAAAAAGCTCGAACGCTTCAAGGCCAAGGCCTTCCTGACAGAGGAAGAAAGGCTCGAGGAAAGGCTGATCAAGAAGCGCAAGCTGGCCCTCAAAGACAGAATGTACCTGATGATGTCGGAGCTACGCAAAACGGGCTGACCGTTCGCCCCGATCATGAAAGCCAAGAAGACATTCCGGGTCGCCCTGATCGGCCCGGATTCCCTGCGCGGAAAAGAGATCAAGAATATCCTCAGCGTCAAGAGATTTCCCCTGACCCAGATTGAGTTTTTCGACCCGGATGTCGATGAAGAGTACAGCAAACTGACCCAGTTTCAGGATGAGCCCAAGGTCATCCGTCATCCCGACGCGGGCTCCTTGGAAGGGCTGGACCTCGTATTCCTGGCCTCCGACGAGAGGGCGAACCGGACGTTCGGGCGGCTGGCCGCCGCCAAGAAATTCCAGGCTGTCGATTTAGCGGCGACCTTCAACGCGGATGAGGATGTCCCGCTGATCGTCGCCGGGGTGAATGATCAGATCCTGGCGGCTAAGCATTTTCACCTTATTGCCAATCCTCATCCCGTCACGATCATCCTGTCATCGCTGTTCGACCGGCTCGGCCGCAAATTCGGCTTGTCCAGGGCGATCGCCTTCGTCCTGCAGCCCGTCTCGGCCTTTGAGGAGTCCGGCATCGAGGAACTGGCCAGCCAGAGCGCCGCCCTCCTTTCCAGCTCGGCGCTCAAGAAGAACGTCTTCAAGCAGCAGATCGCTTTCAACCTCCTGTCCCATACCGAAGCTCCGGACGCCAGCGGTTTCTCCTCGGAGGAAAGGCGGATTGCCGCCGAAATCAAGCGCGTGCTTGCCGTCCCCGGCTTTCCCCTTTCGCTCTCCCTTATCCAGGCTTCGATTTTCCATACCTACGCGATCATGGTTTACGTCGAGCTTGCCGCCGCGGCGAGGATCGAGGACCTGGCCCGGCTTTATCGGGCAAGTCCCTTTTTCAAGGTCGGGCCTGCCACGGCCGCCTGTCCGGTTACCGCGATTTCCGTGGCCGGAAAAGAGTCCATCTTCATCGGACAGATTAAAAAAGAGGAAGCCCTTCCCAACGCCTTCTGGATCTGGACGATCACGGATAACCTGACCAGGGGGTCGGCCTTGAACGCCTGGGAAATCGCCAAAATCCTCTTCCAGCGCAAGCCCCACGACCGGTCTTCGTCATGAAAGAGACTTTTGCCCTCTTCAAGCTGGCGTTGGAGGAAAAAAGGCTCCTCCTGCTCTCTTTTTTCTCCTCTTTTTTTGTCGCCTTCTTCACCTACGTCTTCGTCAACCTGGTCCAGCCGATCATGGACAGGCTTTTCCATCTGACCAAGGCTGACGCCATTCCGGAGAAGGCCCGCTTCATGGACTTTATTTTCAGGACCCTCAACATCAGAGAAGACCAGCTCTATCAATTTTTGCCCCTCCTTCTTCTGATTGTCATTTTTGGCAAGGGGCTGTTCACGTTTATGTCTTCCTTTTTCATGAAATCCGTGGGCCACCGGGCTGTCAAGCGGCTGCGGGACGAGCTCTATTCTCACCTGATTTTTCAGTCCCCGGGATTTTTCGACCGGGCGCTGACGGGCGATTTGATGTCCCGTCTGACCAGCGACGTCGATAAAATCCATCAGGCCATCTCGGGCAGCCTGGCCGATTTCGTCGAGGAGCTGTTTATCCTTATCGCCCTCCTCGTCGGCGTTTTCATCATCGACCTGCGCCTGGCTGTTGTTTCGTTTGTCATCACTCCTCTGGCCGTGGTCCCGCTGGCCGCCTTCAGCCGGCAGCTCAAGAGAAAGAGCCTTGTCGGCCAGAGAAAAATGTCCCAGATCTACAGCCTCCTCCATGAGACCATCACTGGAAACAGGATCGTCAAAGCCTTCGGCACCGAGCAGTTCGAGATCAAAAAATTCCTCCAGGCTACGACCGACTATCTGAAGACGAGCCTGAAACTGGCCTGGATCGGCAGCCTCTCCTCGCCGTTCATGGAGTTCATCGGCGGCCTCGTCGGTGCCTTCATCCTGTATGTCGGAACGCGCCGGATCGCCACCGGAGCGATCAGCCCGGGCGACTTCGGCGCCTTCGTCATGGCCATTTTCATGATGTACACCCCCATCAACCGCCTCAACCGCGCCAACAACGTCATCCAGCAGGCGGTCGCCTGCCACCAGCGGGTGCGGGAAGTGCTCGATATCCCGCCCCAGATTCAGGACAGCCCGACCGCTTATCCTCTCCCCCCCGTCAGGGGAGAAGTCAAGTTCGAGGAAGTCTCGTTCTGCTACAACGAAGCGCGCCCGACGCTCTCCGACATCACTTTTTCTGTCCGTCCGAGTGAGACGGCCGCCTTTGTCGGCCTCAGCGGCGCCGGCAAGACCACAATCATCAACCTCCTGGCGCGTTTCTATGAGCCGACGGCGGGAAGAATCTGCATCGACGGGATCGACATCCGGGAGGTGACCCTGTCCTCCTTGCGCGCCCAGATAGGACTGGTGACCCAGGAGACCATCCTTTTTAACGATACTGTGCGCAACAACATCGCCTACGGCCTGGAGGAGGCGCCGCTGGAGAGGATCATCGAAGTCGCCAAGGCCTCCAAGGCGCACGAGTTCGTCATGGAGCTTCCCCAGGGTTATGACACCCCGGTCGGAGAAAAAGGCGGCCTGTTGTCGAGCGGGCAGCGACAGCGGCTGGCCATCGCCCGGGCCCTGCTCAAGGATCCGCCCCTCCTTGTCCTCGACGAGGCGACCTCGGCGCTCGATACCGAGTCCGAGAGACTGGTCCAGACGGCCCTGGCCAACGCCATGCGGGGCCGGACGACGCTGGTCATCGCCCATCGGATCTCAACAATCCGGACGGCCGACCAGATCTTCGTGGTCGACAACGGCTGCATCGCCGAATCCGGGACGCACGACGAGCTCTACCAGAAAAACGGCATCTACAGAAAGCTCTACGACCTGCAGTTCCCGGAGGAAATGGAGGGAGGCCGGTGAGAAGCATGACCGGCTACGCCGGAAGGGACTTTGCCGCCGCAGGCCTCCGCGCCAAAATCACGATCAAGAGCCTCAACCATCGCTTCTTCGACTGGAGCTACAAGGGCGCGCCGCTCGGAGAGCTCGAGGGGCGGCTGCGGATCCTGGCCCAGAAGAAACTCCAGCGGGGAAGGGTGGAGGCCTCGCTCGACCTCCTGACCATCGACCCGGCGGGCTGGGTAATCATGATCAACGACGGCCTTCTCGAAAAGATTCTCTCGACCCTGGAAAAGGCCTCCCGGCGGATGGGGAAGGCAGCCAGTTTATCGGTTGACAACATATTCCGGATTCCCCAGGTCGTCGAGCTGAGGAGAAAGGACCTGACCGCAGAAGAGGCCGCCTTTCTGGAGCGGAGCTTCGACCGGACGCTCGAAGACGTACTCAAGCAACGGCGCCGGGAAGGCCGGGAGACGGCGCGGCGGATCAAGCGCCATCTCGGCATGATCAGAGAGGGGCTCAGGCGGATCGAAAAAAAGGCCAAAACCCAGCCCTTTGTCCTTCTCGACAAGCTGAGGGAACGCCTGAAGGAAATGAACGGGGGGAGCTCTCTCCAGGACGGAAAGCTGGAGGGGGAGGCCGCTTTGCTGGCCCAAAAGGCCGATATCGCCGAGGAGATTTTGCGGCTGCAGAGCCACCTGGCGGCGTTTGAGGAATTGGCCGGCCAGGAGAGAGAAGAACCGGTGGGAAAGATGCTGGATTTCCTCTCCCAGGAGATTTCGCGGGAAGTGAACACGATCAATTCCAAGAGCCAGGATATCGGGATTGTCCGGGCCAGCCTGGCCATCAAAGGCGAAGTCGAGAGCATCCGCCAGCACGTTCAAAACATCGAGTGAGGTCGAAGCCAATGATCTATGTCGTTTCAGGCCCGTCGGGGAGCGGGAAATCGACCCTGATCGGTCTGGTCTTGGCCGTCCTGAAGGGGGCGCGTTTTTCCGTGTCCCACACCACCCGGAAAAAAAGAGAGGGGGAGGTTGAGGGCAGGGACTATTATTTTGTCAGTCCGGACGAGTTCCAGAAAATGGCGAAACGGGGCCAGTTCGTCGAGTGGGCGGTCGTCCACGGCGCGCAGTACGGGACGTCCAAGAAAGAACTCAAAAAAGGGAAGAAGGGGGACTTGATCCTGGACATCGATGTCCAGGGAGCCAGGCAGGTCAAAGAAAAAATCAAGAACGCGGTCTTCATCTTCGTCCTGCCGCCGAGTTTCGACGCCCTGAAAAAACGGCTCCAGCGCCGGCGCTCGGACAGCGCGGCGGCGATCCGGGAAAGGCTGGCCGTGGCCAGGGAAGAAGTCAAGGATTACAGCCGCTTTGATTATATCATGATCAACGACGACCTGGGTGACGCCGCCGATAAGCTGGCCTCCATCATCCTCTGTCACCGGTCGCGCCTGGCCGCCCGGAGAGCGGAGATCAAGCCCATTCTGGAGAACTTCGGCAAGGGATAGACAAAGAGCATGAAAAAAATCGCCCTGGGAGTATCGTCTTCGATCAGCATTTACAAGGCCTGCGAGATTCTCCGCGGCTTCCAGAAGAAGGACGTCCAGGTCCAGGTCATCATGACCCGGAATGCCGCACAACTCATTTCGCCGCGCCTGTTCAGCTCGCTTTCCGGCCGGAAGGCCATCGTCGAGCTCTTCGGCGACGAGGACTCGGACCGGATCGCCCACATCTCTCTGGCCGAAGAAATATCCCTCCTCCTGGTGGCGCCGGCTACGGCCAATATCATCGCCAAATTCGCCTCCGGGGTAGCCGACGATTTTCTGTCCACTTTCTATCTGGCTGTGCGCCGTCCGGTGTTGATCGCTCCGGCCATGAACCAGGCGATGTATCTCCATCCCCAGACGCAGGCCAATATCCGGAGCCTGCGCTCGGCCGGAGTGGAGTTCATCCTGCCCGAGAAAGGGTATCTAGCCTGCCGGGAAGAAGGGTGGGGAAGGCTGGCTTCTGCCCAGGCAATCGTCGATCGAGGCCTGCAACTCCTGGACAAGAGTGAAAGCCTGAAAGCAAAAAGCTTCCTTATCACGGCCGGTCCGACCCGCGAACCGATCGACCCGGTGCGATTCCTGTCCAGCCGCTCTTCCGGCAAAATGGGTTACGAGCTGGCTGCCGAAGCCGCCTGGAGGGGAGCGGAAGTGCTCCTCGTCTCCGGTCCCACGGCGCTTGACCCTCCTTTAGGGGTAGAGAGGAAGATGGTGCAGACCGCCGCTGAAATGCTCGCGGAAGTCGAGGAGAAATTCTCCCGGGCGGATGCCGTGATCATGGCCGCGGCCGTGTCGGACTTCCGGCCGGCCTCCCCGGCAGGACAAAAAATCAAGAAAACGAAGGCTCTCCGAAAGGTCGATCTCGTCAGGACGGCGGACATTCTCGAAACCCTGAGCCGGTCCCGCGGACGACGGCGCAAGGTGATCGTCGGGTTTGCGGCCGAGACCGAAAACATCATTGACAACGCCCGGAGAAAGCTCGAGGAGAAGAAGCTGGACCTCATCGTGGCCAACGATGTCTCCGGCGAGGGCATTGGTTTCGAATCGGATTTCAACCGGGTGATCCTGATGGGTTCGGCCGGCGTCATTCTCGAAACGGGGAAGTTGAGCAAGCGGGAGGTCAGCCGGGTCATCCTGGACCAGGTCGAGGTCTTGCTTGGCCAAAAGAAGTAGACGACTGCTCGATCACCTGGAGGAGCAGCTCCGCTTTTTCTCGGACCTGGGAGTGGACTTTGTCTCTTCGGCAGGGACCAAGATACAGCCGAAAACGTCCGTTCTTCATGCCCTGGAAGAGAAAGTCCTCGGCTGCCGCCTCTGTCTTCTCGCAGCGACACGAAAGCTCGCCGTGCCCGGAGAGGGGAGCTATGACTCCCGGCTCATGTTTGTCGGAGAGGCGCCGGGAGCCGATGAGGATATCCAGGGCCGGCCGTTCGTCGGCCGGGCCGGCCAGCTCCTGACCAAGATCATCGAGGCGATGGGGTTTAAGCGGGACGAGGTCTACATCACCAACATTGTCAAGTGCCGCCCACCCAAAAATCGGACCCCGCTTCGCCCGGAAATCGACAGCTGCCGGGGCTACCTGCTCGTCCAGATCGAGGCCATCGCCCCCCGGATCATCGTAACCCTGGGCAAAGTGGCCACCGATTTCTTCATCCCCTCCGCCGCCGGCATGTCCGCGCTCCGAGGCACTTTCCACCCCCACGGCGAGATCCTGGTCATGCCCACCTTCCATCCGTCCTACCTCATCCGGAATGAAGGCGACAAAATCATCAAGAGGCTGGTCTGGCAGGATATGCAGAAGGTCATGGCCGCCCTCGGCAAGAAATGAACCTCTACGCCGATGTCATCCTGCCCCTCCCGCTTGAACACACTTTTACCTATTCGGTCCCCCCGGAACTTGGGGAGAGAGCCAAGGTCGGTGTCCGGGTGCTCGTCCCGTTCGGGTCGAGAACGCTGACCGGGTTTGTGGTCGGGCTGCGCCGCAAAAGGCCGGCCGGCGGCCTGAAGCTCAAACCGGTTGCCGAGGTGCTGGATGAAGCCTCGCTGTTCTCCCCGGCCTTCCTTTCGTTCAGCGGCAAATTAAGCCGCTACTACCTCATTTCCTGGGGGGAAGTGCTGCAGGCTGCTGTGCCGCCGACGTTTCTGCTCAGAAGCACGGCCCTGGTCGCGCTGACGGAACGGGGCTGCCTGGCCCTGGACCAGGGAGCGCTCTCCGGAGAAGAGAAAGAAGTGGCGTCCTGCCTAGCGGAGAAACCGCGCTCCCTCCGTTTTCTGGAGAAAAAATGCCGGGTGAAGAGCATCCCGGCGCTGCTCGCCCGGATGCAAAAGAACGAGCTGGTGGCGGTCGAGAAAGAGGTCAAGCGGGTGCGGAGGAGAAAAGAGCTGGGTGAGGAAAAAGCTCCGGCTCAGCTCGAATTGGATTTCTCCCTCGACGAAGGCCTGCAGCGGGCCGCCGCAGCCGTGATCGAGTCTGTCGCCGGGCGGCAATTTTCGGAATGGATGTTATTTGGTCCGCCCGAGCGGCGCGAGCCGGTCTACATCCGGCTCATCAGGGATGTCCTCTCCGGCGGGGGGAGGGTTCTCTACCTGATTCCTGAAATCGCCCTCACCCCGGCGGTGATGGAAAAGCTGAGGAGGCGACTGGGGGAGAAGGCCGCGCTCCTTCACAGCCGGATGACGGGCCGACAGAGAGAGACCGAATGGCGGAAGGTCAAAGAAGCGCGGGTTGAAGTCGTGGTCGGAACCCGGTCGGCCCTCTTGGCGCCGGTGGACGATGTTCGTCTCATCATCCTCGATGAAGAGCACGACGAGTCCTACTCCCAACAAGAGGGCCTTCCGTTCGATATCCGGAGGGCCGCCGGGCTGAGAGCCAGGGAAGAAAAGGCCGTCCTGGTTTACGGCAGCTCCATGCCGACTGTGGAAAATTATTATCGGGCCGAAAAAGGGCGCTGCCTGATCGACCTGACAACAGCTTCTCAGCTTCCCCGGACGGTCGTCGTCGACAGCCGGAAAGACCCCGGCGTGGTTTCTTCCCGGCTGAGGCTGGCCATCCAGGACCGCCTGGATAAAAAGGAACCGATCCTTCTTTTCTTCAACCGCCGCGGCTACGCCTCCCATCTTGTCTGCGCGAAGTGCGGTTTTGTGCCGCGCTGCAACCGTTGCGACCTGGCCCTGTCATACCACAAGCGGGAGGGCAGGCTTGTCTGCCACTACTGCCGGAATTCTGTTCCCGCCAGCGGAACATGCCCGCGCTGCGGCGGCCGCCTTGTCGTCAAAAGGGGGGAGGGCGTGGAGGCTCTGGCGGAGGAGCTGAAAAAGCTTTTCCCCCGGATTCGGGTCGAGGTCTTTGCTACCGACGAAGCCGGCCGGAAAGAAGATAAGGAGAGGATTATTGCCCGGTTCAGCGGCGGCGATATCGACATCCTGGCCGGGACACAACTCCTGGCCCATCAGAGCGGCCTGCCTCTGGTTTCGCTCGTCGGCCTGCTTCATCCCGAGACCGTGCTTCACCTAGCCGACTTCCGTTCGGGACAGAAAGCCTATCAGGCGATCTCTCGCGCTTTCCGGTTTTTGCGCCGGGGAGAGGATTCCGAAATCCTGATCCAGACCGCCGACCCGGGGCATTTCAGCATCCGGGAGGCGGTCCGTGGTGATTACCGGGCTTTTTACCGGCAGGAAATCCGATACCGCCGGCTTCTTGACTATCCGCCGTTTTCTTCCCTGGCAGAGGTCGTTTTCCATGGGGAAAACCTGCGCCGGGTGGCCGCGGCGGCCAGGCAATTTGCCGCCCGGGCCAGGAGCTCAGGGGATAGGATCAAGGTCTTCGGCCCATCTCTTGCGCCGGTCTCCAGGATCAGAGGCCGCCACCGTGTTCAGGTAATCCTGAAATCGGGGAACCGGGGAGAGCTGGCCAGGTCGCTCCGACCCGCCCTGCAGGGAACGAGCTCGAAGCGCTCACTTGTTTTCATCGAATAGAGCCCGAGCCCGGTCGTCCCGCTCCGGCCCAGTTGCGCTTTACCTCTGCCGAATAACCTGGATTGTGACGTCCTTGTAAATGTCCTGAGTGACCTGGACGCGGATGGTGACCGTTGTATTAGTCAGGATTTCATAGAAAGCCGGGCCGATATAGGTCACCGCGGCGATCCCGTCGGCGTTGGTGTAAGCATAAGTGTTCCTCTTGCCGTCGGAAAACCGGCCGAGGTCCTGGCTCTTGTCGACCATGAAATAGACCGGATAGTCTTTGAGCGGCTGGCCGCCCACGGTGACTTTGCCCCGGATTTCGGCCGTCGGGTTGGTCAGGCCGGCATAAAGGATGTCAGGAACGGCTTCCGCCTCAAAAAGGATCTCGTCGGCGTCCCGGATGACGTAGAGAGGCGTCAAATCGGAGATGAATTGGGCGCCTTCCCAAGCGACAGTGGCCCTGATATAAATCGTGCCGTTGGCGACGATCTCTTCCGAGAGAGGCCCGTAGTAGTTGACCCGGACCGTGCCGCTGCCGTCGGTGTTCTGAGTATGGATGGCCATGTCGCCCTCGAAATAGCCCAGGTCGAGCCGGGTTCCCGTGTTGTCCACGACCTCGAAGAAGACGGTTCGGTTGCTGACGGAGCTCCCGTCGAATTTTTTTAATGTCGCCGTGACCGCGCTCATCTGGCGCTGGAGGAGCCCGGCGAACAGGACGTTCGGGCTGGCGTTCAGGTTCAGGACGATGGCGAACGTCGAAGGCCCCAGCGGATCTGGCTCTTCGACCGCGTTCCGCTTGCAGGAATTAAAGGTGATAACGCTCAAGACCAGAACGATGGCCAGCAGGATGGATGTCTTGTTTGTCTTCATGTGATTCACCTTAATCAACATAATTGGCGAAATGAACGGTCAGATAGCCGGTGGCTTTGACGTTGTTGTTCGTCAGGTCGTGGCCGTAAAGGTCGATCTTGGCCGTGCACGTCAGGACGCCTTCCGCCCGGCCGTCCGCCAGGCGGATCAAGGGCAGTTCCAGCTTGGCCACTTCCCTGACAACCACAAAACCGAAGGACGTCGCCGAGCCCACTTTGATCAGGGCGGACAGGGATCCCTCGAAGGGATACGGGACGTCCACGCCCGGCGTGTTTTTGCCGTCGGTCCGGCTGTAAGAGACGGTGTAGCGCGTCAACATGATGTCGTTGTACTGCGACGCCCCCAGGAGCGGAACTGGGTCAAGGGTGGCCGCGCGGACATTGGCGACAGCCACGTCGGCAAAAACGGAATCTTCCTTGAGAACGTCCGACTGCAGATAATTCGCTTCAGCGCCCTCGGCGTCCTGCCCCAGGATGCTCTCGATAATGAGCAGGCTGCTCGATTTCGTATCGTCCTCGATGGGATTGCAGGAATTGAGAAGGAAGGCCACCGTCAGGAGCAACGAAAGGCTGAGAAGTTTTTTTAAGTTTCTCATGGCTGCACCCCTTATTTAATGATGCGGGGAGTTATAAAGATGAGCAACTCCCTGTTTTGTTTCGTCCGGGCATAGGATTTGAAAAGGTTGCCGAGGATCGGAATCGACCAGAGGAAGGGGACCTTGTCCCGGGTGATGGAATCTTCCGTCCGGTAAATTCCGCCGATGACCGTGGTCCCTCCGTCGGGGACCATGACGGTCGTGCTGGCGCTCTGCGTCGTGATCGGCGGGATTCCGTTGACCAGGTTGGCGAAGTCGGCCGCGTTGTTCTGGATCTCGATGGTCATGATGATGGTCCCTTCGGCCGTGATCTGGGGCGTCGCCCTGAGTTCTAGGGCAGCGTTGACGTATCTGGTCGTGACGGTGAAGTTGGCCACCGTCTGGACCGGGATCTGCCGCCCCTGGATAATCTCGGCTTCCTGGTTATTCTGTGTTGTCACTTTCGGGCTGGAGATGATCCGGCCTTCGCCCGAGGTTTCCAGAGCGGTGATCGCCATGTCGAGACGGAAGGTGTCGAGGACATTGGCAAAGGAGAAACCCAGGGCCGTTGTGAAAGCCGGAGCGGGAAGGTTGATGGCGTAGCCGCCCAGCGGCCCGCCGACTCCCTTGGTCACGATGCCCTGCGGAATCATAGCTCCGTCAACCAGGATCTTATTAGGGAACTGGAGGCTCGTCTGGTTGCCGTAGAACGGGTCGGCGATCGCATTGAAGCCCCACTGGATACCGAGGTTTCGGACGAAGGTCGAGGTGGCCTCGACGATCCGCGCTTCGATCGATACCTGGGGGGTGGGGGTGTCCAGGACGGAGAGGAGTTTTTCCAGAAGGTCCAGGTTTTCCTTGACGTCGGAGATGATCAGCGTGTTGGTTCGGTCGTCGACGGTGATCTCGCCCCGCTCAGTCTTTTTTGTGGTCAAGAGCGCCATGACGTCCCTGGCCTTGGAGTAGGACAGGGTGATCGTCTTGACGATCAGCGGGCCCGCCAGTTCCTTGCTTTCCCGGAGCTTTCTCTGCTCCTCATCCTCCCTGGTCAAAACGCTGACCGGGGCGATGCGCAGGACATTCCCCTCGAGCACCTTGCCCAGCTTGTTATTCCGAAGAAGGATGTCGAGGGCCTGATCCCAGGGCACGTTTTCGAGGTTGCAGGTGACGACGCCCCGAACTTCGGGGTCAAAGACCACGTTCAGGTTGGCGAAATCGCCCAGGTAGAGGATGACGTCACGGAGGTCCGCATCCTTGAACTTCAGGGTGATGACCTCGCCGGCATAGCGGGTCTCTCTTTCGTTGATCGTCCTGGGTTGGTACCTCTGTTCTTGCTGTTCCTGGATAGGAACCGGCTCCGGGGCCGATTCCTGCTTGCCGTTCTTTCCGTTGTCCGCTTTGGCGGGGGCGGGCGGAACGGGAGCTGTCAGGTGATTGGATTCTTGAGTTTTCGCCTGAATTTCCGGCTTCGGCTGGCTCATCGCCGGAGGCGGTGGAGGCGCCGGCTGGGCGGCGGCCGTCAGGACGGCACTTTTTTCGTGCGGGAAGGAGATGACGAGCTCACCACCGTCGGAGCGAAGGCGATAGAATTTCGGCTCGGTGAGGTCGAAAACGATCCGGGTGATGGCATGGGGATCGCCGAGCTGAAACTGGGCCACGCGCATTTTCTTCAGCCCCTGTTTATCAACCGGATAAACAGCCGCCGATTCTTCGTAGACCGCATTGAAAACGTCGATCACCAGGCGCAGCGGGTTTTCCAGGGAAAAGACCTGGGCGGCGGTTTCCCGGCTCAGCTTGGCAGTGAACCGGAGTTCACCGTCCCGGTCTTCGACGCTGACTTTGTTCATGAAAACGGCACTGTTCCCGGCCCGGCCGAGTTGCTCTTGAGTCGCCGGCTCGATGATATAATCCCCCTGCTCCCGCTGAATCTTGTTGAGCTCGACGACCGTCTGACTCTGTCCTGTAGTTACCCGGCAGGGGACGAGCTCGCGTAGCTGAACGAGGAGACGGAGGGCATTGGGCCCCGCCTTCTCCACCTTGAGTCCGGTCACGAGATCCCGTTCGGCCATCTGGATTTGGGGCTGCTGGCCGGTGTTCACCCCGTCGATCTCGACGATGACCGTCTTGGAAGCGTCGAGGGCATAAGATGTTCTGGGCGTGGCCAGGGCGGCATCCGTTTCCAGGACTATCTTGGTGTTCAGTTTTCCGGGCTGGACGGAAATTTTATTTATCGTGACATTCGAGGAAGGGGTTTGAACGCTTCCGGCCAGGAAGACCGCGAGGCAAAAACTGGTGAGAAGCAGCCAAAATGTTTTCCTTTTCATGTTTAACGCTCCTCCGGATTGATTTCTTTGACAATATCCTTGGGTTTGGTCAATGGGATGCCCCTTTCATTAATTTTGCGAAAGATGACCTGGCTGTCGTTGATCGCCAGGATGAAACCGTCGGACAGCTTATCACCCACGCCGAAGTAATAGGGAAATCCCTGCGGGCCGCTGAGGATGGCAGTGAATTTTTTCTTGTACTTGACGATCCCGATAAGCGCGATATCATCGATGAAAAGCTGCGGCACCTCGCCGGGAGCCGTTTTCTCCTTGAGCTCTTTTCCGCCCAGCAGGTTCTTGAATGGGTCGCGGCGTCCCGCCGGGTCATAGGTGGGGAGCTTGGTCTGGAGGTCGATCAACGGCTCTCTCCCGGGAAGGCTCTTCTCTTCCTGGGCGGAGAGGAGGCCGCACCCGCCGAGAAGACCGAAGCAGAGCAAAAGGACAGCGGTCTTTTTCATTGTGCCCTCCTCTTCTCCTGCGGGCTGGCCGGGGCTTCGACGGACTCTTCGAGGAAGATGTAGGTCTTGGCCGTGAAGGTGGAGGAGACCGTCAGGTCTTCTGTCTGGTTGGCCAGGGTTTTGATGGAGAAGATATCGATATTAAAAAGCCGGGCGAACTTGCTCAGGCGGTCGAAGAAAGCGGCCAGGTTGTGGTAGCTTCCCCGGATTTCAATCGGGATCGGCCATTCCGAGTAGAACTCCTGGTTGATCAATCCCTTGGGAGTGAACTTGATGATGTCCAGCCGGGAATCGAAGGCCATCTGCTGGATACGCCGGAGGATGACATCGGTCTCCTTCCTCAGGGGAATGATCTGTTCGAGCTCTTTCAGCGTGCTGTTGAGTCCGGCCAGCTCCGCTTCGACCAGGTCCAGCTGTTTTTTCTTCTCCAGGAGCTGCGCCACTTCCTGCTCTACTTTCTGCCTCTCGCTCTTAATCTTTTCCAGCTCGACGTTTTGGGGCTTAAAATAGAAAAAAAATGAGAGCGCGAAGACGATCACGGCCAATAAGATATAACCGTACCAGGACCAGTTTTTCATGGTGCTCACCTTTTTTTCGCCTGCGGCTTGGCCTTCGTTTTGGCCTCCGGCTTTGGCTGCGCCAGGGCGGCCTCGGGAAGGACATAGCCCAACGTCATCGAGAACTCGAGGTATTGCGTGTTCCGGCCCGATTTCTGGGCGGAGGAGATCAAGTTGACGTTGGCGAAGTGGGGGCTGTTCTCGAGGTTGTAGATGTAGTCGGCGATCAGGTTATTGGAGAGCGCGTTGCCCTTGAGCTGGATGGTCTGACCGTCGCAGCTGAGCTCGGTCAGCCAGACCCAGTCGGGGAGCTTCCTGCTGAGCTCGTCCATAATCCTGACGGCGCTGTCCTGCTGCGCCCGCAGCTGGTTGATGAGGTTGATCTTCTTCTCATAAACGGCCTTCTGCTGCTCCAGCTCCTCCAGCTTGGCGACGACATACTGGAGTTTGGCCTTTTCTTCCTGAGCGGTCTGGAGCCGGGTTTTCTCCTGGCTGATCATCCGCTTCTGCAGGAAGAATGCCGCGGCGAGCACGGCGGCGATGAACAGGATGACGATGGTGGTGAGGGGGAAAGCCTTTGTGGCTTTGATCTCCGGCCCGGCGATGGCGGGCGCTTCCCTGATTTCCTTGGATTCCGGCTTTAAGAGGTTGATCCTGATCATTTTATTTTTCCGTTTTCCGAGTGGCGAGCCCGATGGCGACTCCAAAGAGAGCGGCCATTTCCTGGGCGTAGATGGGGTCGAGTTTCTTCTCGTCATAATGGACGCTGCGGAAGGCGTTGAAGATCTCCGTCTTGATGTTGAACTTGTTTTCGAAGGCGCTGGCGACGTTCTTAAGCTGGGCCAGCCCACCACTCAAGTAGATTTGCTCGATTTTCTTTTCTCTTTTTTCCCCGGCCTCGTAGAACGAGAAGGTCTTGTCGATTTCGTCGAGCAGGTCTTTGACATTGAAATTGACGACCTCGTCCACCTTCTCAGCGGAGACGTCCTTGGCCGGGATGCCCTTGATCAGTTTCTCCGCGTCGTCAAAACTGATGTTCAGTTCCTTGCGCATGTTCTCGATAAAGAAGAATCCTCCCAGAGAAAGGTCGCGGAAGAGCTGCATGGTCCCCCGCTCGATGATGGCGACGTTGGTGATGTTGGCGCCGATATTGATGAGAGCGATGTTCTTGGCCTGAAACGCCTCCGGGTAGTTGACTTCGAGGGCGTTGGACAGGGCAAAGACATCGACATCAATGGCCACCAGGTTTTTGCGGGCCTGGTTGACCACATTGCTGTAGTTGGCAATTTTATCCTTCTTGGCGGCGACCAGGAGGATATCCAGGTTTTTCTCCTCCGACCCCCGCGGCGGCCTGAGGATGGCGTAATCCACGTTGGTCTCTTCGTACGGGTAGGGAATGTTGTGCTTGGCTTCCCAGACGATGGATTCGGCCAGCTCTTGTCTCTCCATCGCCGGAAGCGAGATTTTCTTGATGATCACGGAGTTGCCGGATATGGAGATAACCACATTCCTGTTTTTGAACTTGTTTTCGTCGAAGATCATTTTGATCGTCTCGACGACGGCCGTCGAGTCGATAATCGTCCCCTCGACGATGGCATCGTGGGGCAGCGGCTCGTACCCGATCCTGACCACCGAATAGACGTCCCTGTCCGCTTTTTTCTTGGACGTGAGCTCGACGGCTTTGACGGAATGAGATCCGATGTCCAGTCCGACGATTCCTTTTTCTTGGCTTAAACCCAGCATGTTTGTTCCTACCTTTTTATTAAAGGTTAATTCGAAAGAATAAACTTGCCTCTCGCCAGCTTCCGCTTCAGATTTCGGGCCACAATCTCGGGAACCAGGTCTTTCACGCAGCCGCCCAGGTTAAACACTTCTTTGACCAGCATGGAGCTGAGGAATGAATAGTTGACGCTGGGCATCATGAAGAGCGTTTCGATCTCGGCGTTGAGCTTGCGGTTCATCAAAGCCATCTGGAACTCGTACTCGAAATCGGACACCGCCCGCAGCCCCCGGATGACGACGTCGGCCTCGTTCGCTTGGGCGAAGTCGACCAGCAGCCCGTCAAAGGCTTTGACCTCGATCCTCGGTTCGCGGGCAAAAATCGCCTTGATCATGCCTACCCTTTCTTTAGTCGAAAAAAGCGGCTTCTTTTTGGGATTTTTGAGCACGGCCACGATGATTTTGTCGAACAGCCTCAACCCTCTCAGGATTATATCGATATGGCCATTGGTGATGGGGTCGAAAAAGCCTGGGTATACGGCTCTTTTCTCCATCCAAGGCACAGCTCTTACTTCTTCCAACCAGGTTACCTAAGTCAATATCAGAAATCATTTCTCTTGTCAACAATAATCTCCAACACGACGGCAGTCCGCCGTGCGCTATTAGAATCACACCATCCCCGGCCGGCCGTCAATCACCCCTAGAGAGGAGATTTGAGGTGAAAAATCGCCGCCGCCTCCTCATCCGATAAGATGATATCAGGGAAAGGCCCGGGCCTTCCCCTTTTTTTCTTATTGAAATTGACGGGCGGCGGGCGGTTGATTTCTCAGTGGAGATGGAAGAAAATAAAAATAGAGAGTGACTTCCGGCGGCGAATACCATGAATAAGAAGTTGCTGACGCGGGTTAGCCTGACTCTGGCCTTCGTTTCCGCCTGTTCCCTCATGGCCGCCGGCCAGGAGGGGGACGTCTATGAGAAAAAGCGAAGACGGATGGTCACCGAGCAGCTGGCCTCCCGGGACATCTCCGACCCGCGTGTTCTCGAGGTCATGGGAAAGATCCCCCGCCATCTCTTTGTCTCCCCGGCCTACCGCGACCAGGCCTACGAGGATTACCCTCTTCCTATCGGGGAGCAGCAGACCATCTCTCAGCCCTACATCGTTGCCCTGATGACCCAGTGGCTCGGCCTGAAGGGCGGGGAGAGAGTCCTCGAGATCGGCACGGGATCGGGTTATCAGGCGGCGGTGCTGAGCGCCCTGGCGGGCCAGGTGTTGTCCATCGAGATCCACGAGAGCCTGGCGGCGCTGGCCGCCCGGACTCTGCTGGACCTGGGCTACAAGAATGTCCAGATCAAGAGCGGAGACGGCTATCAGGGCTGGCCGGAAATGGCTCCTTTCGACGCCATCATTGTGACCTGTGCCGCCAGCCATGTTCCGCCCGTGCTTTTTGAGCAGCTCAGGGAAGGAGGCCGGCTCATCATCCCGCTGGGAAGCACACTCACCGGCCAGACGCTGACCCTGGTGACCAAGGAGAAAGGCAAGCCCCGCCAGGCCCCGATCTTGGGCGTTCGCTTCGTGCCGATGACCGGCGAAGCGCAGAAGAAAAGGGACCGTTAGGTCCATTTGCTTTTAGCCTGATCTTGTGCTAACTTGGGCGCCGGAACGCGATGATCAAGTTCGGCACATCGGGCTGGCGCGCCGTGATGGGAGAAGAGTTCACCTTCTCCAATGTCCGGATCGTGGTCCGGGCTGTGGCCAACTATCTGAAGAAGAGATTCCCCGGCCGGAGTATCGCGGTCATCGTCAATTTTGATACCCGGTTTCTCTCCGAGCGGTTCGCCAATGAGGCCGCTAAGATCCTTTCCCACGATCAGATCCACGTCCTCCTGGCCGATCGCGACGCGCCGTCGCAGGCCCAGGCGCTGCAGATCATCAGGAGAAAAGCCCAGGCCGGAATCAATTTCACCGCCTCATTCAACCCTCCCGAATACAACGGACTGAAGCTCAACTTGGAGACGGGGGCACCGGCCCTTCCCCATGAAACCGATAAGATCGAGGATGAAATCAACCGTCTTTCTAGGTGCCCACCCCATTGCGTCTATTATCCGCGGACAGAATTCGTGGACAAGATCGACCTGCAGGCCGATTACCTGGAGTTCATCCAGAAAAAGATCGATTTCCAGGCCATCCAGAGGTCCAAGCTCCGCATTGGTGTGGACCTCTTATACGGGACGAGCCGGGAGTACCTGGATGAGATCCTCGAGGAGAACGAAATACCAGTCGAAGAGATCCACGGTTACGTCGATCCCTATTTCGGCGGCATGACTCCCTCCTGCAGCGAAGACAACCTGCGGGAGCTCAGAAGGCTGGTGCGGGAGAAGGGGTGCGACCTGGGGATTGCCACGGACGCCGACGGAGACCGGTTTGGAATCCTTGACCAGGCCGGGAGTTTCGTCAGCCAGAATATCATTCTCTCGCTCCTGCTGGACTATCTTGTCCGGGTCAAGGGATGGCGGGGCGGCGTGGCCAGGTCGGTTGCCACCACTCACCTGATCGACCGCGTCGCCCGGCGCTACGGCCTGCCGCTTTTTAAGACTCCCGTCGGGTTCAAGTACATAGCCGACCTTTTACTGCGGAAGCAGATCATCTTCGGCGGCGAGGAGAGCGCTTGCTTCGCCGTGAAAAGCCACCTGCCCGAGAAGGACGGAATTTTCGCCGGCCTGCTCGTGGCCGAGATGATGGCCGCCACCGGGAAAAACCTGACCCAGCTGCGGGCCGGCTTTTTCCGCGAATACGGAAAGAAATCCAGCGGCCAGAGAAGCATCCGCCTCCATCCCAAAAACGAGAGAAAGCTGAAGGACCTCATCATCAATCCCCCCGAGTATTTGGGCGGACGGATGGTTGTCGCGGTCGAGAGGATCGACGGGATCAAACTCGATTTCGAAGACGATGACTGGCTCCTCCTTCGTCCATCAGGGACGGAGCCGCTGATCCGCTGTTACGCGGAGGCGGGGACGAATAAAGAACTGGAGCGGTTGCTCGACCTCGGCCTCAAGAGGCTCGACTGATGGCCCGAGAAGACAGGAAGGGCGCTTCGCTGAGAAGAAAAATCCTTCTGGCCGCTGTCGGCTTCTTTTTTCTCGTTCTGCTCATCTCCTCACTTTTCGGCAAGAAAGGGTTGATCGAGATCTACAAAGCGCGCCGGAACTACGAAATCCTGCTCCAGGAGGTCAAACGTTTAGAGGCCGAGAAAGCCCGGCTGGAAGGGGAAATCGAGGACCTCAAGAACAATCCCCAAGCCGTGGAGAGGGAAGCCCGGGAAAAACTCTGGCTGATCAGGCCGGACGAGAAAGTGATCGTCAAGAGAAAAGAAGAAAAACGCTGAGCGTTTCCTTCTGATATCCAGACCATGCCTCGGCCGTCATCGGAAAAAGCCCGCCACCTTCTGGAAGGCCTCAATTCCGATCAGAGAGCGGCTGTGACGCACGGCCGGGGACCGCTGTTGATCATCGCCGGCGCCGGCACCGGAAAAACCAAGGCCATCACCCACCGCATCGCCTATCTCATATCGGCCAAAATCGCCAGGCCGGATGAGATCCTGGCCTTGACCTTCACCGAAAAAGCCGCCAACGAGATGGAGGAGCGGGTTGACCAGCTCATCCCCTACAGCTATTCGTTCGTCGCTATCAGCACCTTCAATTCCTTCGGCGAGCGAGTGCTGCGCAGCTACGCCCTGGACCTCGGCTACCCCCTCGATTTCAGGCTTCTCGACGACGTCGAACAGGCCATTTTTTTCCGCGAAAACCTCTTCCGCTTGCCTCTGCGGTATTATCGTCCTCTGAGCTCTCCCACCCGGCACATCCAGGAACTGTTGGATGCGGTGAAGAGGCTGAGGCAGGAGGATATCAGTCCCCGGGAATATCTCGCCTATGCCCGCCGGCTGGAGAAGAGGACGGGCTCTGAAGCAGAGAAGGAAATCGCCCTCAAACACCTGGAGATGGCCCGCGTTTTCGAGGCCTACGAGGGGCTGCTCAAAAGGGAAGGTAAGATCGATTTCGAAGATCAGGTTTGCCTGGTGGTTGAGCTTTTTCGCCAGCGGCCCTCCGTGCTGAGAGAATTTCAGGAGAGGTATAAATATATCCTGGTCGATGAGTTTCAAGATACGAATTACATTCAGTTCGAGCTGCTCAAGCTGCTGGCCGCCCGCCGTAACAACCTGACCGTCGTCGGCGATGACGACCAGAGCATTTTCCGGTTCCGGGGAGCTTCGCTGGCCAATATCCTCAAGTTCAGGGACTATTACGAAAAAAGAGAAGGAAAAATAAAGGTCAAAGAAGTCGTCCTGACCAAGAATTACCGGTCCACTCAACAGATTCTTGATTCTGCTTATCGGTTGATCCAGCACAACAATCCGAGGCGCCTTGAATTCCGGGATAAGGTGGATAAGAAGCTCACCGCATCTGCGGGCGGGGCCGGCAAGAGCATCCATCTTCTGCAGTTCGACACGCTCTCCCACGAGGCCGACAGGGTGGCCGGGATCATCGCTCAAAAACTGGCGGAGGGCTATCGGCCCGGAGACATTGCCATCCTGGTGCGGCGGAACGCCGATGCCGATCCCTTTCTGCGGGCCCTGAACATGAAGCAGATTCCGTTTCGTTTTTCCGGCAGCCGCGGCCTCTACGCTCAGGATGAGGTTAAGGATGTCGTCTCTTTTATCAAGGCCCTGACGAACTTCGAGGACGGACGGAGCCTGTATTTCCTGGCTCAATCGGGGGTCTACGGGATGGACCTCTATGACCTGACCATTCTCTCCAACTATGCCGGGAAACGGAATCTCTCGCTGCACGGCGTCTTCAAGGATGTCGCCGCCGGGACTCTCGACCTCGCCATTTCGGCGGAGACGACGGCCCTGGTCAGGAAGATCGTCGAGGACCTGGTCTATTTCGTCAAGCTTTCCAAGACACAAAATGCCGGGCAGGTCGTCTTCGCCTTCCTGGAGAAATCCGGCTATATTAAAAGGCTCGTCGAAGCCGGAAACCTGGAGGCGGAGCTGAAGATCAAGAACCTTCGCCTCTTCTTTGAAAAGATAAAAAATTTCTCCGGGCTGGCCGATGACGATTCCATCCAGTCCTTCGCTAGGCATCTCGACCTCCTCCGGGAAGTCGGGGATAATCCGGCCACGGCCGAGGCCGAGCTGGAAGAGGAGGCGGTCAGCGTCCTGACCGTCCACAAGGCGAAGGGCCTTGAGTTTGCCGTCGTTTTCCTGGTGAGCTTGATCGCCGACCGATTCCCGGGCCGCGAGAGAAGAGAGAAAATCCCGTTTCCGGACGGGATCTTGAAGGAGGAGTTCCCTCCCGCGGAGAGTCCCGGAGACGAAGACGAGTCTTCCGACCTGACTTCTCTACAGGAAGAAAGAAGGCTCTTCTATGTGGGTATGACACGGGCCAAAACGCTTCTGCACTTGACCTGGGCCAGGGACTACGGGCTTAAGCGACTGAAGAAAGTGAGCCCCTTTGTCCTCGAAACGCTGGATATCCCGAAGCTTCCCGATGAAGTCCAGCGCTCCTCGGCTCTGGAAGAGCTCAGGAGGTACGGATTGGGCAGCCCCGAGGACCGGGTATTGACTGAACTCAAGGTCAAAGACGTGCTGCCCCTGAGCTATTTTCAGGTCGAAGATTACTTGGTTTGCCCGCTTAAGTACAAGTTCCGGCATCTCCTGCGGATTCCCGTCCTCCCCCACCACAGCCTTGTTTTCGGCCGCGTCCTCCACAATACCATCCACTCGTTCCTGCGCCAGACAGCGGCCGGGAGGAAAACGACGCTGGACGAGCTGTTCGAAGAATACGCGGGCTCCTGGGTCAACGAAGGATACTTGAGCCGCGAGCATGAGAAGCTGCGGAAGAAGGCGGGGCGCAAGGCCCTGATGCGCTTTTTCAGGCGAGAGGAAGCTTCCGGCCACAAGCCTGCTCACTTGGAGAAGAGCTTCAGATGGCAGGAAGGAAAGGTCAGGTTCAGCGGCCGCTGGGACCGAATCGATATCCGGGACAAAGGTGCCGTCATCATCGATTATAAGGCCAGCGAAGTGAAAAGCCAGAAGGAGGCGGATAAAAGGGCGGCCGACAGTCTGCAGATGGACCTCTATGCGCTCTCCTTCCAGAAGACGCAGGCCCTTCCGCTCCTCGAGACCCAGCTCCATTTTCTGGAGTCGGACATCGTCGGCCGCGCCGGCAAGGGCGAGAAAGAAATGGCGCGGGGCTGGGAGAAAGTCAAACAGGCTGAAGAGGGAATCCGGGGCAGGAATTTCGCCGCCAGGCCGGACTGGCATAACTGCAGCTACTGCGAATTCAAGACGATTTGTCCCTTTACTTATGCCTACTGAGTGGGAAGCCAGAAGGGCATCACCGCCCAGGGATTTTCTTTTTCCAAGACCTTAAGAATAGGAATGAGCTTGTCGATTCCTGCTGATAGGGGAAGCCGGACCTTTGCCTCTGCCCGGCCAAAAACCAGGCTGAAGATCGACGTCCTCTTCGGCCAGACGACCAATCGGACGTCCTCCTGGGCCGGGATCCCGGCCAGGCTCTTGGCCAGCTCCAAGGCCCTGTCGAGACCGCCCAGCTCATCCACCAGCTTGATTTCCCGCGCCTGATGCCCCGTCCAGACGCGGCCGCGGCCGATTTCATTCACCGCTTCTTTGGTCAGGTTCCGCCCCTCGGCGACCTTGCTGAGGAACTGGTCGTAGGTCCAGAGAATCTGCTCCTTCAAGAAGTGCCTTTCCTCCGGAGTCAGGGGACGGAAAGTCGAGAACATGTCGGCTCTCCGGCCGCGGGTCATTTTTTCGGCCGTGATGCCCAGCTTTTCGTATAGCCCAACCAGGTTGAACTTTCCGGCCAGCACGCCAATCGACCCTGTCAGCGTCTGTGGCTGGGCGACGATCTTGTGGGCGGCCAGGGAAATCCAGTATCCGCCGGAGCCGGCCACGTCGGACATCGAGACCACCACCGGCTTCTCCTTTTTGGCCAGGAAGATCTCCCGCCAAATGACATCCGAGGCCACGGCCGAGCCGCCCGGGCTGTCCACCCGGAGCACGATGGCCGCGACCGACCGGTCCTCCCGGGCTCTGCGGACCCAGCGCGAGAGCGTCCGGCCGCCGATGACCTGGTAACCGCCCTCTCCGCTCATGATCGGGCCCATAGCGTAGATCAGGGCGACCTTTCTGCCCGTTTCCATTCCCAGGCTCGACGGGCTGATCCTCGAATATTCGGCCAGCCGGGCCCGCCGCAGATCTCTCCCCTTGTCCTGCAGGAGCGCCCTCAGTTCGTCCTCGTAGAGCAGGTCATCGACGAGCCCGGCGTCGAGGGCGTTTTTGCCCTGATAAAGGCCGGTGTCGATGATCATCCTGACCTCGGCCTCGGTCTTTTTCCTGGCCTCGGAGACAGCGCGCACGTACTCGGAGAAGATGTCGTCGTAGATGGCCTCCATCATTGCCCGGTGGGCCGGGGTAAGCTCCTTTTCCGTGAACATGTTATAGGCGGTCTTGAACTCCTCGACGTGCTCGACCTCGGCTTCCACGCCCAGTTTGTCCAGCCCCTCTTTGATAAAAGGCACCCAGCCGCCGACTCCGTTGACGCCCAGCCAGCCGAGCGGATGGAGGATGATCCGGTCGCAGGCGGTGGCGAGGTAATATTCCTTATCGAACTCGGGGGCCTCCTCGATGTAGGCGTAGGCGGGCTTTCCCGACTTGCGGAAATCCAGCACGGCGTCGCGGATCTCGCTGACCTTGGCCCAGTCGCATTCGAGGTAGCCGAGACGCAGCAGGAGGCAGCGGATGCGGCGGTCCACTCTGGCCTTGCGGATGCTCTCCCGCAGCTCATGGATGGACAGAGTCCTCCGGCCGAAAAAGAACTCCGTCAGGAAGTCCGGGGCGAAGAAGTCCTGGACCGGCCCGGCAAGCTCGATTTCGAGGTAGGAATCGGGCTTGATTTCAGGGGGCCGGCGGAACGAAGAGTAGAGAAAGGCGAAGACCGTGGCTGTAATCAGGAAGAAGAAAATCAATATGATGAGGAGGACATATTTTCCTTTTTTCATCTCGTCTCCAGGTTCATAATACGGAATTGACCGTCTTAAGTTTGGCCATTATAGCATTTTATGCGGCGGCAAGGTCAATATGTCGGCCAGAAGCCGGGCCGGGCCATAAATTGCTTGATTTCTTCCCCTGGATATGCCAGAATGTTTTGATTTTTGCCGGCCTTCCGCCGACTGGTCGACAGGGCGGGATGGCGGTGGAAATGCAAGGAGGCTTTTTCTATGTCTGCTGCAAAATTGTACGTGGGAAACCTGAACTACGGGACCACAGAGGACAAGCTGAAAGAGCTTTTTTCCCAGCACGGAGAAGTCACTTCAGTCAACGTCCTCCAGGGACGCGGGTTTGGCTTTGTCGAGATGGCCACCTCGGAAGGCGCTCAAGAGGCCAAGGGCAAGCTGAACGGCACGGAGTTTGACGGCCGCCGCATCATTGTCAACGATGCGAGACCCAGGACGGAAGGACGCGGCCCCGAGCGAAGAGAGAGAAGAGATTTCGGTAAGTTTTAGATAGATTTTTTCCCGGACTCCTCCCTTCGGAATTTCCCAGGAAGTTCCTGAACCGGGCAGACTTCTGCGCCCGCTGACAGGCGAGGGAGGCCGGCTCAAAAAACGCCGTTTTTTTTGGGGGTGAACCTTTCGCCAAAACCCTTCGTAGTAGTCTATGGAACGCACGGATGAGCAAGGCAATGCTGACACGGAGAACGAAATCGGCGATACTGATCCGGCCGAACTAACGCCATCTGAACCCGAGAATTCACCCCAGGATGGAACAGACGAGGATAACGGAAAGTGAAGACATCCAATCTCTGCTTCGGGAGGCCGCAAGCGGCGACCGGGAAGCCTTCAAAACGATCGTCTTCCATTATCAGCAGCAGGTCTTTTTGCTGGCCTACTCCGTCCTCCGGAACAAGGAGGATGCCATGGACATCGTCCAGGAGACATTCATGAGGCTCTATCAGAAGCTCGACGCCTACGAGAAAGAAGGGAATTTCCGTGGCTGGCTGCTCCAGATCGCCAAGAACCTGTGCATCGATTATTACCGCAAGCATTACGCCAGGCGCCGGGAGATGGAGAGCGAAAAGCCCCTCGACGAGCTCGTCCTGGCCTCCTCGGGCAGCGGCGCAAACCCGGTGTCCTTGGATCTGCGCCGGGTCATCTCCCACGGTCTCGAACGGCTCGGAGAACGGCAGCGCCTGGTTTTTGTCATGAAGCATTATAACGGGCTCGATTACAGGGAAATCGCGGAGATCCTGAACGTCAGGCTGGGGACGGTCAAGTCCCTTCATTTCAAGGCAGTGCGGAATCTCCGCCGTCTGCTGGGCCCGCAATTGGGGATGGAAACATGAGCACGTGCCGCCAAATCAGGGATGACCTGGTCGCCTTCCTCGGCGAAGAGCTGGAGGAGCGCAGAGCGGAGAGAGTCCGGGCTCATCTCAAGGACTGCCCGCTCTGCCGCCGGGAGCTCGGTCTTCACCGGGAAGTCCTCCGCCGGGCGGAGGTGCTCAATCCCGAGCTGGACCGGGTTCTGGCCTCAGTGGACTGGGGTTTTCAGGCGGAGAGAATCGTGCGGGCCGTCTGGCGGGATCGGCCCCAGCCGCAGGCCGTGCTGGAGCGGCGCCGGATCCGGGTCTCCGCTCTCCGGTTCAGGCCGGTCCTGGCGGGCCTTCTTCTCGGGGTCATGGTTGGGGCGCTGTCCATGTTCTTCGTTTTCAGGGGAAGCCTCAGCCGGAACGCGGGGGGCGGGGAATTCTTCGCTTCCCAGGAGTTCCTGGACCGGGCGGACATCGAGATCGCCAGGCGGGAGACCGTGGCTTACCTGGAAAAAAGCCAGTACGTGCTCCTTGAACTAGCCCAGCCTGCCGCTGAAGCAGGACCATTCCGGCTAAGCGAGGCGGCGGCGCAGCGGGCCAGGGAGCTGCTGTCCAAGAAAAAATTCCTCAACCCCCAGCTCGAGTGGATCCAGATGGCCAAAGCGAAAGACATCTGCGACCAGATCGAGATGCTCTTCTATGAGCTCTCCCCGGTCAGCGAGAGCCTGACTGACGAGCAGCGACGGGAGATCCAGGGCTTGATCGAACAGAAAAATCTGCTTTTAAAAATTAAATTGTTAAAAAAGGAATTGCAGGAAAGCGAGGTCTGAGATGCGGAAAGCGCTTTTCTTCATCGTGTTTTTGGTTGGCCTGTTCGGCGCTCAGTCGGGCGCCCAAACTCAGGCCGAAGTAAAAGCCTTCCAGGAGGCCAAGATCCTCCTGTTTGATGAAAAATGGGGGGAGGCTCAGGTCAAGCTGGAAGAGCTCCTGGCGGAGTATCCAAGGAGCCGTCTGTTACCGCAGGCGATTTTCTACCGGGCCAAGTGCCTTGGGAAACAGGACGGCAAACAGGAAAGAGCGTTGAGGGCTTATGAAGACTATCTCTTCACGCCGGAGAAAAACGAGAGCTTGGTCGAGGAGGCGGAAACTTCAATCATCGACCTGGCCTATGATCTCTATTACAATGACGGCGAGAAGGATTATCTGGATAAAATCGAGGAGAGGCTCTTCAGTCCCAGCTCGAAGGTTCGCTATTATGCGGCCTTGAAGTTGAGCCTGGTGAAGGATAAAAAGATCGCCGCCCGTGCCATCCCCGTCCTGAAGCAGATCATCGAGCAGGAAAGAGACATGGATTTCAAGGACAGGGCCAGGATCGCCCTGCTGCGGATCTCACCGGATTCACTGAGGGAAGTGGAAGACAGAGGAACGTCTAGGCGCGCCAAAATGCTGAAGATCCGGGTCTCGGTCCGGGGCATGGATGAGCCGGCCTTTGACCTCAGCATTCCCTGGGCGCTAGCCGACCTGGCCCTGAGCGCGATTCCGGAAAAGGACAAGGCCGCCCTCAGGCAGGAAGGATACGACCTGGATAGGATCGTCGATCAGATCATCAGGATGAAGGGGAATATCATCGAAATCCGGAGCAAGGAGACCCCGGCCCGAGTGATCAAAATCTGGATCGAATAAAATTGCATCTCTGTTTCCGCGATGACATAGATCTGGAATAGGGTCCTGTCACGGCGCGTCCCCGTCCGTCCTCGCTCCGCACCCGTCAAGAGAGGGGTCCCCTACGCTCCGGGCGGTGCGGGGACTGGCGCCATGCCACCCTCTCTTGGCCGTCGAGTCAAATCACAGAAACAGAGATGCTTCCATCGAATAACCTGGAGGACCGGACCTTAAAGCGATCATCCGGCCCTCTCCGACGTTGACTTCAGCTCCTTTTATTCCAATAATATTACCCGTAAAGGACGATTGAATGGCCAGGCTATTTGAATTCCAGGGCAAAAAGCTGCTTAAGCAGGGCGGGATCCCGGTCCCGGACGGCGATGTTGCTTCCACTCCCGAGGAGGCCCGTCGAATCGCCGAAAGGATCGGCAAGCCCGTCGTCCTGAAAATTCAGGTCTGGGTGACCGGGAGAGCCGGTTTGGGGGGAATCCAATTCGCGGCTAGCCCGGCCGAGGCCGCCGAGAAAGCCCGGCAGCTTCTCGGGATGAGGGTTGAAAATTTTGTCGTCGACAAAATCCTGGTCGAAGAAAAGCTGGCCATCAAAGCCGAATTCTTTGCCGGGATCGTGCTGGATGACGCCCTCAAGCGGCCGCTCATCGTTTTCAGCCCGGCGGGCGGAAGCGGGATCGAAGAGATCGCCCGGCTGCATCCGGAAAGAATTGTCCGGCAGGCCGTCGACGTCCGGAAAGGATTTCCCGAGTATGAAGCCCGCAACCTGCTCATCCGGGCCGGAATCGGGGGGAATCTTCTCCTCCGGCTCTCCGACCTGCTGATGAGACTCTACCAGGTCGCGCGCGCCGGAGATGCCCGCTCGGCCGAAATCAACCCTTTGGTGGTCACTGCGGATGACGCGGTTTATGCCGCCGACTGCCATCTTGTCGTCGATGATTACGCGGTCTACCGTCATCCCGAGCTGGGCATCGAGGTCGCCCGGGAGTTCGACCGGCCGCCGACCGAGCTGGAAAAAATCGCCTACCGGGTCGAGGAAAAGGATTATCGGGGGACCTTTTACTTTTTTCAGATGACGGAAAACACCGCCGGCGGAGAGATGTACATTGGCTTCCACGGCGCCGGCGGCGGGGGGTCGATGATGTCCATGGATGCCGTCCTCAACCGCGGTTTCAAGCTGGCCAACTACTGCGACACGAGCGGCAACCCGCCGGCCAGTAAAGTCTACCGCGCCGCCAAGATCATCCTCTCGCAACCGGGGATCAGGGGCTACTTCGCCTCAGGCTCCGGCGTCGCCAGCCAGGAGCAGTACCATTCGGCCCGCGGCCTGGTCAAGGCCTTTCACGAGGAAAATTTAAAAATCCCTGCGGTCATCCGGCTGGGCGGGAATTTCGAGGAAAAGGCCATCGAGATCCTGCAGACGTACGGGCGCGATATTCCCGGAGTCATCGAAGGTTATGGGCGGGACGACTCCCCGGAATTCTGCGCCGGCCGGCTGGACGCACTTGTCGCCCAGGAGCCCGGCCGCCGCCATGAAGTCGGGCCGCTCACGGAGACGGCCGTTCCCGAGAATGCGTACGGCTTCGACACGTTCACCGGACGGATCTCTTTCGACCAGGCCAAATGCCCCCACTGTCGGACCAAGGGGTGTGTCGAGGCCTGCGGCCCGAAAATCCTGAAGCTCGAGGAGGGAAAGCCCGTCCTGGCGATTCCGGAGGAGGAGGCTCGGAAGGGGAAGTGCACCGAATGCCTGGCCTGCGAGATCTTCTGCAAGTTCCACGAGCGGGACGCCATCTTCATCAGCCTCCCCATTCCCGGGCTCAAGGAGTACAGGGATGAAATGATCGCCGCAGCGAAAAAGGGACTGCTGTGAGGAGCGGCGGCGATGGCCTCTCGCTGGCCAACCTGGCAGCCCCGTCGCCTCCGCGGCAAGGTGACAAACTAGAGTTTAGCAAATACATAGAATGTATAGAAATAATAGGACGATAGGCTGATCCGATGGCTATCTTGGTGAACAGCGAGACCCGGGTCATCATCCAGGGCATCACCGGCCGGGAGGGGATGGCCCGCACGCGGCTGATGAAGGACTACGGGACCAACCTCGTCGCCGGGGTCACGCCCGGCCGGGCCGGCCAGGATGTTTACGGCGTCCCTGTTTATGATTCCGTGGCGCAGGCCTGGGAAAAGCAGGGGCCGTTTGACGCCAGCGTCATTTTTGTCCCCGCCGCGCTCGTCAAGAACGCCGCCCTCGAGGCAATCGAGGGGGGCGTGAAGCTCCTGGTCATCGTCCCCGACCGGGTCCCCATCCACGATGTCCTGGAGATCGCCGCACGCGCCGGCGAGAAGGGAGCGCGTTTTGTCGGGCCCAACACGCTCGGGCTGGTCAGCCCGGGCAAGGCCGTCCTCGGCATGATCGGCGGCCGGGCCGAACGGGCCAGGGAATGGTTCCGGCCGGGGACGATCGGCGTCAGCTCGCGGAGCGGCGGGATGACCTCGGCGATTTCTTACTATCTTACCCAGGCGGGCCTCGGCCAGAGCACGATCATCCATGTCGGGGGCGATGCCGTTGTCGGCCTTTCCCATCCCGAGGTCATGGAGCTTTTTGAGCACGACCCGGAGACGAAAGCCGCCGTCATGTTCGGGGAGATCGGGACGACCCAGGAGGAGCGGGTGGCCGATCTGGTCGAGAAGGGTCAATTCAGCAAGCCGCTCGTCGCCTACATCGGCGGAAAAGCGGCGAAATCGGGGACGCGTTTTTCTCATGCTGGAGCGATCGTCGAAGGCTCGCGCGGGTCGTATGAAACCAAGGTCAAAAGGCTGCGGGAAGCCGGCGTGCACGTTGTTGACGCCATCTCCGAAATTCCGCGGAAGGCCAGGGAAATTTGCGGCCTGTAGAAACGGGAGGCGACCGGGAAAAATGGGAAAATGACCCGAATTCTGGGGATTTCGGTTCAGGCCCCCTTTGTTTTGAATCAGAGAGGAAGGACCAATGACTGAGAATCTGCACTGGAAAACGGCCATCACGGCCGTCGAGCCCAATAAAGTCGGCCTGCGCGGGTATCCCATCGACCAGTTGATGGGGAAGATTTCTTTTTCCCAGGCGATTTACCTCGTTCTCAAAGGAGAACTGCCCTCCCCTGCGGTGGGCCGGCTCCTCGATGCCATCTTTGTCTCTTCGGTCGACCATGGCGCCGGTCCGCCCTCCGTCCTGGCGGCCCGGACCGTGGCTTCGACCGGGGCAGAGCTCCATGCCTCCATCGCCGCCGGAGTGCTGGCCATTTCCCGTTGGCACGGCGGCGCCATCGAAGAAGGGATGCGCCTTTTTCAGGCAATCGCCCGCCGGGCCGCGGCGAACAAGGTCTCTGAGGAGACCGCCGCCGCAGACATCCTGGCCGAGATGAAGTCGAGAGGGGAGCGCGCCTCCGGGTTCGGGCATCGCGTCCACACCCGGGACCCCCGCACTCAGAAGCTCTTCGCCCTGGCCGAAGAGCTCGGCCTGGCCGGGCCCCATGTCCGGATCGCCCGGGAGGTCGAGAAGATTTTCCAGGAGAGCCTGGGCAAGGCTCTTCCGATCAACGTGGACGGGGCCATCGCCGCCCTCCTCTGCGACCTCGGCATCCCGGCTGAGATCGGGAACGCCTTCTTCATCATCGCCCGGGTCCCCGGACTGGTCGCTCACATCCAGGAGGAAAGGACACGGATGAAACCGATGCGCAAGATCCATCCCTCGGATTTCGAGTACGACGGGCCCGGTGAAAGGGAGGTTTAGATGCGAAGACAGCTCGAAACGCTGCTGCCCGAGCTCCAGCTCATCCAGGATGCCGAGCTGCGGGAAAAGACCGCCACCGTCTGGGTGGAGGCCATGAAGCGGGGAGGCTGGACGATCAAAGACCTGGCCGCCATGCCCTTCACCTTATTGATCCCCCGGACCGAGGTTAACCTCATCGATCACACCAGAGCTGTAACCCTCTCGGCCTTGAAGATAGCCGAGGTCCTGAAAGCAGAATACGGCGAAAAGGTGGCCATCCAGCGGGACTACCTCCTTGCCGGAGCGATCCTCCACGACGTGGGCAAGCTCTTTGAATACAAGCGGGAGCGGGGGGCCTTTGTCAAGAGCCGGGACGGGGAGCTGCTCCGCCACCCGATCTCGGGAGCGGCCTTCGCCTTCCAGTACGGATTTCCCAGGGAAGTCATCCACATTATCGCCGCTCATTCCAAGGAAGGCGACGGCACCCGGAGGACGATCGAAGCCATCATCGTCAACCACGCCGACTTCGTGAATTTTGATGTTTTGAAGAGTTAGGTCATGAGAGGGGGATCCCTTGGGAAAGACGTTATCAGAGAAAATATTGGGCGGGAAGGCCGGCAGAGAAGTCAGCGCCGGCCAGGTGGTGACTGTTTCGCCCGATTACTATCTTTCGCACGATAATTCCGCCGCCATCATCGGTGAGTTCAAGAAGCTGGGCGTGGCCCGGGTCAAAGCGCCGGAAAAGCTGGTCATCGTCCTCGACCACATCGTCCCGGCCGCCGACGAGAAATACGCCCAGAACCACAAG
>CAZYWP010000003.1:42465-76793 GCA_964651495.1 uncultured Eubacteriales bacterium | reverse complement strand
CCGGGCGATTGTAGAACGGCGGTCGAAGTTGCCGAGATGGATTTATCAAACCTGCCCTGAATGCGCCTGGAAATCAAAGCGGCCGTTCGGCGATTCGGATGTTCGAAAATCGGAAAGGCCGGATTATTGCTTTTCATGCAACCGGCCTGGCTATGTGGACGGGGCAGTTATGCGGCCCATGAAGGCGGCGGAAATCGTGGCTTTTGAGAAAGAAGTTGCCGAAAAAGCAGCCAAGACAAAAGAGCGGGAATTCCGGGCAGCATTTTTTAATGAGAATCATCGGAGGGCGGGGCTCGGGCTTTCGCCGTTCACCCAAGCCGAATTCAGGGAACGCCAGAAAGTAGAGTGGCTCGCAATGGCCGGAAAGGGAGGGAAGAAATGAGCCGTGAAAACGGAGACAAGTATCTCGACCCGAAACGAAATCCCCTTATCAAAACTTATGATGAAGACCACACTCCAGCCGATAATGATGAAACGTCGGCGGACCCTGAAGGCCGGATCCCATTTTGGCCGGAGGATCGGAAGAAGGCGGGCTTAGTCGGCAAAGAGGAGACCCTTGAGCTTCTTGAAAAAGATGTTTTAAACCTCATGGGAGACGGCTCCGGGGCTTATGAAATCGTGGTCGAAGATGGAGAAGTCATGCCGCTTTTTGCCATCACCCGGACAGTCGATGGAAGACTTGAGGTTAAAACGGCCGAGGGCGAGCTAAAAAATTTTGGTGATCTAACAGCGTTGGAGCGGAAGTTAATTCTGCATGACTTGAAAGTCAGAAAGTGATTTCAGGCAGAGTGAAAGCGAATGAATAACCGGAGATGACCGCAGGCCGTCCCTGCTGGTAGATAAAAAAAGACTTGACAAGTCATAGACATTTTACTATATTATAGGTATGATCGATTTAATCAGGGAGCTTCAGGGTCTTCTCAGGGAAAAACAAATCTCCCCGGAGACGGCAGCGCGTTTCATCGGGTGCACGGGGCGTCAGGTGAGGCGCTGGATTGATGGGGAATCAATGCCGATTTTTGGAAGTCGTCTGGCAATCCGGCGCGGCATTCGGCGAATCAGGAAGAACCTTTGAAGGGGGAAATCAAAAATGTATTCTTTCATTGTAATTTTACAGGCAATTTTTCATTATCTCGGCATTGCCGGCATTGGATTGGGAATTATTGCTTTTTTATTTGGCAATAGTGCCAGGGGGCGCGATTTGCTTATCGGTGGTGTTTCTTTCATTGTGCTGAAGTACATCTTGGGATTTATTTTTGTGTCTTATTTATCGCTGAGGAAAAAAGGCAAAAAGTGAAAATTAGTGCAAACATGATAACAAAAGGAGGCATGATGGCGAAGCAAGAACGAAGATACAAGTTGAGGCAGATCAAGAATCTCGTCAAGAGGGCGGACGGCCGCTGGATGATCGACATCACGTTCACGAAGCCGGAGGGCGGAATTAAACGAATCCGCCAGGACTTCGCGACAAAAGAGGAAGCCTGTGCCCATCTTGATCTGCTCCGGGCCCGGAAGGCGGCGAAGAAGTTGGGGATTGACCGGCCGGAGCTGAACGGCGGCGATGCGTTGTTCAAGGACTTCGCCGAGAAATTCATCAGCACCCACTCCATCCACAAGCGGGCGAAGACACAGGCGAGCCATAGGACTTGTCTTAATAGTCTTCTGAAATCCGACATCTTCAAGGAGAAGAAGCTCACCGACATCACGCCGGAGGCGATCTCCGACTACATGACGCAGCGGGCAGCGGAGAAGAAGATCTCCGCAAACAGGGAGCTTTCTTTCCTCAAGCTCGCATTAGGCAAAGCCGTTGAATGGGGAAAGCTCAGCAGGAATCCGGCAGATTGTCAGAACAAGTTCCCCGAGCCGGAAGGCAAGATCAGGCCGCTCACAGACAATGAGGCCAAGCGGCTCATCCTGGCGGCGGCAGCGCATCTCAAACCGATTCTCGAAGTGCTGCTGTCAACCGGAATGCGGAAGACGGAAGCGCTGAAACTGAAGTGGGCATATGAAGAATGGGACGCGGATGACGGGAACCGAAACTCGATTGTCGATCTCGATCAAGGGCGAATCTTCATTCCGGGAAAGTTGGCGAAGAATCACAAGGACCGGGAAATCCCATTGAGCGCCGAACTATCCAGGCTCTTCCGGGAACTGCGTTCGACGACCGGGACGGGGCTTGTCTTCAACATCAAAGAGATTCGGAAGAGCTTTCGGGCGGCGGTCAAAGCCGCCAAGATCAAGCGGCCGGTGCGAACCCACGACTTGAGACATACAGCGGCGAGCCGGATGATCGCGGCCGGCGTCGATGTCGTGACGGTCTCAGAAATCCTCGGCCACAGCGACTTGAAGACCACGCTCCGATACTGCCATAGCTCCACGAAAACGAAGCGGGAAGCGGTGGAGAAGTTGAGCCGGATTTACCTGCCGACGGCGAAATCGGGCGCCCCAACACGACAAAACATGACAATCGTCCGAATTCCAAAGCCTGTAAGTTATAGACAGATCAACAATTAGGGGTTGAGACGGGACTGACTACGAATCAGTAGGTCGGAGGTTCGAATCCTCTCGGGCGTACCAGCTTCACTTAATCTCGTTTTTTTCGTAAAAATTTTGAATTTTGCCCTGAAGCGCTTCGGCCTTGGCCTGGGCAGCCTCTTCCGTCAGGCTCTGCTTGAGTCCAGCCAGTCTCCGCTCCACCTCTTTGATCTTGTCGATCGCCGCCTCGGGGTCGGCGATGGCGGCCATTCCAGGCTCTCCCAGCTGGCTGGATGCTCCGACGAAGGCCTTGGTCGCGCCGTCAAATGTTTTTTCCAGCTCCTGCACCTGCTTTTCTTCTTCACTCAGACGGGGGAAGAATTGGGTGTAAGCGAGGTAGCCTACTGCGGCCAGTATGACGATCCAGATCAATTTTTTCATTGGTCCTCCCATACTTATATCTCAGGCTGAAGGCTATCATAAGGTAAAAGAAAGATCAAAGCGAGACTAAACTTTGATCATTCCGCCCGCATCCTCCGGCGGCCGGGAATAGCGAAACGAAACAGAACCCGGCCTGATAACGCAGAATTTATGGACAACGGCCACCGAGATGGTGTAATGAAATAGAAACACGGACAGAGAAGAGACGCTCATGAAGACTTCCAGAATCCTTCGGCAGTCCGGTTCGTTCTCCTTGTGGACCGGGCTTTTGCTTGTTGGGCTCGGGGCGCTGGCTTTGGCCGCCCAGGACCTGGATAGGAATGCCCTGGCCAGGAAGATCGAGCCGGAAATCCTGAAAACGATGCTCAACGCCCAGATCCCATCCGCGGCCGCGGCCCTCGTCCGGGGCGAAGAAATCGTCTGGCAGGGCGCCTACGGATATTCCAATGTCTGGGGCCAGACTCCGGCTTTTCCCAACACCGTTTATTTGATCGGGTCGACTTTCAAAACGATGTCCACCTTCGCCCTCCTCCAGCTCATGGAGCAGGGCAAATTCAACCTGGACGATCCGGTCAACGGTTATCTCAGCGAGTTCAAGATCCGGGGCGAGCCGCCGGGAAACCCGGTCACCTTTCGTCATCTTTTAACCCATACCTCCGGGCTGCCCGCCGACTTCGGCCCCTGCCCGGTCTGGAGTTACAACGCCCCGCTTCCCCTGCGCTCTTACCTCGAACGGTCCCTTCAGCTCAAAGAGCCGCCCCTGAGCGGGGTGATCTATTCCAACACAGCATACACTCTTGTCGCCTACCTGGTTGAAAAGCTCTCCGGGGTCCCTTACAGACAGTATATCCAGGAGAATATCTTAGACCCCCTGGAGATGACCGACACCGCCTTCGAGCCGAGGCCCGACATGGTCGAGAGATTGGCCATTCCATATTATTTCGATACGAAAACTAAGAATTACACCGCCGTCGGATGGACTAAAGCCAACGTCTGGCCGGCCGGCATTGTCTACGGGACGGTGCTCAACCAGGCCAACTGGCTGATCGCCAACCTCAATCACGGCGTATTCAAGGGTCGCCGGCTGATCGCTGAAGAAACTTTCCAGAAAGTCATGACCCGTCAGCACGACCAGTTCGCCGGTCCCTTGACCGAAGGCTGGCTGAACGAGACGACGGGTTACGGGCTGACCTGGTGGATTTCCGAGCTGGCCGGGGAAAAGCTCTTTGCCCACAGCGGAAGTGTCCTCGGATACACGGCCTTCCTCGTCGGAAACCTCGACCGGAAAATCGGGTTTGCCGTCCTGACCAACGGCAACCGGGCCCACCGGTTTCTTTTTGACCTCGGACAGAACGCCCTGGAGATACTGACTTCTGAGCTAAGGCCGGCGGAGCCGAGGCCGGCCCGCTGAGCGCCGGTCTGCCCGCCGGCGTCCCGGTCGATCCGCTAAACGATAGTCCCGTCCGGAATGACGGCGTGCTTGGGCACGACGATGATGCCGTCCCGGATGACGTAGTCGTCCGTTTCTTCGAAGTCCACTCCTTTGACGTTGATCAGCTTGACCCCGTTGCCGACCCGCGCGTTCTTGTCGATGATGGCCTTGCGGATGAGGCAGTTCTTGCCGATCCCGATGGGGGGATACCCACGGCGGGCGTTCTCTTCGATCTCTTCCCGCGGCTCGAAGTAGTCGGCGCCCATGACCACGGTTCCCTCGATGACGGAGTTTTCACCCACCCGGGAGCGGATGCCGATGATGGATCGGCTGATCCTGGACCGTTCGATGATGCTGCCTTCGCAGAGAATGGAGCGGTCAACTTCGGAAGAAAGGATTTTCGAACCCGGGAGATAGCGGGCGTGGGTGAAGATCGGCCTTTTTTCATCGTAAAAATTGAACTCGGGGAGAGGCTGGGTCAGGTCGAGGTTGGCCTCGTAGAAGCTGCGGATCGTCCCGATGTCGCGCCAGTAACCGGCGAAGGGAAAACCGTAGACTTTGTGCTTCCGGATGGCCGCGGGGATGACCTCCCGTCCGAAATCCTTGGAATCGGTCTGAGCGAGCAGGCTCTTGAGGACATCCCAGTTGAAGAGATAAACCCCCATCGAGGCCAGGTGGGTCTGGCCGGCGGCCCGGAGCCCCAGGTCCCGGAAGACCTCGGCGGAGATCTTCATCCGTTCGTTGTCCGCCCGCTTGGCCGGCTTCTCGAAAAACTCGACGATCCGGCCGCTGCGGCTGAGCTTCATGACGCCGAATTCGCCCGCCTCCTGCCGCCTGACTGGGGTCAGGGCGATGCTGATCTCGGCCCGCTTGCGTTGATGGAATTCGATGAACCGGCCGTAGTCCATCCTGTAGAGGTGGTCGCCGGAAAGGATGAGGACCAGTTCCCCCTTGTCTCGGAGGAAGAAGAGATTTTGCCGGACGGCGTCGGCGGTGCCCTGATACCAGTTGCGGTTTTCCAGCGTCTGCTGGGCGGAGAGGATGGTCAGGAACCCGCGGCAAAAATCGTCAAAGCGGTAGGTCAGAAAAATGTGGCGGTGGAGCGATTCCGAGCTGAACTGGGTCAGGATGAAGATCTTGCGCAGCCCGGAATGGATGCAGTTGCTGATGGAAATATCCACCAGGCGGAAGCGGCCGGCGATGGGGACGGCCGGCTTGCTCCGGATCTTGGTCAGGGGATAGAGCCGCGCGCCCTGACCTCCGGCCATGATGATGGTCACGACATTGATCATCATTCTGCCCCTTTCAGGTGTCGCGGCGGATCCTCTCGAACCCTGAAACGCAGATGTATTCCTGTTTTTCCGGCTTTTCCAGGCTGTCCAGCAAAAGGTTGAGGCCCAGAGTGTCGCTGGCGATGTGGCCGGCGATGACCACGTTCAGGTTGGCCTTCTTGGCGTTCTCCAGATGCTCCTCGCTGATATGCATTCCGACCAGCGTGCTGATCCCGCTAGCCGCGAACCGGTCGAAGACCTCCTTGGCTCCCTCCGTGCCTCCGGTCATGTCGACAAAGATCTTGCCGCAGCGGCTGTCGTCCGAACCGCTGACGATTTTGGGCGGGGTCTGGAGCAAGGCCGCCTTCCTGTACTCCGGAATGTCCTTCAGCATCTTGAGCACATCGCGGAGCCGGGCCGGCTTCTCCCGCTCGAAGAGTCTGGTCAAGTAATTGGTGACGCAGTTGTCCGCCGCTGTATGGATGCAGACTAACGGCAAACCCAGGAGCCGGGCGACGTCCACGGAGCGGTTCGCATTAATCGGCATGAGCCGCCGCTCGACCTCGCCGATCCGCTTTTCCATCAGCTTTTCCGCTACGCTGACCGAGATCCCGAGCTCGCCGAGGAGGTCGGCTTGGAGCTTCATGACATCGAAAAGGCGAGAGAGAGCATATCCGGCCGGGTGATGGGAGATGATCAGGTCGATGCGGCGGCCGAGCGTGGTGTTGAGAAGGTGGGTGAGAAGGATCTCACTGACATCCATATCGATCCCCACGATGATCTTCCTGACCTCCGTCTCAGGGTCGCCGTAGAGGAGGCGCGTATCGGAGAAGGGGTTGAAAAGGCGGTCCGGGTCGAAAAATTCACGCTCCTGCTCGTCGAGCTTGTCGAATTTCGCCTTCTCCTCGGCCAGGAGCTTTTCGATTTCCGCCTTCCCGCGCAGGTCGTTATCGATCCCGATCTCGATCACCCGTCTGTAAAGATCCTTGAGTTTCATCCGGAGCTCTCCTTTCTGACAACCTGGTGACGGCCCCGCCAAGTGAGGCCGCCTCCGGGCACATCCGATATCCCCCCATTGATTATCACATCCGTCTTTTCTGTTCAATAAGGATCGCAGGACCCGCGGTAAGAAGCTGATTTGGAATTTCTCCCTTTTAAGTTGACCCCCGGACATTCCTGTGCTATAAGTCGTTGAATTATGCGACTAAAATGAGGCGGGACATGAGCGTTTCCACTAAGAAAACCGAAAATCTGTTATATGTGAAAGCTTCGGGCTGTTTCGACAGCCTGAAGCTGGCCATCCAGACATTCGAGGAGTTCCTCAGGGAGCCGACCTCCGGCGCTGCCCCGGTCTATTACCGGGCCCGGAATTATTTACGCGACGCCGAAAACTTTTTCGCCGAGGCCGTCAAGGAGTCCAAACGTCTCCTCGGACCGCTGCCCCTGTATTCAACGGCCGATTTCGAGAAGTGGAGGACGGAATTCCTGGCTCAGCAAAAAGTCCTGGCGGAAAGCCGGGAGTTCGACGGCATGAAGGATGAACTCCTGAAAGACGAACAACTCGCGCAGTGGATGGGCCGGGAAGATATCGAACGGCTGCTGGCCGAGAATTTCGAGGCTCAGCAGACGGGCATGAGAAAGCTGGCCAATATTAAAATCCGCATTGTGCTGGACAGGTTACAGGAGCTCATTTCCCGCGCGGCCAGGCTCAGGAAAAGCGCCATGGAGAAGCTTCAGACAGGCGGCTGATTCCGGGTCAGCCCCAAGAACCGGGGAACAGCGGAAATCGCCTCACGACTCCGCTCCTTCGGTCAGGGGATTTTTTTGACCTCGACTTCATCCCTCCAATAGCGGACCTTTCCCAGGCCGGGACCGTCCGGGCTGGCGTCGAAGGCCAGGCCGAAGACCGCCGTCTTGGCCTCAAAAAGCGGCTGGCCGCGGAAGAGGGCTTTGGTCAGGTTGACAATTGTGTAATGGAGCTTTGTTGGGTCCGCCGGGTTCACATCCTGGGCTGCCGAGGCGAAAAGAAAGTCGCCATCGGTGGCAAAATCCCCAAAGTGGATTTTGCCGGCCTCGTACAGATATCTCGGCCGGCGCCAGTCCCGGGCCATGTCCATCCGCAGGTCGTTCTTGGCGGCCACAACAATTGTCCTGTCATCCGCCTTGATCTCGACGGCCAGCCCCGCTCTCTCCGGCTCGCTGGGCAGCATCCGGATCCGGCCGGTCCAATCCAGATAGGCCGCATCCTTATTATGAGGGATGAGAACGGTGATGAAACCCGTCGTCTCGCCCAGTTCGAAATGCTGGGCCGCGGTCTGGTGGATGAGAAATTCATCCTGGTAATGACGTTTGATCGGCTCCACGCCCTCCAGTCGGTAATGGGTGGAGGGAAAGATGATGAGCAAATTTTTGTCGGTCGGCAGGACGCTCGTCTGAATCTTGTCGTAGACCGTCCTGTACCAGTGGTCGCCGCGGGCCAATATCTGGCGGGTGTGCCAGAGGTTGGCCACGGTGAACCATTCCTCTTTCCTGGCCTTGAAGATATCAAAGACGACAAACATCTCGGGATTCTTGACCAAGGCAATGACCCGGTCCCACTCGTAGCCCCAGCTGTCGTCAACCAGCCGGGTGCGGCTGTAATCGAAATCCTCGAGCGCTAGGAAATCCACTTTCTGGGTCCGCACGCGCCGGTAGGATCCGGCATTGCGGAGGAAATCGAGTAAAGACTGGCTTTCCACCGCCTCCCGGACGCTGTAACGATACTCGCCTTTCTTCTGCCCCATGAAGATTTTTTCCGGACGGACGCAGAGGCGGTTGTGAAAATAGTCCTGCCGATAGGCTCCGAACGGACCGCTGGGCATGTAGTCCCGGTAGCCGGCGTCATGCAGGAGTACAGAGCCGCCGGACATGAGCAGCGAGATGCTGTTCTCGTCGGCATGCCCGTGGGTCATCTTTTCCTCTTCCACGGGGATGGAGTCTCTGAGATAATCGCGGAAATTCAGCCCGCCGTCTCCCTCATCCCGATAATTCAGGAGCAGATAGGTGTCCTGCGGCTCCCAGCCGCTACGGAAGACGACCTTTTTCCCCTGCACGTCCTCCATGACTTCTTCGCTGAGCGAGGCCGGTGGAGCCGGCTTGACCGCATCGTTTGCCCAGCGGTAGCAGTCGAGAAGCATGTAGGCGAGGCCGACGCTGGGCGCGCTCTTGAAGTCGATGAAACGGCGGCCGATGGTGGCCGCCGCCCACTTGAGGTGGGGGTCTTTATAGGCGGAGGCGGCCGCTTCGAAAAAGACCAGGTAATAATACCAGTTGGCCTGCCAGTGGGCGTCGCCGAAGTCGGGGATCATTCCCGCCGGGCTCATGAGGTGGAGGTAGTAATGAGCATAATAGTACATCTCAGGAGTCTGGAAGATCTGCGCATATTTATTCAGCGCGTCGGCATAGCCGAGGAGCGAATAGAGCCAGACACCGTTATAGATGGTGGCATCCTCGATCTGCCAGTTGCCCCAGTTGTCATCCCCGAGCGCCCGGCGCTGCATATCCCAGATTTTAGCTCTCGGGTGATCGGGCAGGGCGCGCAGCGCCCAGGCCAGGGATTCGGCCCGCAGCATGGACCGGTTCATCGTTCCCCATTCCTGGCTCCGCAGGATATATTCGGTGCTATTGGCGATCTCCGTTTCGATCTTCTGAATCTCGGACGGGCTGAGCGCGCCGAGCCGGCGGAGGATGTCGAAGGCGCGGATATAGCGCATGATGGTGAAAAAATCCGGCAGGGCGGGCACGCCGTCGGCATAGTCGGCCCGCTTGGCGACGGCCCAGTCCGGGTAGGCGGACCGGAAATCGCCGTAGGTGAGGAGGACCTTCTTGGTCCGGGAGGCGTATTCGGGCTTCTTTTCCTTCTCGTAAAGATATGCGGAGATGGCGGCCATCTCGAGCAGCCCCCCCGGCGGCCGGTAACCGAAGACGTTTTCCGGGTCGAAGCCCTGCCTCCATTTAGCGATCAGTTCATCGTAATGGCTCCACACCCAGTCGGCCGCGGCACGCGCATAATCCAGGTACTGGGCCCGCGGGATGACAGAGGGAGGGGCGGCCGCTTCCAGGACCACTCCCGGAATGATCAGGGCCGCCCCGACGGCGCCGAGCACCATAAGGCGGATCGACTTTCGCAACTTTGGTTTTGCCATGGGTCTCTCCTTCTCCTGCTCAGGCCAGGAATTGCTGCAGGCACAGAACCTGAACGCCCCCCTGACTCTATTATTGAAAGACCTGCTTGATGATATCGACGATCTCGAGCGCCTCCTTGACCTCGGTCAGGGGAACCTTTTTGCTCTGAGCGATCTTGCTGAAGCGGCCATCCTTGTTGCTGTCTTTGGCGGCGATGATGTAATCGGCGGCCGGAGCGACGGCGTCGATCATCTTCTCGTTATCACTCCCCGGCGCTCCCCGCAGGGCGGTCCCGCCGACATGGACGGCGATGATGAAAATTTTGTTCTGCTTGCAGTAGTCGAGGACCTTCCGCAGGCGGGATTCTTCGCTGTCGATAGTCAGGCCCGAGGCGCCCATGCCCTTAAGGCTTGCGCCGATGGCGAAAATGACCGTCTTGTAAGCGGTCCCTTTGGGAAACTTGGCCAGGTCGGTATAGACCTCCACATGAAAACCGCTGTCCGACTCTTTGTCGCCCAGGCCGACCCCGGCTTTGATCAGGTCGACATCGGGGACGTCGCAGTAGTCGTAGCCGATCCCCGCCTCCTCGAGGACGACGTTCATCGTGTTGACGTCGTTGCTCTGGCCGGCCGAGGTGGAGAGGACCGGGAGCTTGGCTTTGGGAATTGCGGTCTGGGCAAAACCCGGCGAAAAGGCACTCATCAGAAAAATCATCGTTAGGGCAAATGCGGCTTTTAAGTAATTCATCGGACTATCGTCTCCTTTCTAATTTATTAATACATCTTTATCATTTCATCTTCAATTCCCTCATTCCATGATGGCGTCGAATATTTTGATGGCCTTCCTCCACCACTCGGGATATTCGGGCTTGGAGCGGTCACGGGTTCTTTTTTCCGGGTCATAATAACCCAGCTTATTATACCTAACCAGCAGGTCATCGCCCAGTTTCCACCAGGCCTTGACGACGGCATCGGCGTTGCTCAGGCAAAATCCGTCCAGGTAGACGATCCCCTCGAGAGGCGACCGGCCGTAACGCTCCCCGGCTTCCTTGTCGATCTCGGCAATCCGCGCCACCGTCTTGGCCTCATGCTCGGCCTGGGCTTTTTTAACCTCACCGAGGGCTGCGGCGTAAGCTACTTGGACATGGAAATCGACATAGTCGAAGGCCCAGCGGGCGGAATCCCGGTTCAGGACCCAGTGGTCGCCGACCTTGAATGAGGCGGGAAAGTCAGTGATCCCGGCATAGAAAGGCATATAGCACGAGGTGTCCTGGACTCCGAAGCTCAGCCAGACGAGACCGCCGATCGGGGCGGGCAGCCAGCCCCGGCACTGCGTGATCGTCGTGTACTCGGCGGTCGGGCTGCAGATTGTCCGCGTCGTGCCGAGATAGTTCGGGTTGCCGAACGGCCCGCCGCGCAGCCCTTTGACCCGGTCAAACCGGGTCCCCTGAGCGCGGTCCCGGGTCATGTTCATGACGTCCTGGGCCGAGATCTTGTTGTCGGGCTTGACCGAGAAGGGGAAGTCCATGTTGGGAGTTTCCGGGCTGAGTTTGAGCGAGGGCGCGACCAGGTCGAAGAACCGCCACAGCCTGGCCCTCCGTCCCTCCGTGCTGACGGCGCTCCCCTCGGCGGGGGAGTAGGCCCTTTTCCAGCTGAAGGGCTTGCCGGCCTTGGGGTCATAGAGCCCCTGTTCGATAGCGAAGGAGACCACATGTGCCGAGGCCAGGTAATAATCCGCGTTCTTGGGGTCGATCTCGCCGATGCGACTCTCGTTGGGGCAGACGCAGACGTGGTCGTCGGGGACGCGCTGGGCGCACCAGACAGCGCCCGGCTTGCCGCTCTTCGGCGTCCACAGCGGGCCGACGGGAATGATCTCGAAGACCCACAGCTCGTTCGGGTCATGGACGGCCAGCATCTCGCCGTGGTCGTTGTATCCATAGCCGTATTTTTCGGCCAGCGAGCCCATCAGCTTGATCGCCTCGCGCGCCGTCTGGCATCGTTCCATGGCCATCAAGGTGAGCATGGTGATGTCGAACGCGGGAGTCGGAGTGTCGTTGCGCAATTTTCTCAGGCAGCTGATGGTCGACTCCCCGATGGCCAGCTGCCGTTCGTTCATGTAGCCGAACATGCCGTGGTGATAAGCATTGGTGTGGGAGACTTCCGGAATTTCGATCCCGCTGAAGTCGTTCTTGTAGAGGTCCCACTTCAAGCCCTGCTCCGGCGGCCAGGTCTTATATTGGTTGATGTGATAGATTTTTCGCGTTTCTCCGGGTTTGTGGTCGGCGGCTGGCACGTGCCGCCAGGTCCAGTCGCAGGAGCCGCAGTCGCAGGTGTGGGTAGCGATGGTCGAGCCGTCGGCCGAGGCGGCCCTGGCCACCATGATGACTGTGCAGCCGGCGTCGGAATAGTCGTCCATGGCCGGGACGGCAGGCCGGCCCGGGTCCGTCCGGGACGCTGCCGCCAGGACGAGCAATAACAGAAAGAGCGCCGCAGCAGTGACGACGGGCAGTTTTTTGACTTTCATCCGAACCTCCTCGAGATATCGTGTCTCAGTTCAGTCGAGAAAGACTCTGTCTTTGGCCGCTTTTTCCGGGTCGTGGAAATAATACCCCACTCCCTTCTCCACCACTTCGGCATAGCGCGGGATTCCCTGGACGACAATGACCCTGTCCGGTGTCCTCCGCCCGAACTGACGGATGATTTCCAGGGTGACTGAACAGTGCTGGCCGACTCTCTTTTCCAGAGGCCAGCCCGACTCGTCATAGGGAACGAAGAGCTTCTTCTTTCTGGACAGACTGAGAAGGAAGGGGTCCTTGCCGTCGAGCAGGAGTTTCTCCGTTTTCGGACCCGTGGGCTGGTCGAGGAAGGGGATGGGTGCTTCGAGAAGGAAGGGGAGCGTGTCCGAGTAATCGCCGATCTCCCGGTGGCTGAGCCCGCGGAATCCTTTGGGCGAAGGCTCGACGTGGTTGTCGAAGCCTTCCCTGGCCTTGACCGTCAAGGAAGCCAAGGTGGCGATCTTGTTGGATTTTTGCGGGGCGACGATGCAGTTGGTGACGGGAAACATCGTTTCCGCGCCGTGGACGTCGATGGCAATGTCGACTTTTTCCCGGCGCAGGATTTCCATGGCCGCGTAAGTCGTTTTTTCCATCAGCGGTCCGTTCGGCCGGCCCGGCCAGGTCCGGTTGATATTGCGGACATCGATGTAGGACAGAAGCTGCCGGTCGGGATAGTGGATGTAGACATCGGGGTCCGGCCACTGGTCGAGGGGGGAGGCCTCGCGGTTGCCCAGCCGGAATTTTTTCTTTCCCCAGGCTGTCGGGATCTCGAAATAGAGCGGATAGCCGTCGCCGGGCTTGGTGTTCCGGCTGGCGCTGTGGTTGATCTGCGGAATGACGAAGATCGTTCCCTTCTCCACCAGCGCGTTTTCGACGATGATCAGCGCGGCCAGCAATCCCTCAGGCTCGTTGGCGTGGGTGTTGGCCATGAGCAGGGCTTTGCCGCCGGGTTCCTTTCCCTCCAGGACAAAGACCAGGGTGTCGGCCATGGTGCCCTTGACTTCCCCGGCATAGTCGCTCAGGCGCGCGACTCTGGTCACTCCCGGTCCGGCCACAACCGCCACGTCGAAATGGCGGTGTCGGTAAAGGTCAACCCCGCCCTGGACGAGCAGGATCGAGAAAACGACGAGCAGGATAATCTTAAACAGCCATGGCCGAGTCATATCATCCATTCCTTCACGGGCCGCCTATTTCACCCGCAGAATCCTCAAAATGAGGGGAAGCAGGACAATCAGATACTGAGCCAGGTCCTCGATTTTTTTCTTCTCCCGGATAAAATTCCAGCCCAGCAGGACGACGAGATAGGCGCTGATCAGGTAGTAGAAGATCATGATCAGGGGCATAGGACCTCCTTCACATGCTCCAGCGGACTAAAAATTCCAGCTTGGCGCTGAATACCACCATCAGGATGCCGGTGATCGTGATCACCACCCAGGGCAGCCAGGTGGTGCGCAAAAAGGACCAGTATGAACCCTTATAATCGGAAACCATCACGCTGAGGCGCCCGATCAGCGCCGTCGGCGGAAGGCCGTCGCCCAGCGGCCAGAGCAGCGTCAGCCCGGCGATCGCCACCGTGGCGTGAAACCCGATGGAATCCAGATACCAGATCAGGGGGATGCCCAGGACGGCCGCTGCGCCATAGGTCAGGATCCCCTCCGAGACGGGAATAACTACGGCCAGGGAGATCATCAGAAAAAGGAGGGGGATGCTGATCACGGCGTAGGACAGCAGGCCGCGCACCCCGGTGGCGGTCATGACCTGCTGGAGCATCCCGACGATGACGATCGTCGATAGCAGCGGCAGAAGACGCCTGACGGTATCGCGCGACAGGGTCATGACCCGAACCCGTTTCGGGCTGACCAGAAGAGCGGCCAGGGCCGAAATGCTGAATTGCAGCGGGAGGCCGAGGATGGGCGTCTGAAAAGGCCAGATCCTGTAAGCAATGATGGAGCCGAAGAAAACAAGAAAAGGAATCAGCACTCGCCACCAGCTCATCTTGGCCGGCACTTCCGGCATCTCCTGGAGAGCGGTTTGGAGGTCGACCGCCCGCTCTTTCCTCCACCCAAGGACTAGAATAGTGAACGTGCCGAGCAAGAGAACGGGAATGGCGAGGGGGAGCTCAAAACCGACGTACGGGATGGCCGTCCCGGCACAGAGGATCATGGCCCAGATGTTGACGGGAGGAGCGGCGGCGCTGAGTCCGGCGATGATGAAAAGGATAGCGGCGACGCGTCTCGGGGATATGCCCAGAAGGCGCAGCGCCATGGCGACGGGGGCCCCGACCACGAGCAGGGAGATGCTTCCGGCTCCGGTGAGGGCGCCGGGAATGAGGATGATGATCATCAGGATCAGGAGCGCCGCGAGCCTCTTGTTGTGGAAAGCGCGGATGGTCGCCCGGACGACATAGTTTACGCCGCCCGATTCGCTGACGATGGCCATGAAAATGGTGGCCGTGCAGAAGACAAGAATGACGTCGAGATAGGTAGCCGAGCCCTCGACCAGATGCCGGGCCAGCTGGCCGGCGGGAGGGGCGCCGAAAAATGCGCCGGCGACCCCCCCGGCCAGGGCGGCCAGGAACATGCTGATCTCGACGGTGAGCCGAAGAACCTTGGCCACCGCATAGGCCAGAACGATTACCGCCAGGACGATTCCGATCTGCAGCGACATGGACATTAACTTCCGGCCATCTTATATTTCCCGGTTGGAGAAAGTCAAGGAAACTCGCTTCGCCCGTGACAGGGCAATTCTGTCGGCAATTCCGGGTCGTCCGAAATTCTGCGCCAATCAGGACTGCAAATTAAATAAACGGTCTTGAAAAACTGGAAAATATGAATATATTCTATTCAGAGGTCATCATGTTCTGGAGAAGAAAGAAAAAGAAAAAGAAAAAACGCATCCCGGAGGAAGATGAACGGCGCCGCGAGCCCCGCCATGCAGACGCCAATGAGATCATCCTCCAATCCCGCAAGGCCCCGGAACTCAATGTGGGAGAAGGAGTCTACCGAGCCTGGACCAAGGATGCCTCGCCCAGCGGCCTGAAGGTCGAATGCGATTTCTCCTTTCCCCTCGGCACGGTGCTCGACATCAAGATCTTTTCGCCCAAGAAGCGCAAGCAGGTCCATGCGGCGGCCCGGGTGATCTGGACGGCCCGGCTCAAGGAGGACAAGGTCCACCAGATCGGGCTGGAGTTCGTGGAGACTTCCGTCGACACCATCCTCGAGATCGTCGACCACATTTACCGGGCCTGATTCAGAATTATACTATTCCGATCGGGAAGGAGCCGCAGCGATGAGCGTTCGATTCCGCCTCAGCGTCATGATGTTCCTGGAATATGCGATCTGGGGATCCTGGTATTCCGTGCTCTCAGCCTATCTCCAGAACACGCTGCATTTCTCGGGGACCCAGGTCGGGTTCATCTACGGCCTGCTGCCGATTGCCACGATCATCGCCCCGCTCGTCGGCGGCCAGCTCGCTGACCGGTATTTCCCGACGCAGAAGGTGATCGCCTCGATGCAGCTCTGCGGCGGCGTGATCCTGCTCCTGGGAGCGGCGGTGACAAGCTACAGCGCCATGGTCTGGGTCATGCTCGTCTACTGCATTCTCTATGCGCCGACCCTGGCTTTGACCAACTCCATCGCCTTCATCAACCTTCAGGATTCAGAAAAGGACTTCGGCCGGATCCGCGTCTGGGGGACCGTCGGCTGGATCGCCGCCGGCTGGGCCCTGGCCGGATGGAGGCTTCTGGCTAAGTCCGCCCCGGGCCTGGTCGTCCAGGGCGATATGCTCTTCCTGGCCGGCATATTCTCCATCTTTATGGGGGTCTTGTCCTTCGGCCTGCCTCATACGCCGCCGAAGAGGGAGGGGGCCAAGCCCTGGGCATTTCTCGAGGCCTTCAAGATGCTCAAGGAGAGGGACTTTCTGGTCTTCACGCTCATCGCCTTCGTCGTCGCCACGGAGCTCTACTTCTATTATATTCTGACGGCGCCGTTCCTGACCTCACCGGCGATCGGGGTGAGCAATACCTGGATTTCGCTGGTCATGACCATCGCCCAGTTCGCCGAGATCCTGGTCATGGCCCTGCTCTTGCCGGCCGTCCTGCCCAAATACGGCATCAAGAAGACGATGACTCTGGGCGTCCTGGCCTGGCCGCTGCGGTACATTATCTTCGTCATCGGCACGCCAGCCTGGCTGGTGATCGCCTCGCTCTCGCTCCACGGGTTCTGTTATGTCTTCTTTTTCACGGCGGCCTTCATCTACGTCGATGGCGTCGCGCCCGCCGACATCCGGGCGTCGGCCCAGGCGCTGATCGCCTTTGTCATCCTGGGAATCGGTAACTTCGTCGGGTCTAACTTCGCCGGTTGGGTGCAGAAGACCTTCACCGAGGCGGAAAAGACAAATTGGCGGAGTGTATTTCTGGTGCCGACGGTTTTAACGTTGCTGTGCGCCGTCGCCTTCTCCCTGCTGTTCAAGGAAAAGCGCACCCCGTCGGCCGGGCGGCCATAAGAAATGATAGAGCAGGAATTTCTTCCCGGTCGGATTGGTGCGTTCATCACAGAAAATAGGGCATTAGCCCCAAAGGAGGACGAATGAGAGAATGGATCATGATGGGGCTCGGGTTGATATCGATCGTTGGGGTTGCCGGAGGCGCCGGTTCCGGGAGCGGGGAAATCAGCGATCAGGTCAGGATCAAAAAATTTCCGGTGGCAATGCAATGCTGGACCTACCGGAAGTACACTTTTTATGAAGCGGTCGAGAAAACCAGGGCGCTGGGAATCCGGTACCTGCAGGCCGCTCCCGGCCAAACCCTCTCGCCCGAGGAAAAAGAAGCCCGGTTCGAGCATCACATGAGCGATGCCCAGATCGAGAAGGTCAAGAAAAAACTGAGCGAGGCCGGTTTGGAGGTGGTCAGCTACGGGGTCGTAGAGCTCGGCCGGACGGAAGACAGTATGCGCCCTGTTTTTGATTTTGCCCGCAAGATGGGCATCCGCACCATTGTCGCCGAGCCCCAGGACGGGGATTTCCCTGCCCTGGAGAAACTCGTCAAGGAATACAATATCAGCCTTGCCATCCATAACCACCCGGAGCCGTCGAAGTACGCCAAGCCGGAGACCGTGCTGGAGCGCGTCAAGAACCTGGACGAGCGGATTGGGGCGAGCGCCGACACCGGTCATTGGATGAGGAGCGGACGCGTTCCGGCGGAGTGTCTCCGGCTGCTCAGCGGCAGGATCATCGATGTCCACCTCAAGGACCGCAGCGATTTCGGAACGGCCCCTGGGACCGAGGACGTCCCCTGGGGCCGGGGCAAGGCCGATGTCCGCGCTATCCTCGAGGAACTGACGCTGCAAAACTTCGCCGGATTCCTGACCATCGAGTACGAAAACGAAAGGGAAGTTCTGACTCCCGAGCCGGCCGCTCGCCAGGGTCTCGAATATATCAAGAGCATCACTTATTATGAGGGGTACGAGGAGATCCTCGGGCCGAGCCGCGGGCGCTATTCCAAGCACGGCTGGAACCATTACGGCCCCGGATATTTCGACCTCGACGAGAAGGAGGGAGTGCTCAAATCCCAGGGCGGGATGGGGCTTCTCTGGTACAGCGTCAAGACATATCGGGACTTCATCCTCGACCTCGAATTCAAGTGCGCCCAGAAGAACACCAATTCGGGAGTGTTTCTCCGGGTCCCGGCGGTCCCGACGAGCGACGACTATATCTATCACTCCCTCGAAATCCAGATCAACGACGCCGGAGAGGGCATTCACAAGACGGCCGCCGTGTATGACGCCGAAGCACCCACGCGGGACGCCTTCAAACCCACAGGCGAGTGGAACCACCTGAAAATCGCTTTCCAAGGAAGGCATATCGATGTCGAGCTGAACGGGCAGCCGGTCCTAAGCTGGGAAGCCGAGCCCAGGGGAAAGATCAAGGATTTCGCCGCTGAGGGCTATATCGGACTGCAGAATCACGATAGCATTGCGCCCGTCTATTTCCGCAATATCTTCGTCAAAGAGTTATAACACATTAAACCGAATCTCAATCTGGAGGACTGATAATGAGCGCAAAGATTGTTCGGTCGGACAGATCGGCCGCCCTGCGGTTGACGGCCGCCGCATTCCTGGCCCTGCTCCTGGTTTGGGGCTGCGCGGCCTGCAGAAAAGCCGAGGTCGGGCCCAAGCCGCCCATGGCGGAGATCATTCCCCAGGAGCTGACAGCGCAAGGACAGACCCGAATCGACAATTACTACTGGCTGCGCGAGCGGGAAAATCCCAAGGTTGTCGCCTACCTTAAGGCGGAAAACGACTATCTCCAGGCGGCTTTGAAACACACCGCGGCCTTTCAGGAGGCGCTTTATAATGAGATCGTCGGCCGGATCAAGCAGACCGACATGTCGGTCCCTTATCGGTCCAATGGATATCATTATTACACGCGTTTTGAAGAAGGGAAGGACTATCCCGTCCACTGCCGCAGGAAGGACAGCCCGGACGCTGCCGAGGAAGTCATGCTCAACGGCAATGAGATGGCGGAAGGGCACGCTTTTTTCAGCCTCGCGGGCCTAAACGTCAGCCCCGATAACTCGCTCCTCGCCTACGGAGTCGATACCGTCAGCCGCCGCCTTTATACCCTGCACTTCAAGAACCTGGCGACGGGCGAGATTCTAGCCGATGAGATTCTCAACACCGCCGGTTCAGCGGCCTGGGCAAATGACAATAAGACCGTCTTCTACACGATTAAAGACACGACCACGCTCCGGCCCTACAGGATCAGGAGGCATGTTCTGGGCGCCGATCCGGCCAGCGACAAAGACGTTTTCGTCGAGGCCGACGAAACCTTCAATACCCACGTCTATCAATCCAAGTCGAAAAAACTGCTGATCATCGCTTCCGACAGCACCCTGTCCTCCGAGTATCGCTACCTCGACGCCGGGAATCCCGAGGGTCAATTCATCATTATCCAGCCGCGGGAGCGGGACCTCGAATACGAGGTCGAACAATTCAAGGACAGGTTTTACATCCGCACGAACTACCAGGCCAAAAACTTCAGGTTGATGGAGACGTCCCTTACCAAAACCACGAAGGAAAATTGGACCGAGGTGATTCCTCACCGCGAGGACGTGCTGCTCGAGGCGTTCGAAATTTTCACCGATTTTCTGGTCGTCGAGGAGCGGAGGTCCGGGCTGACCCGCCTTCGCCTCATCCGCTGGAAGGACCGATCGGAACACGATCTCGATTTCGGCGAAGAGGCCTATGCGGCCTCGATCGGGAACAACCCCGAGTTCGAGACGGACTGGCTGCGCTATGATTATTCTTCTCTGACCACGCCTCATTCAACCTTCGATTACAATTTGACGACCAAGGAGAAAAAGCTGCTGAAACAGCAGGAAGTTCTCGGGGGTTTCAATTCCCAGAATTATCAGTCCGAGCGGATCTTGGCTACGGCAGGGGACGGGGTCAGGATCCCGATCTCGCTCGTCTATCGCCGCGGCCTTCAGAAGAACGCCGCTAATCCCTTGCTCCTCTATGGTTACGGCTCTTACGGCGCCAGCACCGACCCGGTCTTTAACTCGTCCGTCCTGAGCCTTCTGGACCGCGGCTTCATTTATGCCATCGCGCATATCCGCGGCGGGCAGGAAATGGGGCGCGCCTGGTACGAGGACGGAAAGCTGCTCAGGAAGAAGAACACCTTTACGGATTTCATCGCCTGCGCCGAGCACCTGGTCGCGGGGGGATACACCAAGCCGGCGCTGCTTTTCGCCAGGGGCGGGAGCGCCGGAGGCCTGCTCATGGGCGCGGTGGTCAACTTACGGCCAGACCTCTTCAGGGGGGTAGTTGCCGGCGTGCCATTCGTCGATGTCATCACCACCATGCTCGACCCGAGCATCCCCCTGACCACCGGAGAATATGACGAATGGGGGAACCCGAACACCAAAGAATATTACGATTACATGCTTTCTTACTCGCCGTATGATAACGTCGAGGCCAAGGATTACCCGGCTCTTCTGGTGACCACCGGCCTGCACGACTCCCAGGTCCAGTACTGGGAGCCGGCCAAATGGGTGGCCAAGCTCCGGGCCCTCAAGACCGACCGCAACCCGCTCCTTCTCCACACCAACATGGATGCCGGGCACGGCGGCGCATCGGGACGGTTTCGCCGCCTGCGGGAGGCGGCGCTGGAGTATGCCTTTATCCTCGACCTGGCGGGGATCAAGAAATAGTTCGCCCTGGGCGCCCCCGCGGCAACAGGCTGGAGGACGTTTTGCTCGTCTGGCGCTGGCCCAGGGGCCTCGGAGGCCGGGTGTTCTATTCCAGGACGGTCTCGCGGGCCTGCCCGTAATAGATCCCGTTGAAGAACAGCTTGAAGGTGCCGTGCGGCTGGCCGCGGAAAAGGACTTCAGGACCAAAGAGGAAAACCCGGCCCGGGCCCACGGACGCCTCGAGCACCGCCACCGCCCGGTCGAGATAGTTCTGTCCCCAGGCCCAGCCGCTCCGCAGCGGCGCGGGCCCGTCGAACCAGGCGACCGGACGGACGCCTCTCCCGACGGCATCGGGAAAGAGGGAGAAGGCCGGGCTATTGTTAAAATAAAAATCGATCCTCTCATTCAACCCGAAGGCGAGAGGATTGGAGTTGTCGACCTTGGCCTCGAGGACCGACCCGGGAATGTAATATTTCTCCCGCGGCAGACGCCGCTCTGTCCCGTCCGGGAGTTTCTCCACCAGGGCGTCGGCAAGCGGGAGGCCGAGGTGAAAGCCCAACGAGGTCGAGCTTCCGAGAGCCAGGATCGTCCCCCCGTCTTCCAGAAATCGGCGGAGCTGGGGGACCGTCTTGGCCACGCTTATGGACCCCAGGCGGTTTCGGTACTCCTCCGGGACCTCCTCCGGCTTGGGCGGCGCTAAAAACCGGAATTCTTCCCCCTCCTGGCGGTCTTGCCGTGGAAGGGCCCCGGCGGCGAAGATCAGCACGTCGTACTTGGCCCTCAGGTCGCCGGAGTCGAGCTCGGGCGGGAAGACGACTTCAAACGGAAATTCGAACTGCTCGAGCAGCCAGCGGGCCCAGCCCGAGTTCATGGAGCCCCCGTACTGATCCCAGAGTCCGATGCGAACCGGGCGGAGCTTGAGGGCGTCTCGGCCGGAGACGGACTCTATGCCTTCCGCATTCAGGCCAAAGGATGACACCGCCTTTTTCAGGATCTCCAGAGCGGCGGTTTGAGCCGGAACAAAAATGGTTCCCGGCGGATAGACCTTTTCTCTTGCTTGGATCGGCGTTTTCAACCAGTAGACGTCTGCGCCCTGCTTCAACAGGCGGTTGGTCGCGATGAATGTGTCGTTGACCCTGTGGTCGAGCAGAAACCCGGCCGGGCTCCCGTCTCCCTCGACGCGACCGGGGGGAAGAGAGGCCAGCGTTTGGATCTTCTCGAAAGGGCCGTCGAACCCTTCGAGAATCCGGTCGAAGACGATCCCCATCTGGAAGGCCAGGGTCCAGCCGGCGCTGTCATAGGGAGCGATCGGCGGCCCTCCCGGGTACTGAACGTCATGGGGATGGTCCTGCGGCTCGAACATCGCCAGGATATGGGGACGGAACGCCTGAGCGCAGCGAACGATAAAGGAGCCCTGCGGATAAGTCCTGCCGGCCACCTCGAATGCTCTGGTGGCCCGCTCCACGGCGATCCCGCTCTTGATCAGGGCGTTGGCGAATTTGGCCGCCGTGGGAAAATCGGGCTGATCGGCCGGGATGATGTAGCCCCTCGGGTCGCGGGCAGCCGGGTCGCGCAGGAGATCATAATATTTGACCGGGTAGCCCCGGTTGAATCCGGCCGGTTTGACCTGGTCTTTTTCCATCGCCGTCTGGACAGCCTGAATGCGTTTGGGAGTCACGGTCCAGTGGTCGTGGCTGCCCTCGTCGATGGAATTCCTTCCCATCCGGTACATGTTCATCAGAAAATCCTCCCCCAGCTTCGCCGCCAGGTCCAGGATGGCTTTATCGGCGGTGATCGAATATTCGATCGACTGGCGAAAATGCCATTTCTGGGGCGCAACCGGATAGGGGAGGTCGTTCCTGGGAAGCTGCTTCTCCGGAAGGAACGGGATTTCCATGGGCGTCGGGTTCCCGATCGTCTCGGTCAGGATACCGATCATGTTGTGAAAATAGGACGTCGAGCGCAGGCCGCCGCTCCACCAGGTGGAGTAACCGGCGCCGGACCTCATCGTGGCGCCCGGCTTGCCCTCGGCCACAAACCGGCCGTGCATGGCCGAACCGACCAGGTCGATGCCCAGCGGGATCAAAGGGTCGAAGTAGTAATTGAAGGGGTCGCGGAAGGGTGAGCAGAACAGGACGGTTCCCGCCGGACCGGTCTGATGGTGATTGTAGACAATCTGGGGAAACCATTCCCGGTACATGACGCGGGAGACAGCCTCGGTCTCGGGCTGGGTGATCATATAAAAGTCGCGGTTATTGTCGTGGCCGATGTATTTCTGGTAGAGCCGGGGCAGTCCCCGCATGGTCCGTTTCTCCGGCTCCTTTTCCCTCATGTACCAGTCGGCTACAAGCTCAAGGCCGTCTGGGTTCGAAGGGATGGCGAGGAGAATGACGTTGTTGAGGATGCGCAACGTCTCGGGGTCCTTGCCGCTGACCATCTGATAGACGAGCTCGATGAGCTGCTGGCTGCCGAGGATCTCGGTGCCATGCAGTCCGCCGTCGATCTGGACCACGGCCCGGCCCGCCGAGGCCAGAGAGTGCGCCTGGGTTTCGGTCAGGCCCTCGGCCAGGGCAAGCCGCCGGGAGATGTCTTTGTAGCGGTTGAGCCTCTTGTGGTTCGCGGGCGAAGTCACGACCGCCATGACCATCGGCCGCCCTTCGGCCGTCCTTCCGATATCAACGAGAGTCAGGCGGTCGGACTCCCGGTCGAGCTTCTGCCAGTAAGCCATCAGCCTGGAGTAATTGGCCAGACTAAAATCGGCGCCGATGTCGAACCCGAATTCCTCCCTGGGGCTGGTGACGCGCTGCTGGCCCGAAGAGACGCCCACGGCGCAAACTAACAAAATTAGGCCGATAAAACGAAGTCTGGGTCCACTCATAACTCCTCCCTTTTTGAAACAAGTTTGGCTGGACAAGAACATGGAGAACTAAGTTAGCGGATCGATCTTTCAAAGTCAACGATGTCCCGGGCCGTTGAATTTGACAGGCCGGGCGATTTTTTTTATATTCAGTCTTCCTGCTTCGGATGAAAGACCTAGAATGCAGACGAGACCCTGTGGATGATGAAAATGGAGGAATCATGAAAAAGCCGCTGCTTTTCGCTTTTGTTCTCTCGTTTTTGCTCTGCCCGGGCGGGCTCATTCTCCAGGAGTTCCCCTATCTCCAGGACAAGCCGCTCGATGTTCCGTATGTTCCTTCCAAGCCCGAGGTGGTGGCCGAAATGCTGCGCATGGCCAAGGTCGGAAAGGACGATGTCCTGTACGACCTCGGCTGCGGCGATGGCCGGATCGTCATCACTGCTGCCCAGCTCTACGGAACCCATGGGGTCGGAATCGATATCGACCCGGAGAGGATCGCCGAAAGCAAGGAGAACGCCGCCGAGGCCAAAGTGAACAATCTCGTTAAATTCCTGGAGCAGGACCTGTTCGAAGCGGATTTTCACGAGGCGACGGTGGTCTCGCTCTATCTTTTGACCTCGGTGAACCTGCGGCTGCGGCCGCGGCTGCTCAGCCAGCTCCGGCCCGGCACCCGGGTAGTCTCGCACAACTACGGGATGGACACCTGGAAAGCGGACGACTCCTCCATCGTGATGGTGAGCGAGCAGTCTCACAACGTCTATCTGTGGATCGTCCCGGCCAATGTCTCGGGCGCCTGGGAATGGACCTGGAGCGACGGCGCGCAAAAAGCCGCTTATACACTGGAGATGGAACAGCATTTCCAGTGGCCGACGGGAAAAGTCAAAGTCAAAGGGGCCGAATTGCTCATCCCGAGCGTTACCCTGACAGGCGACAGGATCGGGTTCAAAGTCGAAACAGAACAAGGCGGAAAAGTCAGGACCATGATCTTTGATGGCCGGGTGAACGGCAATACCATCGAGGGCAGCGTTATGGTTCAGGGGGAACCCCAGGCGAACAAGAAAACCTGGAAGGCCAAGCGCAATCCTTTGACCATGAAACCGCTGGATACGGAGGGCTGAGCCGGCCGTCGCTAAAAAAACGGAAGATATTGGAGCGGACGATTCTAAATGGATAAATGAAATGAACAGGGTGTGGAGAAGGCTCGGTTTCGCCGTTTGCCCGGCCCTGCTGATCTTGGCCTTGCCGCTCATCGCCGCTCAGGGAAAAAATTTCTATTTCCCCGAAGTCAAAATCGACGTCGCCGTCGAGAGGGACGGGTCGTTTACCGTCGATGAACTCCGCACCTATGAGTTCGAGGGGAGTTTTTCCTGGGCCTCGCTCTGGATCCCGCTCGAAGTTGATCGCCAGGGCTATAACTACAGGATTTCCCTTGAAGATTTTCAAGTCCTGGATGAAGGCCGGCGCGCCCTCCGGACGGAAACCTCAACCTCGGGCGGCCGGTTCCAGGCCAAATGGTATTACCAGGCCCGCGACGAGCGGCGGACTTTTCACATTCGTTATCGAGTCCGGGGAGGGATCATCGGTTACCCGGAAGTTTCCGAGCTGTACTGGCAGGTGATCGGAGAAGGATGGGACAAGCCGACCGCCCGGGCCGAGGTCAGAGTCATGCTCCCCGCGGCCGTAGCGAGCAAGGACGACATCCTCGTCTACGGTCATGGTCCGCTCTCGGGATGGGCTGAGATCATCGACACCCGGACGGCCCGCTTCACCGCCTCCAACCTGCCGTCCGGGCAATCACTCGAGATCCGGATGGTCTGGCCCGCCGGAATCGTATCCGGCGTCCCATCCTCCGGTCATAACCGGTCTTCGATCCGGCAGGAGGAAGAGGAGTTCGTGGCGGCCACCGTTCGCCGCGCCCAGCTCCAAGCCCAGAGGGCCGAGGAAGCGCGAAAAATGGAAGCTGAAAGAACGGCCCGCCGGAAAAGGGTATTTCTGGCGGTAGCGTCCCTCTGGGCGATCGGGCTTGTCTTCGGGACGCTGCTTTGGGTCCTTTTATACCTCAGGGTCTGGAAAAAGGTCGGGCGGGATTATCGTTTCGACGATATCCCCGACTACACCAGGGATCTGCCTTCCGACCTCCGCCCGGCTTTCGTCGAGGTCCTGCTCCGGGAGGGGGGCACGATTACGCCGCGCTCCTTCACGGCGACTCTCTTCGACCTGGCGCGGCGTGGCTACGTCGAGTTCGACGACCGTCCGGTGGAGAAGAAAGGGTTTTTGGGAACGAAGGAAAAAGTGGAGACGGTGGCGATCCTGAAAAAGGACGACGGCCCGGACTCCGGGCTGCTCCCGTTCGAGAAGGACGTGCTCGAACTCCTTTTCGGGACGGTCGCCGCCGGGGGAAAACGGGTGGGCGCCGAGCTTGAGCTCGAGGATTTCCGGGCATTCCTCAAGAAAAAGCCGCGGGATTTTCAATCATGGTATCAGAAATGGGCCAAGGCCATCACCGGAGAGGCCAAGACCCTCGAGTTCGTAGAGCCGGCCAGCCTGAAAGCCCGCACCATCTTCCTTGCCGTGACCATCCCGCTGGCCGTCCTCACCCTCAACCCGCTCCTGCTGCTTCTCGGCGGGATCTTGATCCCGAAAATCAAGCGCCGAGCTCCGCGCTGGGCCAGGGAAAACGAACTGTGGAAAGGTCTAGACCGCTTCCTGGATGATTTTTCCAGCTTTCAAGATGTCCCGGCCGAAGCTTATAAATTGTGGGAACATTACCTTGTCTTTGCTGTGCTTTTTGGCAGCGCCAAGAAGATTCTGAAGATGCTTCCTCTCATCCTCAAAGATGAACGGGCGGTCTCTCCAGTCTGGTATCAGAATTTCACTTCTTCCGGGTTTGCCGAAATGGGAAGGATCGCCGGAATGATCCAGAGCATCGAAACCATGGCCACCTCTATTCATGCCGCGGCCACTTCCGCCGCCCACTATTCGTCGGGAGGAGGGGGCGGATTCAGCGGCGGCGGAGGGGGCGGGGGAGGGGGGGGCGGCGGCAGCGCCGGCTGAACCCGCAGCGGCTCCCCAAACAGCTAAGAAAGCAAAATCCGGTCAGCGTTCTGGGCCCGGCGAGTTCCTGCCTTTTTGCGCCTCTTCCATCATCCAGACCCGAATAGTCTCGGGGTCATCAAGCTTTGGAGATTCGGCCAGCGCGCCCCAGTTGAACTTTTCGTCCAGTGGGTCAAGCGCTTTCTGTGGATCAAAGATGCGCAAGTCGGCCGGCAGAGCCAGGAAAGGGGTGAAATCCGGACGGTCGGTGAACAGGTCGGCCAGGTCGGCCGCGCCGGCGTCGTATTGATTGAGATAGGGCAGCCCGAGGATATGCCAGAAAGACTTGCTGATGCTGCCGAAGCTGGTATGGACATGGCTGACCTGGTTTCTTTTAGCGTAAGGAGAAGCGACGAGGAGGAGGCTGCGGTGGGCGTCGACATGGTCAACGCCGTTCTGGGGGTCGTCCTCGGTGATGATTACGGCCATATTTTTCCAGTACGGCGTGTGGGAGAGGAATTCGATGAGCCGTCCGAGGGCAAGATCGTTGTCCGCCATGTAGCTCTCGCGGAAGGGATATCCTTCCTCCGGCCGCTCCCTGGCGCCGTGGTCGTTGGGCAGATACACCGTAAGAAAAGATGGCAGCATCTTCCCCTCGCCGGCCCAGCGCTCGTTGTATTCCTTGATGAACATGTCCACGCGGAACTGGTCCGGGATGCTGGTGTTGTAAGTGGCGAAGACGCGCGAGGTGTGCTCGATCAGGTCGGCCGGGGCCGGGTAGTTGATCACGTGGGAGGTGCCGGTGTATTTGTATTTCCGGCTGTCTTCGACGGGCGTGGCGAACTGAACGCTGAGCCCGAAATTGAAATAGCCGACCTTGTGCCTGGCCAGGTTGTCCCAGAGAGACCCGGCTTCGTTATAGTCCTCCGGATAGATCGCCGCTGAAGCTCCGACGAAGGCCATGATTCCCGGGGCTCCGGAAGCGAACTTCATGTCCCGGCCGCCCCCATAGCTTTCGCCGACGTTGACTTCCACCCATTCATTCGGATAGGTCCCGACGAGCCAGCGGTGGCCGTCCGCCGAGACATCGCTGTCACAGTAGAAATTGTCCGAGATCGCAAACTGCTTGGCCAGGGCCAGATGGTTGGGCATAACGGTCGCATCTTCCACTTTTCGGGTTCCATCCCGGCTGGTGAAGGTCACGCCCGTTCCATAGCGGGCCAATTCCGGCCATCCGTCGGCACTAGCTATCTGGCCGAAGACCTCGTCGAAAGTGCGGTTTTCCTTGACCACGAAAACGATATGCTTGAGCGGCGATTCCCGTTCTCCGGGAAAGAGGGGAATGGGGTTGTTTTTTCGGCCCGCCAGTTCCTCCGCTTCGGGCCTGAGGAAGCGGAAGTTGTTCTGGATGACCTGCCGTGTCTGCTTCTTGAGGTCGCCTTCCCGCGGGATGGGGATAAGCGAGACCGTCCCATTCATCAAATTCCCGATGTATGTTCCGGCGGGTCCGGGCCGGAAGTCGGGTCCGCCGTTGGGGCCGCTGCCGAAGCCTTTGGCGTTGGCCACAATCAGGTGCTTCCCGTCGCGGCTGACGGCCAATTTGGAGGGGAACCAGCCGACGGGAATGTGGCCGAGCACCCGGCCGCGCTGAACATCGATCACGGCTACGGCGTTGATTCCAGCCTCAGCAACGAAGAGGCGGCGCCCATCCGGCGAGAGCGCCAGTCCGAACGGAATCAGACCGCGCCGGTTTTTGAGCCTCTCCTCAAGGCAAAGGTCGATCGTCCTGACCACGGCGTCTTTTTCGGAGTCGACAACAGAGATCGAGTCATTGTTCCCGTTGCTGACGAATATCACGTCGTCTGTGGCCGCGATGGAGTTCGGGCTGGCGCCGCCGACCGCGGGGATGTCCTCGACGACCTCGCCTACCTGGATGCCTGTCTTGACCTTGGCCGTAACGACCGGGTTGCCGGGGTCCCGGACATCGACCTCCCAGACCGAGAAGGACTCGGGAACATTGGGATCTCCCAGGCCGGGGACTTTGTATCCCTCGATTTCTATGCCCTCTCTGGCCTCTTTGGACAAATACGAAAAAGGCGGGTAGAGAAGTCCCTGCCGGTCCGGATTCTCCAGGTCAACGCCCTCAATCCGGCGGTATTCAAACATCCCCACGTTAGCGGCATAAATACGCTTGCCGTCGGGGGAGAGGGCCAGGCCGAACGGATAACGGCCCAGGCGGACGCTTCCCAGGAGTTGCCCGGACTCCACGGCGGCGATGATCAAACGGAAATTGGCCTGGTCGAGGGCGTAGAGCACGCGGCCGTCGGAACTCAGGGCCAGGTCGCCGATATAACTGTCCTCGTAAGTGCGTCCGCCGAGCAGGCCGTTGGCGTCTATAGCGCCGGTCCGGCTGTCGGTCATGAGGTCGAAAATGACGATTTTCCCTTCCGCTCCGCCTCCTACATAAAGAGTCTTGTTGTCAGCAGACAGCGCCAGTCCCATATAAACGGAAGCCAGCACTCCTTCGTCGGTCCTGAATCCCGGGGGGATCTGGCGAACGGTAGGGTTCGTAGAGAGCAGGCCGGTGATGATGGATACGGAAAAAGGCCGGACTCCGCAGTTGGCCGTGACGGCCACACTACCGTCCGGGCTGAGGGTCAGTCCGTAGGGATGGGGAGCGACCTCGACCTGCCGGCCGAGCGGCGTGAGCAAGCGGCCGTTGGGGATGACCGTGATCCCCTGCCTGTCGATCTTGGTCTGCTCGGCAGCGGCCGGAGGCACAATAATCCACCTGGCTTCCCGGGTTTTCCGGCCGCAGCCGTTGATGATCAGAACAAATAGGAGGGAGCAACAAATCAGGGCGGTCTTTTTCATGTCCAACCTCATTCCGGAAGAGAGGGTTCAAATATAGAGCATGGCCGGAGAAAGGTCAAACGGGCGCTGACGAGGCCGAGGGGACGCGCCATGACAGGACCCATTCTCATCACTCAGATAGAGATGTTTATAGGCTGGGGAGGGAATTTGACATTTGACAGCGGTCAAACTAAGATGCAGAGGAAATCCATTCCCGAGAAGGAGACGACGATGGGCAATAAGCTGCAGACATTTGCCGTGATTGCAGGTCTGGCGGTCTTGGCGTTCGTCGCCGCAACCGGCTGCAAAAAGGGCACGCAGGCGGAAGACTACGCCTGGGTCACCATTAATGAAAATTATACACCCCAGAATTATGTCGAGGAATTCATCAAGAGCGACTCCGAACAGAAAGGCTTATTCCCCGTTTATATAAAGAACTACGGCAAGGATAAGTCCATCCTTGGACACTTCCGGGGGGCGAATTTCGCCAAGCCCAACGAGGCCCGGCTCAACATGGCCTTCTCCGGGCTCGAAGACTGGATGCTCGTCGACATCAAGTACAACAACGAAAAGAAGCAGGAGGTCCTGCGGACTGTCCTGTATGTCCAGATCGAGGGAGCCTGGAGAGTTGGGGACAGCGGCTCTCTCCTTAAATAGCCTGCGGAATGGAATCCCAGCCCCCGCCTTCTTTCTTTAAGAAATGGATCACCGCCGGCCGGCCGTGGGCCCTGCCGGCCTCGACCATGCCGGTCATCTTCGGGACATCGCTGGCCGTCGTCATCGGCCGGGCTGCTTTTTCGCCCGGCCGCTTCCTTCTGGCCTTGGCTGCGATGATGATCCTTCACACCGCCGCCAACATGCTCAGCGATGTCTTCGACTTCCAGCGCGGCCTTGACCGCGACATCACGCCGGTGAGCGGGGCGATCGTGCGCGGTTGGCGGACTCCCTTTCAGGTGGGAGCCGGCTCGGCCTTTATGTTCCTTCTCGGCTCCGCGATCGGGCTCTATCTTGTCTTCGTCACCGGCACCGTCCTTCTCATCATCGGAGCGGCCGGCGTCGTCATCGGCGTCTTTTATACCGGGCTGAAATCCCATGCTCTCGGCGACCTGGCCGTGTTCCTCAATTTCGGCCTGCTCGGGTCGCTCGGCGCCTGGGTTGTCCAGACAAAGTCCTTTTCCTGGGTTCCGGTGATCTGGACGGTTCCCATGGCCTTGCTCGTCAGCGCTATCCTGCACGCCAACAACTGGCGGGATTCGATCTCCGACAAGGAGAGAAAGGTGACGACGGTAGCGGCCGTGCTCGGCGATCAACGGTCCCTTTATTATTATGGATTTTTAATCTTGGCCCCGTTTCTCATCGATTTCATGCTAATTTTAGTCCGAGTTTTCGCCGGCAAAAGTCCGATCGGAATGCCGGCGACGTTTCTTTTGGTTGGGCTGGCCTTCCCGCGGGCGCTGGCTCTTTGGGGGCGGGCCCGGCGGCGCATCGCTCCGCGCCGGCCGATGGATTTCCTTATTCTCGACGGCGCCACGGCTAACTATAACCTTGTGTTTGGCCTCCTCTCGACCGCCGCTGTCTGGCTCCATTTCATCCTGGAAAAAGTTTGAAATCGGCCCGCCTGATGAAGTCTTGAGCCGCACCGAAACATGAGAATTTCCAGCCCCGCTCAGTCGGAAAACCCGCCGGCGCGTGCGCTCAAGCTCCTTTTGCCCGCGGCTGCGGCCGTCCTGCTTTTCCTGCCTCTTTTCGCCCTCCGACGCTTGGGGCCGGCGGACTTCTGGTGGTGGATGGGCGCCAACATCGTCATTCTGTGTTTTCTTGGTTTGACCCTGGACTCTTCCTTCTGGCCCCATCTCCGCCGCGATTTCGAGTTGAACGTGGTTGAGAAATTGTTCCTCGGCGTCCTGACTGCCGGAGTCCTTTATCTCGCCTTCGTCGCCGGCAGCTTTCTTGTGCGAGCCCTGTTCTCTTCAGCTCCCGCAGGAATCAACGAGGTCTATTCATTCAAAAGTTCCGCTTCAACCCTTCGGGTCACGCTTCTGATCACCCTTTTGATCGGGCCGGGCGAGGAAGTCTTCTGGCGCGGGCTGCTGCAAAGGCAGTTTGAAGGCCGGTTTGGATTCCCCATGGGTTGGCTCGCGGCGGCGGCCCTGTACGCCGCGGTTCATCTGAGCTCCCGCAACCTTGTGCTTGTCGCTGCCGCCCTTGTCTGCGGCCTTTACTGGGGTGCCCTGTACCGGCGCTATCGGTCCGTTCTGCTAATCGCCGTCAGCCACACGGTCTGGGACATCTTGATCTTTCTGGCTTTTCCCCTGGGTTGACCTGAACAGGAATGAAATACGATATCATTGTCATCGGCGCGGGAATCGCCGGTTTGAGCTGCGCGGCCGAGCTGGCGGCGAACGGGCGCCAAGTCCTGGTCCTGGAAAAGGACATCCACGTCGGAGGAACCGGCTATATTTTCAGGCGGGGCGGTTACGCCTTCCCGATGGGCCCTCTCTCGTTCAGCTTTCCCGGTCTGGTGCGGGAATTTCTCGGCCGGGTCGGAATCGACGACCCCCTCGAGTTCAAGCGGAATCATTTTCAACTGATCACGCCCGGGTTCGACATTGTCTATTCCCATCCTCTCGACGAGGTCAGGGAAGAACTCAAAAAGACTTTTGCCGCGGAGGCGCCAGGCCTCGACGCCTTTTTCGTGGACCTGGAGAGCGCGATCGCCCTGGCCGGAGATGTCTATCTCTGGCATCCGGATTATCAATTGGGCAACGCGGGCCGGCCGCCGGAAACGGACAGCCGGGCGGTTCAGGTTAAACTCGGGCTCGTCCGCGAGTTGTCCCGGACTCCCTGTCGGGCGATGCTGGAGCGGCATTTAGCCGATCAACGCCTGATTCACTTTCTCGGGTCGCAGGGAACGTCGGAGCCCGAGATGTCCGTCCTGAACCTGGCCTTTATGTGGAATGTGATTTCCCGCGTGGGCATCTGGTATCCCTCCTGGGGCATTCATGGCCTGAGCGATCGGCTGCGCGGGGCGATCCTGAAGCGCGGCGGAGAGGTCAAACTGGCCACGGCCGCAGATCAGATCATGATCAGGCGGGGAAGGGTGGAGGGAGTCCGGACGGACAAAGGAGAGATATTTCGGGCCGACTGGGTCGTCTCCAACGCCGACTACAAGCGGACTTTTCTCGAGCTCGTGCCGGGCGATCAGGTTCCCACTCCCTTTCTTGACAAGATAAGGGAAATTCCGTATACGGGCTCCGAGCTCTGCCTCTATCTCGGCGTCGACCCGAGCCGGGTGGACCTCAGCCGCATGGGGGCCACCCACCTTTTCTACCTCCAAAGAGAGAACCCGGAGGGCGAGGTGAAGGTTGACCTGGAGGATTTCGCCCGCCGGGAGGTCGAAATCTGCCGCTGGTCGGATAATGCGCCCGGCCATGCGCCCGAGGGCAGGGTTTCGCTGATCCTGCGGGTGAACTTCCCTTATGGCCACTTCTCCGGCTTCAGAGCTGGCGAGAAAAAGAGGAGGGAGGATTATAAACCGTATAAGATGGACCTGGCCCGCCGGCTTATCCAGACGGCCGAAAACGTTCTCCCCGGCCTCGGTTCGGCCGTCGAACTGATGGAGGTGGCCACACCCTTAACCTACGAGGACTGGGGCCATCGCTTCCAGGGATCGATCGCCGGCTGGACCTGGAGCGCCGATTATGAACGGGCCTTTGGACAAAAGCTGCTGATCACGACTCCGGTCGAAAACCTCCTCATGGTCGGAATTTACGCCGCCTCCGAGCTGTTCCTGGGCGGCGTCCCGACCGCCGTCCGCACGGCCGACCTCGCCGCTCAGTCCATCCTGAGAGGCGGACTGCGGCGGGCCTCCAGCTGAGATGGGCACCCCTCTTTCGTTCCCGTTCAGACGACTCTTTTTTCTCCCTCGCTCTTCCCCGCGAAGCGGTCAAAAGAGAACGGAGCAAGGTCGAAATCAGTCCGACCATCGAGGATGAGTTCGCTCAGGATCCGGCCAACGGCGGGGCCGTGCTGAAATCCGTGCCCGGAGAACCCGACGGCGCAGAAAAACCCTCCGAGTGACAGCATCTCACCGATGATCGGGTTATCATCCGGGGTAATCTCATAGAGCCCGGCCCAGCCGCGGAGGATGCCGGCCTTCTCGAGGAGAGGGACTCTGTGGACGGCCGCCTCGACCACTTTTTCCATGAACTCCCGGTCGACGTGCAGATGAAAACTCGGGGGCTCGTCCGGATCGCTCATGCCCATGATCAGCCCCGGCGCGGCGCCGCGCAGGTAGAACGTCACCTCCTGGTCGATGATCATCGGCACTGGCCGGGGCAGAGCATCGAACGCGTCGGTCAGGAAGACCTGGCGGCGGCAGGGCCTGACCGGAAGGGCACGGCCCGCCATTTCTGCCACCAGCGCCGCCCATGGCCCGGCGGCGTTGACCACCAGCGGCGAAAGGATTACGCCCTGCCGGGTCTCCACTGCTTGGATTCTGTCCCGCAATACCCGAATTCCTGTCACTTCGGTCATTTCGTCGACCCGGACGCCGAGCCGACGGGCTGCGGCGGCGAAACCCATGGTGACGAGGTAGGGATCTGCATATCCGTCCGCAGAGCAGAATGTCCCGCCGACGATATCCCCGATATTCAAATACGGCCAGCGCTCCAGGATTTGATCAGGTGCCAGGACCTCCACCGGGACGTCGAGGCGGCGCTGAATTTCGACCGAGGCCAGAAACTCCTGCCAGGTCTCCTCCGTCCTGGCAAGAAAGAGGTACCCGGCCCGGCTGAATCCGATATCGACGCCGAATTCCTCCTCAAAACGCTCGAACACCCGGACGGACTCCTGAGAAAGGAGGATGTTGGCGGGATGAGAAAACTGCTGGCGAATCCCCCCCACGCTGAGGCCTGTGGAACCCTGGGCGAGGAGTCCTTTTTCCAGCAAGACGATGTTTTCGAGGCCCCGCTTTGCCAGGTGGTAGGCCGTGGCGGTTCCCATGATCCCGCCGCCGATGATGACGGCTGCCGCGTTTTTTTTCCAGGACGACATCCGGT
>CAZYWP010000003.1:25960-42365 GCA_964651495.1 uncultured Eubacteriales bacterium | reverse complement strand
ATCCCGCCGCCGATGATGACGGCTGCCGCGTTTTTTTTCCAGGACGACATCCGGTGCAACCAAAAAAGCAAGTCTATAACCTGACCTATCCATGAAACAGGGAAAAAAATCTCCCCTCCCCTGGCGGGAGGGGATGAAGGGGAGGGGGGCTTTTTATAATCACCCTCACCCCGACCCTCTCCCCTCCGAGGCTGTGTCGCAACGTCATTGCGAGAGAGCGAAGCGATCGAAGCAATCTCATAATGTGTTAAAAAGAAAGGAGATTGCCGCGCTCCCTGCGGTCGCTCGCAATGACAATTTGCAATTGCGACACGGTCTCTCCAGGGAGAGGGGACTCTTTCTTCTTCATTTCATGAATGATCCAGGACAAGTGTGTTGAATATAATACAGGGTTGAAAAGAAAGCAAAACAACCCGGAGTGGCCATCTCTATTTGAGAGATGTGAATGGGTCCTGTTTCGGTTTCCCCCTGGTGCCTTGGCTATGAAAACAAGACGGAAAATTATTGGCAGTTGCGTTTAGAAGCGCGATATTATATCAATAAAAAGACAAATCGCGATTTTGCCTGTGGCAGGAAGAGCGGATATCTAACAAGAGGAGTAGCGATGAGATGAGCGGCGAAATATCCGGAGATAACGCCCGTTTATCCCGCATCTTTATTGTCGGTGCCTCGGAGGCGGGGCCGCGCGGCCGGGTCAAGTTGCCCTGCCTGCTGGACTATTTCCAGGAGTCGGCCGCCGACCACGCTGCCAGGCTGGGCGCTTCGGTCCTGGACCTGATCAAGAAAAAACTCACCTGGGTCCTGTCGCGCTATCATATCCGAATTTTCCGCTACCCCGGTTGGGGAGAAGAGCTCCGGATGACGACTTGGCCATCGGCCCGGAAAGGATTGTTTGCCCTGCGCGAATTCGAGCTCACGGATCAAGCCGGCAACGCGGTCGCGGCGGCGACGACTTCGTGGATGCTGCTCGACGTGCTGAGGAAAAAACCAGTCCCGGTGGTCGAGAACCTGGGTGACTTTCTTCAGGATCCCCGCCGGGCGATCGCTGACGATTTCATGCCCCTGCCGGACCTCACCAAGATCGATTTTGAACTGCCTTTTCGGGTTAGAATGGGGGACCTGGACTGGAACAAGCACGTCAATCACGTAGTCTATATCGAGTGGGCGGTGGAAGCCGTCCCGGCCGAGGTCATCACCGCATCCGTTCCCATCGAGATCGAAGTCGATTACCGGGGCGAAGTCTTATACGGTGAGACCGTGCTCTCCCGCAGCCAGGTCCTGACGCTGGAAGAGGAGACGTCGCTTTGTCATCAGATCGTCCGCCAAGACGACCTCAGAGAACTGGCCCGGGCCAGAACCCTCTGGCGAAAATAATTCATTGGCGAGGAGTCAACCCATGTGTCCGATTTCATCCAGCCGGCCGCGTTTTTCCGCCGCGGAGGCGTCCTCCTTGATCCGGGAACTTTACGGCCGGAGCGGGCCGTTGCTTGAGCTCCCAAGCGAACGGGATCAGAATTTTCATTTTCATGATGACCGCGGCGGGGAATTCGTCCTCAAAATTTCGAATTCCACGGAAAACCCGGAAGTCCTTGACCTGCAGAACGCGGCCATCGCTCATCTCCGGCGGGAGGCGGGGGAATACGAATGGCCCCAACTCGTCGAAACCGCCGGCGGAGGCACCATCGCCCTGGCGGAGCACGGAGAGGGCTCTCGTCATTATGTCCGGATGATGAGCTACCTGCCCGGACGTATGTTCGCCCGGGTGAAGCCCCATCAACCCGCACTCCTTCGCAGCCTGGGCGTTTTTTTGGGAACGATGGACAGGGCCTTGTCCTCCCTTCAACATCCAGGGGCGGACCGGGACCTGAAATGGAACCTGAGGCAGGCTCCATTGACCATCCGGAAGACCCTTGTTCATGTCCGGGATCTGGAAAGGAGGGCGCTCATCGAATTCTTCTTGCGGCGCTTTGAGACGGAGACCGGACCGCAACTAGAGCGGCTGAGGAAGTCCGTTATTCACAACGACGCGAATGATTATAACGTTCTCGTCGGCCACGCCGGGCCCGGAGTTGACGGACGCTTCGCCAAAGTCAGCGGAATCATCGACTTCGGTGATATGGTCCTCGGTCATCCGGCAATTGAGCTGGCCGTCGGCACAGCGTACGCTATGATGGATAAAAACGATCCCCTGGCCGCAGCTGCGGACATTGTTTCCGGATACCATGGAGCATTCCCGCTGACGGAATCGGAAGTCGGACTCCTCTATGACCTGGTTGCCATCCGCCTGTGCCTCAGCGTGACTATCTCCGCCGAGCAGAGAAGTCAGGAGCAAAACAACGAGTACCTATCGATCTCCGAAAAACCGGCCTGGGCCCTGCTCCGCCGCTGGCGGGAACTCCACCCCAGGCTGGCGCTGTGTGTCTTCCGCGACGCCTGTCAACTTCCTCCCTGCCCAAAGGCCGGCGGGGTCGTGGCTTGGCTCCAAGAAGCCCGGCCTGAGTTTGGACCTGTCGTGGCCGCTAACTTTAGAAAGGCGCCTCCAATCGTCTTTGACCTGAGCGTGGGCAGCCGCGAACTGAGCTCCCCGACAGGCTCTGACGATATGCAGGAGCTCAGCGGTCTGCTCTTCGGACGGCTGACCGCCGGCGGCGCAGAAGTCGGGATCGGGCGATACAACGAAGTCCGCCGGCTCTACAGCAGCGATATTTTCAAGACTCCGGGCAATGACTCCCCGGAGTGGAGGACCATTCATCTGGGCATTGACCTTTTTGTGGAGCCCGGGTCCCCTGTCCTGGCGCCTCTCGATGGAATAGTCCACAGCGCCCGCGGCAACAGCGGGAGTCTGGATTACGGCCCGACCGTCATCCTCGAGCATGCCGTTTCGGAAGACCTTAAATTCTTCACCCTCTATGGCCACCTGAGCGAGGATTCCCTTATCGGTATGGACGAAGCCCGGATAATCAGGAAAGGGGACCAGATCGGACGCATCGGCCGCCTCTCGGAAAACGGCGGCTGGCCGCCGCATCTCCACTTCCAGGTCATCTCGGATATGTTGGATAACACAGGGGACTTTCCGGGCGTGGCCCCTCCCAGCCGCCGACGCGTTATGCTGAGCCTGTGCCCGGACCCCAACTTGATTCTCAACCTGCCGGGGGATCTCCTTTCAGCGCGCGCCAAGGAAAGAAGCCCGTCCGAGATCCTGAGCCTGCGCCGCCGCTTCCTCGGCCCCAACCTGAGCATCTCCTACCGCCGGCCGCTCAAGATCGTGCGCGGATTTCGCCAGTTTCTCTATGATGAGGACGGCCAGGCGAACCTGGACGCAGTCAACAATGTGCCTCATGTCGGGCACTGCCACCCCCGGGTGGTCGCAGCGGCCCGGGAGCAAATGGCCGTGCTCAACACGAACACGCGCTATCTCCATGACCATATCGTCGAGTACGCGCGGCGTCTGGCCGAGACACTTCCGGAGCCCCTGCGCGTTTTTTATTTTGTCTGCAGCGGCAGCGAGGCCAATGACCTGGCCCTGCGGCTGGCCCGGGCGCAGACGAAGAAACGCGACCTGATCGTCGTGGCAGGCGCCTACCACGGCAATTTGAGCTCGCTCGTCGAGATCAGTCCCTACAAATTTGACGGTCCCGGGGGCGAAGGAGCCCCGGCCCACGTCCACCAGGCCATCACCCCGGACGGGTATCGGGGGCCGCATAAAAACAGCGACCCGGCGGCTGGCGCTCTCTATGCCGGCCACGTCGAGACTGAGATTCAGAAACTGACCGATTCAGGGAAAGGCCTCTGCGCCTTCATCTGCGAATCACTGATGAGCTGCGCCGGACAGGTCGTTTATCCGGCCGGATACCTGGAAGCGGCTTTCCGTCATGCCCGTCGCGCCGGAGGAGTCTGTATCGCCGACGAGGTCCAGGTCGGGTTCGGCCGGGTGGGCACTCATTTCTGGGGATTCGAAACACAGGGCGTGGTCCCCGACATCGTCACCATGGGAAAGCCGATCGGCAACGGGCATCCGCTAGCTGCCGTCGTCACGACGCCCGAAATCGCGGCCTCTTTCCAGACCGGAATGGAATATTTCAACACCTGCGGGGGCAACCCCGTCTCCTGCTCCGTGGGCCTGGCCGTTCTCGATGTCATCCGTGATGAGCGCCTGCAGCAAAACGCCCTGGAGGTGGGGACCAGCCTTAAGGCCGGCCTGGAGCGGTTGAAAGAACGCTTCCCGCTCGTTGGAGATGTGCGGGGTCTGGGGTTGTTTTTGGGGGTCGAACTCGTGCTCGACCGACAAACGCTGGCTCCGGCCACGGCGGAGGCCGCCTACGTCACAGAGCGGATGAAAGACAAAAAGGTCCTGGTCAGCACGGACGGTCCCTTCCGGAACGTGCTGAAGATCAAGCCGCCCCTCGTTTTCACCAGGGCGGATGCGGAATTCTTCCTCGAAACGCTGGACAACGTTCTGGGCGAGGATGCGCTGCAGCCGGGAGGGTAAAGGTCAGTCCTTTTTCCACTCCGGCAGACGCCCCGGGGTCGCGGCGGCGCCCAAACCCTCGAGAGTTTTTTCGATCTTCTTGACGTCGGTTTCGACGATCTTCCTCAGCTCATCCAGCAGCAGTTTGAATTCCTCGGCTACGATCTCATAACCGGACCGCTGTGTTAGGGTGGGAGCCGCTGTGGACCGCCAATGGCTGCGCACGGCCCCGCTGACGCGCTCGACCAGACCCGGCTCGGCATCCTTGTCGACCTCCCCCAGGCGTCTGTCACCGAAGAGCTTGATTCGGATGTCCGCCAGCTTCATCTCCAGCGTCTGGATTTCCGCGGCCAGCCCGGCATCGTCCGAGCTCAACCTTTTCACAGCCGCCTTAAAATGCCGGGTTTTTTCCCCCAGGTCCCTGACGACGGCGGCCGCAGCGTTGACGTCCCGGCTGAGGCCGGCCACCTGGCGCTGGAAAGAGGCCAGCTCCGCCCGGTCTGAGGCGGGGAGGGTCACGTTGGCGAGCGGGGTTGCAGCAAAGGCGATCGACTCTGTCAGCCGCGTGAGTGTCCCGCCAACACTCTTAGACAAATAGACTTGATATTTTCCGGGCATGACCGGTGTTCCGGAGGGGCCGCTTTCCGCCGGGTTGTCCTCGTCCGCCAGCGTCGGGTTCAGCGCGGGATAACGGAAATCCCAGACGATCCTGTGCAGCCCTGCCTTGGCCGGAGCCCGGAGCGTGCGGACGACATTGTTTTCCGCATCCGAGATGGTGAAGATCAGGTGCGGTTTTTCTTCTTCCTCCTCGGCCTTTATCTGTTCGTACGTCGGATAGGGGATTGACTTGTTATTTTTGAACGCGTCTTTTTCGTCCTTCTCCCGTTTTTCCTTCAGTGTCTGGATGCTCTCCTTGAGATAATAGGTGAAAACGGCGCCGACGGGCGGGTTGGGGGCGTTGAAATACATCTCACCCTGGAACCCCTTTTCTTTCGTCCCGAGATTGCCGAGGGGGTAGGATTCCATGAACATCCAGGCATCTTTAACCGGAAAGAGATGGGCTTCCTTGTTAAGCAGGGTTTCGTCGATTTGACGGAGCGGTGAATAGTCATCCAGGATGAAAATTCCGCGGCCGAAACTGGCCAGGACGAGGTCGTTCTCCCTCTTTTGGACGGCGATATCCCGGATGGCGATCGTCGGCAGCCCCCCTTTCATCTGGCTCCAGCTCTTGCCTCCGTCGACGGTGACGAAAAGGCCGAACTCAGTCCCGGCGAAAAGCAGGTCCTTCCTGACGTGGTCTTCCGCCAGGGCATAGACGGACCCCCGCTCGGGCAGGTTCGAGGCGATGGACTGCCATGTCCGTCCCGCATCGACGCTCTTCAAAACATACGGCTTGAAATCGCCGTTCTTGTGATTGTTGAAAGCGGCATAGACCGTGCCCGGCTCGTGGGCGGAGGCGACGATGTCATTGACGTAGGTCCGCTCGGGGACGCCGGGAAACGAATCGATCCGGCGCCAGGTCCGGCCGGCGTCTTCGTTGAACTGGATCAACCCGTCGTCGGTCCCGACGTAGAGCAGGTCCTCTTTGACAGGAGATTCGTCCAGGGAGACGATGTTTCCGTATCGCGAAGTGGAAGAATGTCTGGCCACGGCGTCCATCGGCCAGGAGCGGCCCATGACCTCCAGCGTGTTCCGGTCGACCTGGCGGGTCAGGTCGTCGCTGATGACCTTCCAGGAATCGCCCCGGTCGTCGCTCCGGAAAACCTTGTTCGCCGCAAAATAGAGCCGGGTGTTGGAGTGGGGGCTGATCAGGAGAGGCGAATCCCAGTTCCAGCGGTAGGCCTTTTCGCCGTTGCGCTCCTTCGGCTGGATGCCCAGGGCTTCCCCGCTTTTCCTGTCGAAACGGACGAGTCCGCCGTGCTGGGACTGGGCGTAGATGATGTTCGGATCCTTGGGGTCGACCTGCGATTCGAACCCGTCGCCGCCCTGGGTCGTGATCCAGTCGGAGCTGACGATGCCGTGGGCGCTCGTCGTCCGGGACGGCCCGCCCAGGCTGTAATTGTCCTGGGTTCCGCCGTAAACATTATAGAAAGGCTCGGCATAGTCCACGGCGATTTTGTAGAACTGGGTCACGGGCAGGTTGGTCATGAGTTTCCACGTCTGGCCCCGGTCGAATGATTCATATATTCCCCCGTCCGATCCCACCAGGTAATGGGCCGTGTCGCCGGGATCGATCCAGATGGCGTGGTTGTCGATATGTTTGCTCCTTTCGCCCAGGTTCTTCCAGGTCAGGCCGCCGTCATCCGTCACCTGGAGGTTGACGTCCATGGAATAGACGCGCTCGGGATCCTGGGGATCGCAGATGATCTCCTGATAATAGTTGCCGGATGAATGATACCCGCCCCGCCTTTCCCAGGATACGCCGCGGTTGGTGCTGCGGTAGAACCCGCCCTTTCCTTCCTTTGCCTCCACGATCGCATACATGTATTCAGGATCGGCCGGGGAGAGGGCCAGACCGATCCGGCCCAGGTCGCCGTCCGGAAGCCCGCGGACGATTTTTTCCCAACTGTCGCCGCCGTCCTTTGATTTATAGATGGCCGACTCGGGTCCTCCGCCGAGCAGGGTGTAGACATGGCGCCGGCGCTGGTGGGCAACGGCGTAGACGACATCGGGGTTGCGGGGGTCGAGATGGACCTCGCTCACACCGGTGTTCTCGCTGATAGCCAGGACGGGTTTCCAGGTCTTTCCCCCGTCCGCCGTTTTGTACAGGCCCCGCTCGCCCCCGGCTTTCCACAGAGGCCCGTAGGCCGCGGCATAGACGATATCGGAATCGCGCGGGTCGGTGGCGATCATGCCGATGTGCTCGGACGCTTTCAACGCCAGGTTCTTCCAGGTTTTTCCGCCGTCTTCGGACTTATAGACTCCATCGCCGTAGGCGACACTCCGCTGATTGTTGTTTTCGCCCGTCCCGACCCAGACGACATTGTGGTTGCGCGGGTCCATGACGACGCAGCCGATGGAATAAGAGCCCTCACCATCGAATACCGACTCAAACGTCGTTCCCGCGTTGGTGGTCTTCCAGACGCCGCCGGAGGAGGAAGCGACGAAATATTCGCTCTTGTTCTTCGGGTTGACGGCGAAGTCCGAGATCCGGCCCGAAGTCAGGGCCGGGCCGATGCCCCGGAACTTGAGCTCGCCGAGGGAGAGCTTGGAGAACAGGCTCTCCTGCGCCTGTCCCTTTTTTTCCTGCGCGCCCAGTAAAGACAGGCTAAGGGCAAGGATGATGAGAATGGCTCTCGTTCCGATAAGGATTCTTTTTCGCGGCATGAAAGACCTCCTTAAGGATTGTTTTTTACATCGTTATGAATTTTCGAAACTTTGTCAATCTGGCTGTTCGGAAGGGCAGTCAGACAATTCGGCGCGGATTCCAGGATCTTAATTGCCTGGACACAGAATATGCGGTTGAAATGCAGCCGCGGAAAAACTAAGATAGAGCGGCGAGAAGATGACTTTCGTCGAGTTAGAAGAGTGAACAAACTCCAACCTAAAACCGAGGAGTGTTGAGATGCAACGTGCCCGCTTTTTAAAACTGGCTTTTGTAGCGGCTCTCGCCTTGATCGCCGCAGTCTATCCCGGCTGCACAGTTAAGAAGATTCCGGCCGACCTCGTCTTGACAAACGGTCAGATTGTGACCCTGGATCAAAATATGCCGCAGGCGGAAGCGCTGGCCATTACAGGCGACCGGATTACGGCGGTCGGGAGCACTCAGAAAATCAAAGCCTATGTCGACGCCGCCACCAAGGTCATCGACCTGCAGGGGAAACTGGCCGTTCCCGGTTTCATCGACAGCCACGGCCATTTCAGCGGAGTGGGGGAAGCGCAGATGATCCTCGACCTGAGCAAGGCGAAGGGCTGGGATGAGATCGTCGCCCTGGTCAAGGCGGCGGTCAAACAGGCTGAGCCCGGGGATTGGATCCGCGGCCGCGGATGGCACCAGGAAAAATGGGACAAGGTCCCCCAACCCAGCGTCGACGGCCTGCCCTTTCATCATGACCTCAGCAAGGTGTCTCCGGACAACCCCGTCCTGCTCACCCATGCCAGCGGCCATTCCTGTCTGGTCAACGCTAAGGCCATGGAGATGGCCGGCGTTACAAAGAAGACGCAGAATCCGCCCGGGGGAGAGATTGTCAGGGATGCCGCGGGCAACCCGATCGGAGCGTTCCGTGAAACCGCGCAGGGGCTGCTCGGCAGGGCCATGGTCGGTTATCAAATGAAAAGGACTCCGGCAGAGATCCAGGAAGAAGATAGACAGGCCATCGTTCTGGCCGCGAAAGAATGCCTGGCCAAGGGGATCACCAGTTTTCACGACGCCGGAGCGTCTTTCGGGACTATCGACTTATACAAATCGCTGGCCGAAGAAGGGAAGCTCGGAGTCCGTCTCTACGCTATGATCAGCGCCGGGAATCAAGCGTTGGAGACACGCCTCAATGAGTACAAGATCATGGGGGCGGGAAATAATCACCTCACGGTACGGGCGATCAAGCGGCTGATGGACGGCGCCCTGGGCGCCCATGGGGCCTGGCTTCTGGAGGCCTACGACGACCTTCCCACCTCGACCGGGTTGAATACGGTCCCGCTCGAGGTCATAAAAGAGACGGCCCGCCTGGCTGTCGAGAACGGTTTTCAGCTCTGCACTCACGCCATCGGCGACCGCGCCAACCGCGAGGTCCTCAACATCTACGAAGAGGCTTTCGCCGCCCATCCGGAGAAGAAAGACCTGCGCTGGCGTATCGAGCACGCCCAGCATCTCCAGCCGGAGGATATTCCCCGCTTTGGAAAACTCGGGGTGATCGCGGCCATGCAGGGGATCCACTGCACGTCCGACGGTCCCTGGGTGATCAAGAAACTGGGAGAGAAAAGAGCCCGGCAGGGCGCTTATGTCTGGCGGGAGCTGATGAAAACGGGGGCGGTGATCTCGAACGGGACGGACGCGCCCGTCGAGGAGGTCGACCCCATCGCCTCCTTTTATGCCACGGTGACGCGAAAAATGAAAAACGGCGAAGCCTTCTTTCCCTCCCAGCGGATGACGAGAGAGGAGGCCTTGCGGTCTTATACCCTCAACGGAGCCTTTGCCGCTTTCCAGGAGGACATCCTGGGGTCTCTGACCCCGGGTAAGCTGGCCGACATCACAGTCCTCAGCAAGGACATCATGAGCATCCCCGAAGAGGAGATCACGACGGCGGCAGTCGTCTACACGATCGTCGGCGGCCAGGTCCGCTATCAAAAACTGGGCGAGAAGGGCGAATATCTTTTTGCTTTCGGCGAGCATTAGGCTGCGGGAAGGAGAGAAGGATGGGCGGTTTCTTCGGCGTGATTTCCAAAAATGACTGTATCAGCGACCTTTTCTACGGCACCGATTATCATTCTCATCTGGGAACCCGACGGGGCGGGCTGGCGGTTTGCCAGCCGGACGGATTTGTCCGGGTCATTCACAGCATCGAGAACGACCAGTTCCGCTCCAAGTTCGACCCCCACATCGATGCCATGCACGCCCGCAGCGGCATCGGGGTCATCAGCGACACCGATAACCAGCCGCTCCTCATCCGCTCCCATCTCGGCAGCTTCGCCATCGTCACGGTCGGCGCCATCAAAAACGCCGATGAGCTGAGCAAGCGGGCGTTCCAGAGCCGCCGGGTCCATTTTTCCGAGATCAGCGGGGGAGAGATCAGCCCAACCGAGCTCGTCGCCACGCTGATCAGCCAGGAAGAATCGTTCGAGACCGGGATCGCTGCGGCCCAGGAATCAATCCAGGGATCCTGCTCGCTCCTCATCCTCAGCGACCGTGGCATCTATGCCGCCCGCGACAAATGGGGCCGGACTCCGGTCGTCATCGGCCAAGGAGTCGGCAGCGTCGCCGCGGCCATGGAGACGTGTTCCTTTCCCAACCTCGGCTTCCAGACAGAGAAGTACCTGGGACCGGGTGAGATCGTCTTCCTCAGCGAGGACGGCTACGAGCAAAAATCCCCGCCCCACGAGTACCTCCAGATCTGCGGCTTCCTCTGGGTCTATTACGGCTACCCGGCTTCGAGCTATGAGGGGATCAATGTGGAGTGGGTGCGCAACCGCTGCGGCGCTTTCCTGGCCCGGCGAAACCCGATTGCGATCGATTTCGTGGCCGGGATCCCGGATTCGGGGATCGGCCACGGCCTGGGGTACGCGGCCGAAGCCGGCGTCCCCTTCAAAAGGCCCTTCGTCAAGTACACCCCGACCTGGGCCCGCAGCTTCATGCCCCAGAGCCAGGCCGTCAGGGACCTGGTCGCCCGGATGAAACTCATCCCCATCCGCGAGCTGATCGCCGGCCAGCGAATCCTCTTCTGCGAGGATTCCATCGTCAGGGGGACCCAGCTCAAAGACACCATTCAGAGGCTGTACGACGCCGGGGCGCTCGAAGTCCACATGAGACCGGCCTGCCCGCCCCTCGTTTACGGCTGCAAATTCCTGAATTTTTCCGTCTCCAAATCGGAATGGGACTTGGCCGCCCGGAAGGCCATCCGGGAGCTAGAGGGGGATAATGTCGGCGACCTGACCGATTATTCCCGTCCCGGATCGGACAAGTATAAAGCGATGGAAGAAAGGGTCCGGCGCAGGTTGAACCTGACCACCCTCAGGTACCAGATCTTGGACGACCTGGTCTCCGCCATCGGCCTGCCCAAGGAAAAGGTCTGCACCTACTGCTGGGACGGCGCTGAGCATCCGCAGAGACGGATCCCGTTCTGAGCCGGCCTCAGGAATAGCTCCTCAGCTTGCCGTTCAGCTCGGGGTCCTGGAGTTTGCGGAGCGCTTTGGCCTCGATCTGCCTGATCCTTTCCCGCGTTACCTGAAGCTGTTGTCCCACCTCCTCCAGCGTATGGTCCGCATTCGTTCCGAGCCCGAAGCGCAGGCGGATGACCTCGGCCTCGCGCTCGCTCAGGTTCTGGAGGGCCTCGTCGATCTGCTCCCGGAGGCTGGAGTGAATGACCGTATCGGTCGGAGAGGGGACGCGGTCGTCCTTGAGGAAATCGCTCAGGCTGGATTCTCCATCAGCCCCGATCGGGGCCTCGATGGACAGCGTTTCCTGAGTGTTCTGCAGGATTTCGAGGAACTTCTTCCTGGGCAACCCCAGCAGCCGGGCGCTTTCGGCGACCGACGGCTCGCGGCCGTTTTTCCTGACAAAGGACTGAGTCAGCTTTTTCAATCGCTGCAGAGTCTCGCTCAGGTGGACCGGAATGCGGACGGTGCGGGATTGGTCGGCGATGGCCCGGGTGACGGCCTGACGGATCCACCACGTCGCGTAAGTGGAGAATTTATGGCCGAGCCGGTAGTTGAACCGGTCGGCCGCCTTCATCAGACCGATGTTTCCCTCCTGAATCAGATCCAGGAAATGCATACCGCGGTTTTGATACCTTTTGGCGATCGAGATGACCAGCCTGAGGTTGGCGGCGACGAGCTCCTTTTTCGCCTCATCCCGCAGCCTCTTTGCCGCCGCCATTTCAGCGGCGGTGGCGACACCGGGGGAACGCATTTTTCTCCGCCGGGAGACGGAGCGGGTCCGCGTTCGGGCCACGACCTGTTCGGTCAGCGATTCCATAGATTCCGGCCGCAGGTTGAGGTCCTGAACCTGACGGGTCAGCGAAACGAGCCGGCGGCCGCGCCTGAACCGGGTCTTCTTATTAGAAGGCATTTGCCCGATCGCCGAAAGAAGCCTGATGATCCTGTTGACCTTCGCTCGGGCCGTTTCCTGCAGCGAAGCCGCCCGCTCTCCCTCGAGATCGGATTCGGTGAGGTCGAAAAATTCCCGCAGCTCCTGAGGATCGTCCTTGATGCGCTTCCGGACAGCGGACAATTCCTCCGCCAGAAAAGGGGACTTGACCAGCGCTTTGAGCACCGCTTTCCGGCCGCGCTCGATTCGCCTGGCGAGCTGCGTCTCGCCTTCCCTAGTCAGAAGCATGACGCTCCCCATCTGCTTGAGGTAGATGCGCACCAGGTCGGCGCTGGGATAAGAGGCCTCCTCTGCCGCCGGAGGCCTGAGCTCCCCATCCGGGCCTGAGTTCTCGGGATGCCGGTCGGTCCCGGAGAGGCGGTCCTCGGCTAATAAATCAAAGTTCTCCAGATGCAGCAGGTCCTTTGTTCCGGGGGCTTCGAGCCAAACATCCCCGGCCCCCATATCTATCTTATTACGCGACATCGGCGTCTCCTTGTATCCTACTAATTACATAGAATAACTAAGAATAAGCTTGAATCGTTGCATCCTTCTCCTTCCCTAGCAGAAGTGCTGGCTGTGTCGGGGAATTAGCAAAAGGAGGGGTTTTGGGATGGCAGCTTCCTGCCCAGCCAGCCAAACAGGAACCCGAATGGATAATACCATACTAATTTTATAAAATCAATAGGATTAGTAAATTCAGGTCAAATTAGGCGCCTTGACTAGGCTATTGATATTCGCCGCTCATGCTGATATATTTCTAAACAACGGCCATGGCCGAACAAGAAATCCGGCGGCTTTCCCGAAAAGGCTCGAGTTGAACGACTAAAAGAGATGAAGGCCTAAATGCGCAAGAAAAAGGAAGTGCCGGCGGCGACAAAAGACAGGCGAAGAGAAAGCCGGATCCAGGGAGAGGACAAGGTTTCCATCGAGCTTCTTTCCGATGTCGACCTACCCGCCGCTGCGAAAACGATCAACGCCCTGACCAAGGATATCTCACCGGGCGGAGTCCGGATCATGGCCAACGTGGGCCTGCCCTTCGGCAGCCTGGTCCGGATGGAGATTGTCCTCTCTAAGCAGCGCAAGCTCCTCCAGGTCATCGGCGTCGTCCGCTGGTCCCGCAGCGTCTACGAGGAAGCGTTCTTCGAGATGGGCGTCGAGTTCACCCAGATCGCCCCGGAAGACAAGATGACGCTGCTCGAGCACGCCTATAGAAATAAGAAACGGGCTTAGACACTCTGGGCAGCGGGACTGCGACGGCGATGAGGATTTCCGCCCCGATAAGGCAGCCTGAAGTCCTTCTCCCGGGCCGGTAAGCCGGGCGAAAAGGAGAGTGGGTGTGAAAAAAGCGATTGAACGCCGCGAATTCCTCCTTCAAAGCTTCCGCATGGGAGTCTCCGTGAGCCTGGCGGGAGCCGTGCTCCCCGATTTCTTAAGAACCTTCCCAACGTCGGAAAAAGAGACATTCGATATCGCCGCGGTATCAGGGGATGATTACGGAAAATGCGCTGCCGGGGCCGTCGAGCTCGTGGGCGGGATAGAAAGGTTCGTCGCCAAAAATTCCCGGGTCGCGCTTCTTCCCAATGTCCAGAGCAGCCATCCTGGGACGTTCACCAATCCCGAGGTGGTAAGGACCGCGATCCGTCTCTGCAGGAAGGCCGGCGCGGCGGAAATCAACCTCTTGAGCTGGCAGGTCATGAAGAACTGGGAGTCGACGGGTCTGGCCCAAGTCGCCGCCGAGGAGGGGGCGAGCCTGAAATTGATCGGCCGGGAGGAAGTGAATTTCCGGCCCGTCCCTGTTCCCAAGGGTAAAGCGCTGGCGGAAGCGCGCCTGCTCAGCGCCTTCTTCGACCATGATGTCATCATTAATATGCCCGTGACCAAAGACCACGCCGGGAACAAATTCACCGGGACGATGAAGAACCTGATGGGGTTGAACTCGCCGGCCTCCAACCGCGGTTTCCATAAGGAGAATTGGAAGACAGACCCCGGGGCCATCGAATACCTCGACCAGTGCATCGCCGACCTCAACACGGTCGTCCGGCCGGCGCTCTGCATCGTTGACGCCACGGAATTCATCGTCACCAACGGCCCCTTCGGCCCCGGCGAACTCCTCAAACCGAAAAAGGTCGTGGCCGGCGTGGACCGGGTCGCCGTCGACGCCTATTGCGCTTCGCTGTGGGGCCTGAAGGCCGAAGACATATTCATGATCATGCTCGGGCACGAGCACGGCCTGGGAGAGATGCGGCTGACGGGCGTAAACATAAAAGAGACTACGGTCTGAACTTGAAGAGGCGTTTCCAACCCTTCATCCTGCTTTCAGCTCTGGCGGGTTCACTTTGCCCGGTTGAGGCGGGCGTCCCAGCGCGGCAGGCCGACCTGACGCTTTTGCTCCCCGGCCAAGCGGAGCTGGGCACATGGCAACCCGATGGCGAACCCCAGGTCTTCAAAGGAGAAGATCTCTTCGTCTACATCGATGGAGGGGCTGATATCTACTTCGAATACGGCTTCGTCCAGGTGCTCGTCCAGGATTACCGAAACCCCGCGGGGCACGGAATGTCCCTCGAAATCTTCGAGATGACCTCGGCCGAGAGCGCTTTCGGGATCTATACCTTCAAGACGAGCCCGGGAGGAAAAGAAATCGACCTGGGCGATGAGTGCCGCCTGGCTGACTATTATTTGAATTTGCGAAAGGGCATTCTTGTCGTCACGATCACCGGCCTCGAACAGGAAACGGCAACTGAGGAAGGGCTTCTCTTCCTTGCCCGAGCGGTGGGGACGAGAATTAAAGGTGGCGCGGCCAGGCCCGCCCTGGCCGGCCGGCTGCCGGAAGAAGGACTCAAGCCGCAAAGCCTGAAGTTCTTCAAGGGGCCGCTCGGACTTGCCAATTCCGACCGGCTTCTCGCCGGCAGCGTGCTCGGTTTCGAGAGAGGAATCAAGGGCGATTATGACCCGGGCTACTCCCTCATCCTTCTGGAATTCCTGGATGAGCCATCAGGCGCCGCGCGGTTCGCCGCGGGCCTGAAGTTTTTTTCCCAGAGCCAGAAATTCAGGAAATTCGCTCCCCAGAGCCGGCGCTTCGAGGCGGAGGATGAAAAGGGGAGGAGAGTGTCCGGTGTACTCAGAGGGCGGTTCCTCGTCTTGGTCACGGGCGCAGATACCCCGGAGCAGGTCAAGGAGGCGATGGGCCGGCTTGCCGATCGCCTGCCGGACAGTTCCTGACCGGTTCGAACGGTCATGGCTGTTCGCCGGGGACGAGACTCAAAATTATGTTAGAGAGGAGGAGAGATGCTGACCGGAAAAGAGGTTTTTGCTTTGTCGGGAAAATTCTTCCCTTTCATGCTGGTCATTCTTTTCGTTCTATCGGCCGCCCTGACCTCAGAGGATCGCACCACGAAGCCCATCCTCCACGGAAAACACTGGGTGGCCATCACCGGAAAGCCGCTCGGCGCCACGGCCGGCGCGATAACCTTCCTGAAAGGCGGGAATGCCGTCGACGCTGCCTGCGCCATGCTCGCCGCCGTCTGCACCATGCACGATACCCTGGGCTGGGGAGGGGAGACGCAGGCGCTCATCTATGATCCTGTCGCCAAAAAAGTGATCGGGGTCAACGCCCTGGGCGCCGCGCCCAGCGGTGCCACGGCCGATTTCTTCCGTCAACAGGAATTGAGGTATCCTCCGGCCGATGGCCCTTTATCCGCCGTGACGCCGGGAACCCCGGGAGGCCTGATGGTCATGCTGGCCGAGTTCGGCACCCTGAGCCTTAAAGAGGTGCTGTCCCCCGCTATTCAAATGGCCGAGGGATATCCCATGGAGGCCCAGCTCGCCCAAAAGATCGAGAAGGAGAAGGACAAGATCAAAGAGTGGCCCTATTCGAAAAAAGCGCTCCTGCCGCATCTTGGCGGGGAATGGGAAGCTCCTGAACCTGGCGAGATTTTCCGCCAACCCGACCTCGCCCGCACACTCAAGAAACTCGTAGAGGCTGAAACCAAGGCCTTGGCGGCGGGAAAGAGCCGGCGGCAGGCCATCCAGGCCGCCTCTGACCGCTTTTATCGGGGAGATATCGCCGCCGAGCTCGTCCGGGGCACGCAGGAGCAGGGCGGGCTCATTACACTGGAGGACCTCGCCCGCTGGAAAGTTCAACTTGAAGAGCCGGTCATGACACTTTACAGGGATATCTCGGTCTACAAACTCACCTG
>CAZYWP010000003.1:13553-25860 GCA_964651495.1 uncultured Eubacteriales bacterium | reverse complement strand
TTGAAGAGCCGGTCATGACACTTTACAGGGATATCTCGGTCTACAAACTCACCTGCTGGACCCAAGGACCGGTCATGCTCCAGGCCTTGAACATGCTGGAGAACCTCGACCTCAAGGCCATGGGGTATAACAGCGCCGAATACATCCATGCCTTGTACCAAGTCATGAACCTGGCCTTTGCCGACCGGGACTTCTACTACGGCGATCCGTATTTCCCGCCCGTCGAGCCGCTCCGGGTGCTCCTGTCCAAAGAATACGCCAGGGAACGGCTCAAGAAAATCAACTGGTCGGCCAATGATCCGGATTCGAGGCCTGGCGACCCTTATTCCTTCGAAGGCAGGCAAAATCCATATATTAGCCTATTAGAGCAATGGGAAAAGACAGCCGTTCTCTGCTCGGATGAAGCAGAGGGTTTGACCTCGGGGACGACCTCTATCCAAGCCGCTGACGCCCGCGGCTGGGTGGTCTCCGTGACCCCGAGCGGCGGCTGGATTCCGGCCTGCCTCGCCGGAAACACGGGAATCGGACTGAGCCAGCGCCTGCAGAGCTTTGTCCTGGACGAAGCCGAGAATCCGTTCAACGTCCTCGAGCCGGGAAAGAGGCCGCGGGTGACCCTGACTCCGGGCCTGGCCCTCAAGGAAGGGAAGCCCTTCCTTTCCTTCGCCGTCCAGGGCGGTGATACCCAGGACCAGAACCTTCTTCAGTTCTTCCTGAACATCGTCGAGTTCGGGATGAACGTCCAGCAGGCCTGTGAGGCTCCCAACATCAACAGCTATCAGATGCGGAGCTCCTTCGAAGACCACGAAACCTGCCCTGGAAAACTCGAGGTGAACGAAAAAGTCCCCCAGGAGGTCCGAGATAAGCTCGCAGCGATGGGCTACAAGCTGAGCTTCATGAAATACACCTCAGGCCCGATCAATGCTATCTTTTTCGACTGGAAACACGGCACGCTCTGGGGAGGTTCCTCGAATTACGGTGAAGATTACGGCATTGCCTGGTGATTTAAGCCCGGATTGTTCCAGGCTCGAGCGCGGCGAAGAAAGGGGCCAGGGAATGGCCGCAGGCTTGCCTAAATTGCCTGCCTGAGGCTGTCCATGAGCTTCCCGCCAAGGCTGCGCACACTCGGCTCAAAGATAAGCGACCGGTGATAGCCGGGAACCTGCACGGCATTTATTCCGCCCTTGATGTATCTCTCCCAGCCCAGCATCGGCGCCTTCTGAAATCCCAGCGGTTCGCGGGAGGGACGGAACACAACGACCGGGCCCGAATAAGCTTCCGGTTGATATTCCCAAGTCCGGTCTTCCTCTCTTCCGGGAAGAAAGAGGGAGCGCCGCGGTGGAGTCCAAGATCGACCAAAGCCGAAGAGAACATCCCGGAAGCTCAGCTTGATCAGCTCCGTTAGATAGGAAAATTTTCTGTCCGGTCTAAGCTCAGAGGTATAGCGGAGAAAGGGCCAGAAGCGGCGCAGGCGATCCAGGAGGAGATAGAATCGACACTGGACCAAGTTCATGTCTTCCCGAGGCTGAGGATATCCAGGTGCATAAGCGTCCAGGAGGGCAAGAAATTTGACCCGCCGGTTCTGCTTCTCCATCTGCCTGGCGATTTCAAAGGCAATCCAGGCGCCGAAACAATAGCCGCCGATCAAATGCGGTCCTTGAGGATGCCGGGCCGTCATCTCCCGGACATAGTATTGAGCGATCTCTTCAATCCGTCCGGGTCCCGGCTTAAGGAATTCCCTATTTGGGGCCTGAAAAGCATAAACCGGCAGGTCACCGTCAAGATATTTTGCCAGCTTGAAGTAGAGCATAACTTGGCCGTCGTGCGGGTGAACTAGAAAAAGCGGAGGCAGCTGCCTTCCCGTCCTAACCGCGACGATCGGACAAATGCCCTTCGGTTTTTTCGCTTTGATCATGGCTGCCAGGCCACCCGCGGTTGGCTCTACCGTAAAGGCGCCCAGGGGTATTAGGACGCCATATTTCATCTCCACGCGGGCCAGGACCCGGGCCGCATCCAGAGAATCCCCTCCGGCCGAAAAGAAATGATCGGCGGGACCGAACTCGCTCCGGCCCAGGACTTCCCTGAAGATGGCCAGGATCTCCTTCTCCATTTCAGACCGGGGTTCGCCGGCCCTGAGAGGCCGCTGAGCTTCCCGCCTCTCTTCATCTTCCAGGCCGAGCGCCTTGGCCAACCCGATTCTCTGCAATTTTCCGGTCGGGCCCTTGGGGATCTCGTCCAGGAACACCACCCGGCTCGGGATTTTAAAATAGGCCAGCTTTTGCGAGGCGAAGGCGCGAATTTCCGCTTCACTGACGACTGCGCGGGGACGCAAAACAACGGCCGCCGCCACTTCCTCGCCGAGCCGCTCGTCAGGGATGGCAAAGGCCACCGCCTGGGCGACGGCCGGATGGGAAAGCAGGACTTCATCGATCTCACGGGGAGCGATTTTTTCTCCCCCCCGGTTGATGATCTCTTTCAGCCGTCCGGTAATGAAGAGATATCCTTGTTCGTCAAAGTAGCCCTGGTCTCCGGTCCGAAACCAGCCGCGCACAAAGCCTCTGGCGTTGGCCTCGGGATTGTCCTCGTAGCCGGCCATAACGCTTTCACCCCGGATAGCGATTTCGCCAGCCATATCCCGGGGAAGATTCTCTCCGGCATCATTGAGAATAGCGATCTCGATCCCAGTCGGAAGACCGACAGAGCCGGGCTTTCTGAGCTTTGGCGGCAATGGATTACAGGCCATCTGATGGGAGGCTTCGGTCATTCCATAAGCCTCGACAACAGGCGCCTGAAAGATTTTTTCCAGGTCCTGGAGGAGAGTCAACGGAAGAGGCGCCGAACAGGAGCGAAGGAAACGGAGCGGATGCCGCCGGATGACTGTCTCCCGGCCCGGGGACCTGGACAGTATCGATTGATGCATCGTCGGCACAGCGGTGTACCAGGTGGGCCGGAATTCATCCCACCAAGCAAAAAAACTGGAGGCTTGAAATCCGGATGGACATAAAACGCTGGCGCCGGCCGCAAGAGAGGAGAACAGCCCGCCGATCATTCCATGGACATGAAAAAGCGGCATGATGTTGAGGTACCGGTCAGAGGCCTTAAGCTCGAGGGATGAGGAAATATTCCGGGCTGAAAAGCAGATGTTGGCCTGGCTGAGAGGGACCAGTTTGGGCCGTGAAGTGGTTCCAGACGTATGGAGGAGCAGAGCGAGGTCTTGCGGCCCGCTGTATCCGCTTCGCGCCTGATTTTGGGACAGCTCGGCGGCCAGGGTGAATAGCCCGGTGACTTCGGTTCGCCACGGGGATAAATAAAAGACGGGAATTCCGAGCGAACGGGCAGCGGGAACTGCAGCGCAATCGAAATCCTCCCGGATCAGGAGAGCATTGGCCCCGATATCCGAGAGATAGAAATTAAACTCCCTGGCCGAATAGTCGGGGTTTAGGGGAGCACAGACCGCGGAAGCCATGACCCCGAGCAGGGCGACAGCCATTTCTGGGCCGTTGGGAAGGGCCAGGGCTACCCGGTCGGCCTTCTCCAGGCCGGCCGCCCTCAATGTCTCATGGACATATTCAACCTGGCGGAAAAGCTGCCCGTAGGACAAAGGATTTCTTCCCGGAGCAGCAATCGCCGGCGCTTCAGGCCTCGCTCGGGCTTGGGAGGACAAGATATCGTGCAGGGACGAGAGTTCTGAGTCCGGGGCGCGCTTCTCTGGCCTGCTGCGATTCCTCCCCTGTGATCGCATGATCGTATTTTATAGGGAAGGAAAGACATGAAGTCAAGGAGGGCAATCATTGGCATCGCGCTTTGACTTCCTTACCTCCGTGTGCTATATGAGTCGTCCGATGCCCGAAAGCTCCGCCCTCGATCGTTTCCTGGCCCTCCACCCCCGCCTCCGGCAGCGTTTCCCTCAGATCGACAAAGACATTCATGGAAACAGCCGCATCCACCTCAACTGCGGAGGCGGCACCTTGATGGTCGATGCCGCAGCCAAGGCGGCAGCTGAAGCTTCCATCTGGATTCATTCTTTGCCCGGAGACGTCTATCCGGCCGAGATCACGACAAGGGAATTCCACTGGCGGATCCGGGAAATCGCGGCCGATTTCCTGAACGCGCCGAGCGCCGCCGAGATCAGTTTCCATTTCTCGACCTCGCAGGCCCTCATCAATCTGGCTTTGGCCATGCGGGGTCTCATCCGGACCAGAAACAACGTAGTTGTCACCGACCTCGACCACATGGCCAACGTCTCCCCCTGGGAATCGGTCGCCGGGAAATGGTGGGGGGCGCAGGTCAGGCGAGCCCGCATCCTGGAGAGCGGCAGGCTGGACGGCGATCATCTGCTCTCCCTGATCGACGAGAAAACCGCTCTCGTCGCCGTGACTCTAGCCTCCAACGGCGTGGGAACAGTCGTTCCCCTCGAAGAGCTCATCCCGGAAATCAAGAAACGCTCTCCCCTGTGCCTGGTCTGCGTGGATGCCGTCCACCATGCTCTGCACGGGCCGATCGATGTCCCGTCGTTGGACTGCGATTTTCTGGCTTTCTCGGGATATAAAATCTTCGGCCCCATGCTCGGAGTCCTGTGGGGGAAACAGGCGATCCTGGAAAGGCTTTCGCCTTTCAAGGTGGAAACGAACAAGAATGAAATCCCCTACAAGTTCGAGCAGGGAAGCCTGAGCAACACCGCTCTGGCCTCTCTCGGCGCGGCCCTGCGTTATTTGATCTGGCTGGCCGACGAGCTCGAGCCGGGCCGAACCTCGGACGCGAACCGGCTCAAGTTCAAGCGGGCAATGACGATGATCTCCGCTTACGAAAGGGAAATCTCGCGGACTGTCCTGGGGGCCTTCCGGACGTTCGATCAGACAGGATTCCGCTGCTATGGGATCACCGACCTTGGCAAAACGGCAGAACGGGACCCCACCTTCGCCTTCGATATTCCCGGGCTGAGCGCTCGGGAGACTAAACGCCGCCTCTGGGAGAGTCATGGACTTCAGATCGCCGACGGCAACCACTATTCGGCTGTATTTTACCGCCACTTTGGCCGGGAGACCGTCTGCCGGGCCAGCTTCGCCCATTATAACAGCCTCGAAGAGGCGAAGGTTTTCCTGACGGCGCTCGAAGAATTGACCTCGACCTAAGCGAAGGCGCCCGGCCTTCCTTCCGCGGCCTGGAGCCTGAAATATTCCGGAGGAGGAAATGATGAAAAAAATGGGCGGATGCCTTTTCCTTTTGGCCGTGAGCCTGGTCTTTGCACCTTCGATCATGGCGGCAGAGCAGAAAAGCGCCAAGCTGCTCGACAGCGAGTCATTCATGGAGATGGAGTCGGTCGGTAACCCGGACATTTCTCCGGACGGCAAGAACATTATCTTCACCCGAACCTGGGTGGACAAGATCAACGACCGCTCCAACTCCAACCTCTGGATCGTGGATGTCGAAGGGAACAAAGCGCGCGAGCTGACTCCCGGAAACTGGCGCGATTCCTCGCCCGTCTGGTCCCCGGACGGCAAAAAGATTGCCTTTATCTCCGACCGCGACGGGACATCGCAAGTTCATGTGTTGTGGCTGGAGACGCGGGAGGTTGCCCAGCTCACCCATGTCGAGAACACTCCGAGCAGCCTGGCCTGGTCACCCGACGGCAAGACCCTGGCCTTCACCATGTTCATCCCCGATGAGAAGCCGATCCTGAGCGTGAAACTTCCCCGCCGGCCGAAGGGAGCCAAGTGGGCCGAGCCGGCCGTCATCATCGACCGCTTGTCCTGGCGGAGCGACGGACGCGGGCCGCTGCCCAAGGGGAATTCCCATGTATTCGTAATCGATGCGGAGCTCGGGGGAACGCCGCGCCAGGTCACAACGGACGACTATTCCCACAGCGGTCCGGAATGGTCGGCGGACGCCCAAAAAATCTATTTCTCCGCCATCCGCAAACCCGACGCCGAATACCAGCAGAATGACTCGGAGATCTACGCCGTCGACCTCAAGACGCTCGAGATCAAGGCTTTAACCGACCGCAAGGGCCCGGACCAGGGACCGCGCGTTTCGCGGGACGGGAAATGGATCGCCTATACCGGCTACGACGACAAAGATTACACCAGCCATCTTTCCAGCCTCTATCTCATGGATTCAGCCGGCGGCGGCAAAAAGCTCCTGGCCGGGAGCCTTCCGAGTTCGCCCTCAAATCTCATCTGGGCGGCGGATGGAAGCGGACTGTATTATATGATGGCCGAAAAGGGGGAGAGCAACCTGTATTTCGTCTCGACGGCCGGGAAAGCGAGGAAGGTCAGCGAAGGGGCCCACTATATCTCAGACCTCTCCCTGTCCAATGCCGGCCAGGCGGCGGTGGTTGTTTCGACGTTCCATCGCCCAGGGTATCTGGCGACCTTCAGTCTGTTAAAACCGGCAGCGATGAAAACTCTCGTCGATGTCAACAAGGACCTCCTGGATGGAGTTCAGCTGGGGGATGTCGAAGAGCTGTGGTACAAGTCGGCGGACGGTTGGGATGTCCAGGGCTGGCTGATCAAACCGGCCGAGTTCGACCCGGCCAAAAAATACCCGTTACTCCTCTACATTCACGGCGGACCGTGGGCCATGTACAACGTCGCTTTCAACTGGGACTGGCAGAACTTCGCCGCCACGGGTTATGCCGTCCTTTACACCAACCCCAGGGGCAGCACCGGCTACGGCCAGGACTTTGTCAACGGCATCCAATATTCGTATCCGGGCAAGGACTTTGATGACTTGATGGCCGGAGTGGATGCGGCTATCGCTAAGGGCTTTATCGACAAGGCCAACCTGTTTGTCTGCGGCGGCAGCGGGGGAGGGGTGCTGACGGCCTGGATCGTCGGCCACACCAATCGCTTCCGGGCGGCCGTCTCGATGCGCCCGGTCATCAACTGGCATTCGTTTGTCGGCACGACGGACGGCCATATGTGGTACCGCCAGTTTCAAAAGTATCCCTGGGAAGACCCTATGGAATACGCCGTCCGCTCGCCGCTTCACTATGTCGCCAATGTCACGACACCGACCATGGTCATGACCGGCGAGTCCGATTTGCGGACGCCGATCAGCCAGAGCGAGGAATACTACAGGGCGCTCAAGATGCTCAAGAAGGAGACGCTGCTCGTCCGCATGCCCGAGGAATACCATGGCTGGCGGCGGCCCTCGCACCGCCTGCTCCAGCAGCTCTATCTCATGGCCTGGTTCGAGAAATACCGCGTTAATAAAGAGCCGGCGGAAAAGAAGTGAGCGGCCGGTCCGGATTGGAGAAAAAATGTTCGACAGAAGAATTTTAGCTCTGATCGCTTTTCTGCTGCTCGCGGCCGCCGGCGGCCCGTCCCTCGCCAGGCAGGACGACCTCGGCCAGATCCTCGACCGGGTTATGGAGAGGATCAAGTCCTACCCCGAGCTGCCGAGCTGGAAAGCGTCGGTCGCTTCCGTCCTGACCGAGATGGATAAGACAGGGAAACCTAAGAAGGTCACCCGCGTTCTCAAGACCGTCCGGGTCACGGACAAAGAGCGCAGCGAGGAGATTTTGCGGGCCGAGGAGACCGAGAAGGGTGTGGTTAAAGATGTAACCGCCAAGTTTGTTAAAGAAGCGGAAGAAGAACGCCGTGAGGCAAAGAATACGGATAAGGAGGCCAGGGAAAGCCAGGGAGAAGAAAACAAAGGAGGAGGGAGTCGCTCCCTCGATTCGGACGACCTGCTCCCCTTCAGCGAAAAAAACCGCGTGCAGTACACCTTCACCCGGCTCGAGGATGACGTGCTCGACGGGCGTCCCGTCTACGTCCTCCAATCACAGGCGAAACTCAAGAGCGAGAGGCTGTGGGAAGGCCGATATTGCATCAGCCAGGACGGCCACGACGTGCTCAAGGTCGTCCTGACGCTGGCAAAAAACCCGAAATTCGTCAAGGAATTCGCCGCCGATGTTGAATTCCAGGTCCTCCCGACCGGACACTTCGTCCTCAAGAAAAGCAGAACGAAGGTGGACGCCGGGATGGTGCTCAAGCATATCCGGATGGTCATCGAAGAAGAATACACGGATTACGAGATCATCGAAGCGGAGACCGCCCCCTGAGCCTATTTGACGGAGCAAAATTTGCTATAATAAAACCTCGCTTCGAAACCGATGGCAGATAAGCGCAAGAATCCATTGTCCTGGCTGAGCGGGGAAGCCCAGGCCGACGCACGGCCCGTTTCTTCGCATCCGCCGGAATCGAGTTCTACAGACGCTTCCAACGCCGAGCTGCTGGACGCCTATTCCCGCGCCGTTATGGGAGTTGTCGATTCGGTCGGGCCGGCGATCGTCAGCATTTCGATCGGGGAGGGGAGGCGGGAGGCGGAATTCGAGCCGAGCGGCGCCGGATCTGGGTTCGTCATCACTCCCGACGGCTATATCGTGACAAACAGTCACGTCGTCGCCCGCTCCAGGGAAATCCGGGCGGCCTTTATCGACGGCCAGAAGCTTGCGGCCACCATCATCGGCCATGATCCCTCGACCGACCTGGCCGTCATTCGGGTCGACGGCTCAGCCCTTCCGTACGCGACCATGGGAGATTCGTCGTCACTCCGAGTCGGGCAACTTGTCATCGCTATGGGAAACCCGTTCGGGTTTCAGTCCACGGTCTCGACGGGCGTTGTCAGCGCCCTCGGCCGGACCCTGCGGAGTCAGGATGGACGTCTGATCGAGAACGTTATCCAGCATACGGCGCCCCTCAACCCGGGAAACTCGGGCGGGCCGCTCCTCGATTCCCACGGCCGGGTGGTGGGCATCAACACGGCGATTATCGCCCAAGCCCAGGGCATCGGGTTCGCCATATCGGCGGCCACGGCCAAATCTGCGGTCCCCCAGCTCCTTGCCAAGGGGCGCATCGAACGGAGCTATATCGGAGTGATCGGTTTCCGGCGGCTCCTGAGCCGGCGCCTAGTCCGGTTTCACGGCCTGTCTAAGGACTTCGGGATGGAGCTCGTTTCCCTGGAACCGCATGGTCCGGCGCAGACAGCCGGCCTGAGGACAGGCGATATCATTGTTTCTCTCAACGGCCGGGATGTGACCAGCCCGGACGATCTGTTCAGCTTCCTGTCCGAGTGGCCGGTCGGCCGGCCGCTCACGCTCACGGTCCTGCGCTGGAAGAGCAAGCTCGACCTCGAAGTCATCCCCGCGGCAGCCGTAGTCCGGGGATAGCCGACATGAGGAACCCCAGCTGGATAAGCGGTTAAAAGAGATCCGGTATCGGGCCGCTTCCAGGCGACCTTGGCGGAAGAGCGCGAGGAGGCCGAGATGAAAAAAACGATCTGGCGGTCAGGAATCATCCTCTGGGGAGCGGTGACCATCGCCGTCTTCGGCGGAGTCGATTGCCGAAATAACAGAAACCAAGGGGAGATCTCCGCCTCGGGGACAATCGAAGCGGTCGAGGTGAGCGTCGCCTCCAAGACGAGCGGGCAGGTCGTAAAAATGGCCGTCGACGAGGGGGCCCGTATAGAAGCCGGCAATCTTCTTGCGGTCATAGATAGTGCGTCGTTGGAAATCCAGCTTCAGCAGGCGGAAGCGGGCGTGAAGCTCGCCGAAGCCCAGCTCCAGCTCGTGCTCAAGGGCGCTCGGATCGAGGACATCCGGCAGGCCGAGGAAGCTCTCCGGCAGACCGAGGCCAGCCTGAAACTGGCCGAAGTGGAGCGGGCGCGGATTACCGATCTCTTCGCCAAGCAGAGCGCCACCGCGCAGCAAAGAGACAATGCGGAGACCCGGCTGGCCGTCGCCCGGGCTCAATATGAAGCGGCCAAACAGGCGCTCCAGAAGTGGCGGCAGCTTGCCCGGCCGGAAGAGGTCAAGCAAGCCCAGGCCCGCCTGGAGCAGGCCGAGGCCTCGCGCGACCTGGTCAAGAAAACGATCGCCGACTCGACCATCACTTCGCCAATATCCGGAATCGTCACCCACAGGGCGACCGAACAGGGCGAATTCGTCGGTCCGGGCACCACTCTCTTGACGATCGCCGACCTAGCAGAGGTCCGTCTCGAGATTTTCGTCCCGGAATCCGACCTTGGAAAGGTGCGCCTCGGCCAGTCCGCCGAAGTGAGGATTGATTCCTACCCGGGCCGCGTTTTCGTTGGGAAGGTGATTTTCATCTCGCCCGAAGCCGAGTTCACGCCGAAAAACATCCAGACAAAAGAGGAACGGGTCAAGCTGGTGTACAGAGTCAAGATTAAAGTTCCCAACCCTGAGAATATTCTCAAGCCGGGCATGCCCGCCGACGCCGTGATCGACACTCAGGGGATATGATGGGCGAACTGATATCACCCCCAAGTTTATCCTCCCCCCTCGAGGGGGATGCGGGTGCATGAGAAAACATCAGAGGGGAAATTTTTTTCTAAATATTATGGAGAGCCCGGCCTAGAAAATTAGGATGGTCAGCGCAGCTTCTTTGGTTGTCGAAGCGGAGGGTTTAGCCAGGCAATTCGGCGAGACCGCCGCTGTTCGTGACCTAGATTTTTCCGTTCGGAAGGGCGAGTTGTTCTATATCGTCGGCCCAGACGGCGCGGGAAAATCAACTCTCATCCGTCTTCTCAGCGGGATCATCAAGCCGACCGCCGGCCGCGGCCGAATCCTCGGATTCGACCTGGTGAAGGACCACCGGGAAATCAAGAAGCATATCGGCTATCTCTCTCAGAGATTCACCCTCTACGGAGACCTCACGGTGGACGAGAACATCGAATTCTTCGCCGAAATCCATGGCGTCCAGGATTACGGCCGCCGCCGCGAAGAGCTCCTCGCCTTCACCCGGCTGGCCCCCTTTCGCCGGCGCCTGGCCGAAAACCTCTCGGGCGGGATGAAGCAGAAGCTGGCCCTGGCCTGCACTCTCATCCATACGCCCGACCTCCTGCTGCTTGATGAGCCGACGACCGGCGTCGATCCGGTCTCGCGGCGGGATTTCTGGAAAATCCTGTTCGGGCTTCTCCAAACAGGTATGACGATTATCGTCACCACCCCGTATCTCGACGAAGCCGAGCGCGGCTCGCGCGTCGCCCTGATGGACAACGGCCGTTTTATCGTCGTCGATGAACCGGCCGCGGTAAAAGCCTTGATGAAGGGAGAAATCATCGAACTTGTCTGCGCCGACAACCGCAAAGCCGCCGCTGTCCTGAGCCGCCTGCCCGGCGTTGCCGATGTCCAGGCGTTCGGCGACCGGCTGCATCTCGTCTTCCGGGACATCTCTGCGGATTTTCCTGCTGCCGAGCGCCGCCTGGCTGAAGCGGGGATCAAGATTGTCAACCAGCGGCCGGTCCCCCCGTCACTCGAGAACGTCTTCATCTCCCTGACCAGAGCCGGGCAAGGGGAGGGCGGCCATGCCTGAAAATTCCATTGAAGTCCAGCGCCTCACCAAGCGGTTCGGGAGATTCACGGCCGTCGACGGGGTGAGCTTCAGCGTGGCCAGGGGAGAGGTGTTCGGGTTTCTCGGCGCCAACGGGGCTGGAAAATCGACCACCATCCGGATGCTCTGCGGGCTTCTCACCCCGACATCAGGCTCGGCCCGGGTGGCGGGCTATGACATCTCAAATGAACCCGACCGGGTCAAAGAGAATATCGGCTACATGTCGCAAAAATTCTCGCTCTACGAGGACCTAACTGTAGAGGAGAACATTCGTTTCTACGGCGGAGTCTACGGCCTCACTCGCCGCAACCTTAAGGCCAGGATGCCCTGGGTCTTGGAAATGGCCGGGCTGCAAGGAAAGGAGCGCCTTCTGACTCGAGAATTGGCTGGGGGCTGGAAACAGCGGCTGGCCCTGGGATGTGCCGTCCTCCACGAGCCGAAGGTCGTCTTCCTGGACGAGCCGACCGGCGGCGTCGATCCCGTGTCCCGGCGGCGTTTTTGGGATCTGATCAACAGCCTGGCCGAGAGCGGGGTGACGGTTTTCGTGACCACGCACTATCTGGACGAGGCCGAATACTGCAACCGGATCATGCTCATGCACGCCGGCTCGATCGTCGCCGGGGGAAGTCCCCAGGAACTCAAGACACAATATCTCCTCCATCCCATCCTTGAAGTCGAGTGCGATCGGGCCGTCGAGGCGATGGCCATCCTCGAGAAGCAGGCCTGGATTCTCGGCAGTTCGCTGTTCGGGAACCGGCTCCATGTCAGCGTTGCGGACGGAAAAGGCGGCCGGGAAAGAATCTCAGCTCTTCTGGCCACTCGAGGCCTGCAAGTCAACCGCATCGACCGGATTTTGCCAACCCTGGAGGATGTGTTCATCCACCTCATCGAGGAAAAACCCACCGCGTAGATAAAGACGAGATGTTAGGACAAATCCGGCCGATTATTAAAAAGGA
>CAZYWP010000003.1:0-13453 GCA_964651495.1 uncultured Eubacteriales bacterium | reverse complement strand
TTGCTTGCGGGGAAGGAGACGTCCATCCAGGTCATCGTAGACGGCGAGGAGACCAACATCGCTGGAACGGCGCTGGGCTACGTCAATGCCCTGGCGCAGAGCTATTCGGCCGGCATTGTCTTGGAGAATCTGATGAAAAGGGGACAAGAGCGGGCTTTGATGCCCTTCGACATCCGGCCCCGGGTCTGGTACAACCCCGAGCTGCTCAGCGCCCGCTTTCTCGTCCCCGGGCTCATGGCGTTCATTCTGATGATTATCGTCGTCATCTCCACCTCATTCTCCGTCGTCCGGGAGAAGGAGAGGGGTTCTCTTGAACAGATCATCGTCTCGCCGGTGAGGCCGGCGGCGCTCATCATCGGCAAGACCGTTCCCTACGCCGCCGTTTCTCTCATCTCTTCCCATCTGGTGCTTCTCTTCGGCTACCTGCTCTTTCACGTCGCCATCAAAGGAAACTACCTGCTGCTGCTTCTTGGTGTCTTCCTCTTTTTGATCTGCGGCCTGGGTTTCGGTCTGCTGATCTCCACCATCGCCCATTCCCAGCAGGTCGCCTTCATCATCTCCATCGTCGCTACGCTTCTCCCGACGTTTATACTTTCGGGGTTCATTTTCCCCATCCGGAACATGCCGGCGGTGATCCAGGCGGTCACCTATCTCATCCCGGCGCGCTATTTCCTCGTCGTTCTGCGCGGCGTCATGCTCAAGGGCGTGGGAATCGAGGCCTTCTGGATGCAGCTTGTCTTTCTCCTGATTTTTGCTGCCGTCACTGTGACCGTAAGCTCGGTCCGTCTGGGAAGAGTCCTGCAGAAAGGATAGAAATGATCAAGATCGGCCATATCATCCGGAAGGAATTCATCCAGCTGCGGCGCGATCCCCGGATGGTCTTCATCGTCATCATGGCCCCGCTCATCCAGCTCGTCCTGCTCGGCTACGCCGCCAACCTCGACGTCAGAGACATCCCCATCGTCTTCTGCGACCTGGACGCCTCCCGGGCGAGCCGGGAATTCATCTCCCAGTTCCCCCATTCCGGGTATTTCACGACGGCCGCGGTGATCGATCAGCTCGAAGACGTGGATGCCTACATCGACATAGGGAACGCCTCGCTGGCCGTTGTCATCCCCAGGGGAATGGGGAAAATGCTGGCCAGGCGCGAGCAGGTTCCCATCCAGGTCATCGTGGACGGCGCCGAGAGCCAATCGGCCGTCATCGCCCTGAGCTACGCGACGATGATCGCGGCCAGGTATTCGCGGCAGGTGCTGATCGAAAGGCTCGAGCGGTCCGGCCTGGCCATACCCGTATCGAGAATCAACCCCGAAGTCCGAGTCTGGTACAATCCGGAGCTTAAGAGCCGTAATTTTTTCATCCCCGGGATCCTGGGCCTGCTTCTGATGATCGTGACCATCGTGCTGACATCCCTGGCCATCGTCAAGGAAAAGGAGACGGGTACCTTGGAACAGCTGATCGTCACTCCGATCAAGCCCCGGGACCTGATCCTGGGGAAGCTTCTGCCGTTTTTTGCCATCGGCCTCATCGATATCGTGCTGGTCGTGCTCGTCGCCACTCTCTGGTTCCGGGTTCCCGTCAAGGGGAGCGTCGGCCTTCTGTTTGCCCTCAGCCCTGTTTTTCTGCTGACCACCCTCGGCCTCGGCCTGTTCATATCGACCATTTCCAAAAATCAGCAACAGGCCATGCTGAGCGCCATATTTTTCGCTATGCCGATGATCATCCTGTCCGGGTTTATCTTTCCCATCGCCAACATGCCCAAGGTCATCCAGTATTTCACCTATCTTGTGCCGTTGCGCTATTTTCTTGTTATTGTTCGGGGGCTGTTCCTCAAGGCGTCGACTTTCACCGAGCTCTGGTCGGCGACAGCGGCCCTCTTGGCCTTCGGGCTCGCCATCCTCGGGCTAAGCATTCTGCGCTTCCGGAAAAAGACCTAATGAGAGGGTGTTGACATCCCTCGAGTAATAAGAAATTATTTATACGGAATGCGATTGTGGCCAGAGATCGGAGAGAGGGCATCGATGAGAATTCCTCTGTCTAGAATCTTTACGTTTTTTTTGGCTTGCCTGCTCCTCTGCCAATGCCGCCTCGAACCCAGAGGCCTGACCAAGCCCGAAGAGGTGGGTATGTCGGGCCCACGCCTCCGTCAGCTCGATGGGATCATCAAGGAGGCCATCGCCAGGAAGGATTTTCCGGGCGCCGTTGTCCTTGTGGGGCGAAAAGGGAAGACGGTTTTCCGCAAAGCCTACGGGGAGAGCCAGTTGGTGCCCAAAAAGGTCCCCATGGAAGCAGAGATGATCTTCGACCTCGCCTCCATCACCAAGCCTGTGGCCACGGCGACATCCATCATGATCCTGGCCGAGCAGGGCCGGGTCAGCCTGGATGAAAAGGTCAAGGATTATGTTCCGGGTTTCGCCACCTATGTGGATGAAATGGGGAAGCCCGCCGAGGATGCCCGGCTCTGGCATCTCCTGACCCACACGTCGGGCCTTCCTCCCTACACCGACGCGGCAGAAGTAGAAAAGACCTACGGCCGGCCTTGCCCGACCGAACAACTGGTCAGCTACATCGCCCAGCTCAAGAAATGCGACCCGCCGGGAACGGCCTTTCATTACAGCTGCCTGGGTTATATCACTCTGGCTCATATTTTGAAAAAGATCACCGGCCAGACCATCGCCGAATTCAGCCAAGAGAATATCTTTGGACCGTTGGAGATGAAACACACATTTTTCAATCCGCAGGAAAAATTTCGCGAGTTCTGTGTCCCGACCCAGGTCATCGAGGGCAAACCGCTTGTCGGTATAGTCCACGACCCGCTGGCGCGTCTCCAGGGTGGGATCTCGGGAAACGCCGGCCTCTTTTCCACCGCCGAGGACCTGGCCGTCTTCGTTCAGGTGGTGCTTGGCCGGGGGGAATTCAAAGGCGTCCGCATCTTGAGCCCCCTCACTATCGAAAGAATGACCTCGGTCTGGCCGAAGGCGGCATTTGCCGGACGGGGCCTGGGTTGGGATCTTGATTCCGGCTACAGCACGAGCGGCGGCGATCTCTTCGGTCCCAATTCTTATGGACACACGGGGTATACGGGGACTTCGATCTGGATCGACCCGGACACCAACACTTACATCATCTTCCTGACCAACCGCGTCCACCCGGACGATAAGGGTGCCGTCATCGCCATGCGCAGCCGTGTAGCTAACGTGGTCGCCGGCGCGATTATCGACCTCAAGGGAAACAAGCTCGGGGGATGAGCATGGACAGCGCGGAAGCCAAGGTCTGCGAGGTTCTCGATACACTGGAAATTCCCTACACCCGGCACGAACACCCGCCGGTCTTCACGGTCGAACAGGCGGAGCAACACTGGACGAACATCGAGGGCGTCCACTGCAAGAACCTCTTCCTGCGCAATAAAAAGGGAAACCGCCATTACCTCGTCATCGCCGAGACCTCGAAGCCGGTCGACCTGCGCCGGCTGAACGAAAAGCTGGGCGACGACCGGCTCAGCTTCGGGTCGCCGGAACGGCTGCTGCGGCTGCTGGGGCTCGAGCCCGGGTCGGTCTCGCCGTTCGGGCTGATCAATGACCGCCAGAAAGAGGTCATGGTGATCTTGGATGAGGATTTGAAGAGCGCCTCGCGGGTCAATTTCCATCCCAACGTCAACACGGCGACCGTCGGCCTCAGCCGGGAGGATTTCGAGAAGTTCCTGGCCTGGACGGGGAACAGCGTTCGGTATCTTGAGTTTTAAGGGTGGGGGAGAACGTATCATGAAGTCAGTTGGCTTGGCCGTCATAATTGGCATTTTCATTTTCCTTTGCTGCGGCGTGGGGGCAGGGGAGGACGCTATGAAGAATGAGATATCTATGGTTAAAGTCCCGCCCACACCGGATCTCAATCGGCATTACGTTTCCAATAAGCCGCCGCTTATGCCAAGCCCCTTGGCAAAGCTTCCCATCGGCAGCATTGCGGCCAAAGACTGGCTCCTGAGTCAGCTCCAACTCATGCGCAACGGTTTCACGGGCCGCCTGCCCGAACTCAGCAAGTTTCTGAACGAGGATAGCGGTTGGATCACGTTGAAGGGCCGCGGCTGGGAGGAGATGCCTTACTGGCTCAAGGGTTATGCCGACCTGGGCTACATCCTTAAAGACACGGAGATCATCGCCCCAGCCCGGAAGTGGCTTGACCTGGCCTTCCGCAGCCAACAGGAAGACGGGTTTTTCGGGCCGCCCGACAACCGCCAGCAGCGCGACCTCTGGCCCAATATGCTCATCCTTGCCTGTATGCAAAGTCTCTATGAAGCGACGGGGGACGCGCGGGTGATCCCGTTCCTGACGAAGTATTTCCGCTACCAGTTCAACCTTCCCGTAGAAGACCTGCTCCCCGGGAGTTGGCAGAAATTGCGCGGCGGCGAAAACCTGGAAAGCGTTTACTGGCTTTACAACCGGACCGGCGAGCCGTTTCTCCTCGACCTGGCCAAGCGGATCTATAAGCGGACGGCCGACTGGGAGAGCGACATCATCAGCCCGCAGCGGGACAGGGACTGGGAGGTGAGCTCCTTCTACCACGGCGTCAACATCACTATGGGCATCCGCTACCCCGGAATCTATTTCCAGCAGTCGAAAGACCCGAAGTACCTCGAGATTGTGGAAAAGAACTATCGACTTCTTATGGGTGAGTACGGCCAGCAGCCGGGCGGGATGTTCGGAGCGGACGAGAACATTCGGCCCGGTCACACTGACCCGCGCTATGGCACCGAGACCTGCTCGATGGTCGAGTTCATGCACAGCGACGAGTCCCTGCTCAAGATCACCGGAGACACGCGTTACGCCGACCGGTGCGAGGAAATCGCCTTCAACTCGCTCCCGGCAGCGATGACTCCCGACCTGCGTGGGCTCCATTACCTGACGGCCCCCAACCTGATCTCCTGCGACAGCTCGGGCGAGCACGATTTTCAGAACGATGGCACGCTCGTCTCCTACGATCCCCGGTCCTATCGCTGTTGCCAGCACAACGTCGCCTTCGGCTGGCCCTATTTCGCCGAACACCTTTGGCTGGCCACTCCGGACAACGGCCTCGCGGCAGCTCTGTTCGCACCATCCGAGGTCCGGGCGAAGGTCGCCGACGGAAGTGAAGTCCGGATTTCGGAGGACACCTGGTATCCCTTCGGGGATGTCATCGATTTCACCGTTTGGACCGAGGAGGCGGTGGAGTTTCCGCTGTATCTGAGAATCCCCGAATGGGCGGACGGGGGCGCTGTTTTGATCAACGGCCAGAAACAGCCAGCGGACCTCAAAGCCGGTCATTATACGGTTGTGACCCGTCAATGGCGGAACGGCGACCAGGTTCGGCTCGAATTCTCCCCCAAAATCACCATCCAAACCTGGCCGAAGGCAGGGAATTCCGTTTCGGTGAGGCGCGGACCGCTCTGGTTCTCGCTCCAGATCGGCGAGGAATGGAAACGCTACGGCGGGACGGATGAATGGCCGGCCTACGAAATCCTGCCGACAACGCCCTGGAATTACGGCCTTGTTCTCGATCCCACCAAGCCAGGGCAATCGATTTCCATGGTTGAGCAAAGGCCGCTGGCCTATCAGCCATTTGAGCCGCAAGCGGCGCCGATTATCCTCAAGGCCCAGGCCAAGCGCCTGCCGCAGTGGAAAGCGGAAGGGAAGATGGTCGGGAAGCTTCCGCCCGGTCCTGTCCATTCCTCGGAGCCGGTGGAAGAGATCACCCTGATTCCGATGGGCTGCGCCCGGCTCCGGATCGCCTCATTTCCCCTCATCGCCCCCGAGAAATAAGAATCTCATGCAATCTTTTCTGAACGATTTATGAAATGGCACGCATTATTTGTGAATAGATCAGGTATTTAATGAGGAGGATAAAATGATGAGAAAAGCTTGGCCGGCAGCGGTCCTATTAGCTTTATTTATTTGTTTCCGGTCGGCTGGGGCGTCGGCGCCCGATCAGAGCCAGACGGCTCCGAGCCCCCGGGACCTGACCGCCTACCTCATCGGCCACGCCCACATCGACCTCGCCTGGCTGTGGCGCTGGGAGGAAACGGTCTACGACATTGCCACAAACACCTTCCGGGGCACGCTCGCCCAAATGGATAGGGTGCCCGGTCTGACGTTCGCCCAGAGCCAGCCGGCAGTCTACGAGGCCGTGGAGAAAACTTACCCCGAGCTTTTCCAGAGAATCAAAGATAAGGTGAAAGAGGGGACATGGATTCCGGTCGGGGGGATGTGGGCCGAGCCCGACCTGAACATGCCCGACGGCGAATCCCTGGCCCGGCAGCTTCTTTACGGGAAGAGATATTTTCAGGAGAAATTCGGAGTGGACGTCGCCGTCGGCTGGAACCCGGATTCGTTCGGGCACAATTTCCAGCTTCCCCAGATCCTGAGCAAGGCCGGGATCAAATACTATATCTTCGAGCGGTGTGCGCCGCAGGCCGGGCCGGCCTTCTGGTGGGAGGGAGCGGATGGCTCGAGGGTTCTGGCCTACGTGCCGCCCGGATGGTATCTCGTCGACCTGAAAAACGGGGTTCGCGACCTCCTTCTTGAGGCAGCAAAGGCCACTCCGCTTAAGGATTTCATGCTCCTCTACGGCGAAGGAGACCACGGCGGCGGCCCCAGGAGCACGGATATCGAGGCCATCCTCAAGTTCAAGGACAACCCCGAACATCCCCGGATCGAATTCGTCGCACCCGAGAATTACTTCAAAAAACTGGCAGCCGGCGGGATCGATTTTCCCGTGGTCAAACAAGAGTTGAATTTCACTTTCCCGGCCTGCTACACCACCCAGGCCCAGACAAAAAAGTGGAACCGGCGGCTGGAGAACTTGCTTCTTGCGGCCGAGAAGTTCTCGGCCCTGGCTGTTTTTTCCGGCTACAGGGATTATTATCCGGAGAGGGACGTGGATGAAGCCTGGAAGACCGTCCTCCGCAACCAGTTCCACGACATTTTCGACGGATCGAGCATCGGTCCCGTCTATGAGGAATCGAAAAAATATTACAAAGCGGCCCTGGAGAGGGGACAGCGGGCCCTGGACTTTTCCCTCGAAGCCATCACCAACCAAGTCGACACGCGAGGCGAGGGCCGGCCTCTCATCGTCTACAATTCCCTTGGCTGGGAGAGGACGGAACCGGTCGAGTTTGAGATCGCTTTTTCCCGCGCGGTGAAAGGCTTCAGGATCGTGGACAGCGGCGGGACCGAAGTTCCGTTCCAGGTCGCCCATGAGCGCTCTGAGGCCGACAAACGTGTTTTCAGAGTCGTCCTCATCGCCGAAAAGGTTCCGGCCATGGGTTACAAGACGTTCCGGGTGCTTGAGGCCGGGGCCAAGCCGGAGTTCAAAACCGGCCTGGCCGTATCGGCGGCCGTCATGGAGAACGAGTTCTACCGCATCACCCTCAACTCACAGACCGGATGGATCAAAGGCATCTATGATAAAGCCAACAATAGGGAGGTTATAGCCGGAGACGGGAATATCCTTCAGGCCATTGTGGATGAGCCGGAATCGATGTCGGCCTGGGAGCTGGGGCTCAAGGACAAGTCCTGGAACATCGGCGAAAAGGGCGCGCGCGTTGAAGTCCTGGAGCGAGGCCCGGTTAGAGGCATCGTCAGAGTCACAAGTCTTTTCCGCAACTCGACCTTCACTCAGGATATCACTCTCTATCCCAAAGTCCGCCGGGTGGACTGCCGCCTGCGGATGGACTGGCAGGAGCGAAATCTGATGATCAAAGCTGCCTTCCCGGTCGCGGCGCAGAACGCCCGGGCGGATTTCGAGATCCCATACGGATACGTCACCCGGCCGACGGACGGGACGGAAGTGCCGGCGCTCAAATGGATCGACCTGACCGACGGAGCGGGGAACTTTGGTATGAGCCTGCTCAATGACTGCAAATACGGGTTCGATGTCAAGGGCAACGTCATGCGTATCTCCATCATCCATGGCGCCACTTCTCCCGACCCGGAAGCGGATAGGGGAGAGCACGAACTGCTCTATTCCCTGTTCCCCCATGCGGGGACCTGGCAGGACGCCGGGACCCATCGCCGGGGTTACGAGCTGAACAATCCGCTCATCGCCAGGACGGCCATGGTTCATGCCGGGAAACTGCCCGCCGCCCATTCGTTCATCCAGGTTGAGGCGCCGAACGCCGTCCTTGCGGCGATAAAAAAAGAATCTGGCTACTACAGCCGGGCCCTGATCTTCAGGGTCTACGAGACGTTCGGCCGGGAGGCCGAAGTCCGGCTCGAGCTTCCCTGGGAAGTGGAAGCCTGGGCCACCGATCTCATCGAGAGGCCTTTGGAAAAAATCGAGTTGGATGGTAAAATACTGCGCTTGACTCTCAAGCCGTTTGAGATCAAGACTCTCAAAATTGCTGCCCTACCAAGGAGGACAGGATGAATTTGAAATTAAGTCTCGGGACGGTGATCTTCGCGGCCTTAGCGATCTCTGTCATCGCCGCTCAGGCCGGACCCCAGATGCAGGAGACCGAGAGCTCGGTCCCCGAGCTCACGGCTTTTCATGAGATCATCTATCCCATCTGGCACACGGCTTATCCCGACAAGGATTATGCCGCCCTGCGCAGCTACGCTCCCGAAGTGAAGAACCTGGCGGAGAAGATCTTTGCGGCCAAGCTTCCGCCCATCCTGCACGAGAAGCAGGCCAAGTGGGACCAGGGGCTGGCCGAGCTCAAGAAGGCGGTGGAGGACTACCTGACCGCCGCTGCCGGCACGAACGACGAGGCCCTGCTCAGCGCCGCCGAAGCGCTCCACTCCAAGTACGAGATGATGGTCCGGACCATCCGGCCGGTGCTCAAGGAGGTGGATGCCTTCCACAAAGTCCTTTATGTGGTCTACCACACATATCTGCCGAACAAAGATTATGAGGGGATTAAGAGCGTTTCCGAAGATATGACGCTCAAGGCCGAGGCGATCACCAAAGCGGCGCTCCCCAAGCGGCTGGAGGCTAAGACGGAAGCGTTTAAGACCGCAGCTGAGGCGCTCCACGAATCGACCAAAGCCTTGGCTGGGACTGTCAAATCAGGACAGGGAAGCGCCATCGAGGCGGCGGTGGAGACGGTCCACACCAAATACCAGGCGCTGGAAAAAATATTCGATTAGGCTCTAAGCTTTCTTTTCCACGAGGATCTGAAGGACCTCGAGCTCGTCCGCCCGGTATCCTAATTCGGTTTGCTTTCGGCTCCCCCGTATTGTAGACTCCGGTCTTCTCCAAGGAGGTCATGATGAAGCTCGAAATCTGGAAAAGGCATCGGATTATCTTCATCATCAACGTTTTCCTCGCCGGCCTTGCTCTGTCTGCGGCCGAGGTTAAGAAATCCCTGACCTTCCAGGACATGATGCAGTTCCGGTCGATCTCCGGACCGGTCATTTCCGAGGATGGCACCTGCGTGGCTTATGCCCTCCAGCCGGGACGGGGAGACGGCGAGGTCAGGGTCCAGCGCCTCACCGAGGGAAAGATTTTTGCCAGCGAAAGAGGCGGCCAGCCGGCTTTCACTAAGGACGCACGCTGGCTCGCGGCCTCCCTCAGGCCCAGGGCCGAGGAGATGGAGAAGCCGGAAAAGGACAGGCCTAAAAACGGAATGGCCCTTCTGAACCTGGTTTCCGGGCAGGAAACCCGATTCGAAAAGGTGGAAAAGTTTGTTTTTTCCAACGACTCGCTCTGGCTGGCTTATCAGTTGTTCAAAGAGGAGGAGCCCAAGAAGAAGGATGATCTGCCGAAGGAGAAAGAGAAGGAACCGGCCAGCCCGAAGATGAAAGATATCGGAACGACTCTCGTCCTTCGCCGGCTGGGTTCGGGAGACGAGGTTCGGGTCCCGCATGTGCTTTCTTTTGCTTATAACGAAAAGGGCAGCAAGGTGGCCTATGCCGTCGCCGACCCGGAAGGAAAAACCAACGGTCTCTTTGTCCGCGACCTGGGCAAAAGCGGCCTGCCCGAAAAAGCCCTCAACGTTGCGGAAAAGGGAGTCTTCAGCCAGCCGACCTGGCAGAAGCAGGGCGACCGGCTGGCCTATCTGAGTACCGCGGCCGACGAAAAAGGAAACGCCGGGCCGGCCTCGCTGTGGATCTGGGATGAGGCGACCGGGAATTCTGTTCAGGCTGTTTCCGGCGCGCAGACGCCTGAAAACTGGCTGATCCCCTCCAAGGCCAAGCTGACCTGGTCTGAGGACGAAAAGCGCATTTTTTTCGGCCTGATGCCAAAGGAGATTTTCGAACTGAGAAAAGAACCGGAGCCGGAAGGAAAGGAGGCGCCGAAGGCGGCGGACCTTTACGACATGGACAAGATTCTGGAGAAGCGGGGAGTGGACGTCTGGCACTGGAACGACCCGCGGATCATCCCCCATCAGAAAAAGGAATGGCCGCGGTTAATAGAAAAGACTTATACAGCGGTCTATCAGCTCGAAGCCAGGAAAATGGTACGGCTGGCGGATCTGGAGATGCCGGATCTGGAAATCCCGGAGAATCCTCGCCTGGCCCTGGGATTTTCATCCGTCCGTTACCTTAAGGAGGTCACCTGGGACGACCGGTATCAGGACGTCTATGTGGTGGACCTGGCGGCGGGTAAAAAAAAGAAAATTCTTGACCGGCTGAGAGACCGGCCAAGTCTTTCTGCCGACGGCCGCTATGTCCTCTATTTCAAGGAGAGAAATTGGCATCTCTACGATATCAAGAGCGGAGCCGCCCGCGACCTGACAGGCGGGCTTCAGGTCTCCTTCGACGAAGAGGAGGAAGACCGGCCGCAGGAGCCAGGGCCCTATGGTTTCGGAGGGTGGCTTGAAGACGGCAGCGCCGTCCTGCTCTATGACAGGTTCGATATCTGGAAAATCTCCACCCTGAAGGCCGAGGCCGTCAACCTGACTGCGGGAGAAGGTCGAAAGACGGGATTGACTTTCCGCATCCTCCGTCTTGACCCGGAACAAAAGAGCTTCAAGAGAGACCAGACACTCTTGCTGTCTGCCTATCACAACCGGAAAAAATTCAAGGCCTTTTACGGTGCCTCGATCGCCAAAGAAGGCGTCTATCGCTTGTTGGAGGACAAAAAGACCTTCAATTTCGTGGCCAAAGCGCAAAAGGCCGATGTCCTCCTTTTCACCCGAGAGAGCTACGATGAATTTCCGGACATCTGGCTGAGCGACCTGTCTTTTCGTTCACCTCGGAGGCTTTCCGAGGCGAACCCCCAGGTCAAGGATTTCGCCTGGGGCGCGAGCGAGCTCGTGGAATGGCAGAGCCAGGACGGCCTGCCGCTTCAGGGCGTCCTGATCAAGCCAGGAAACTACGAACCGGGCCAACGGTATCCCGTCCTGATCTATTTTTACGAGCGGATGTCCGAGCGGCTCCATCAATTTAATCCGGTCGTCGTGAACCACCGGCCTTGTTTTCCCTTCTATGCCAGCAACGGCTACGCCCTCTTCCTGCCCGACATCGTCTATGAGACGGGCCGGCCGGGCCTGTCGGCGGTCAAATGCCTCATCCCCGGGGTGCAGAAAATCATCGACCTGGGCGTGGCCGACCCCGAGGCCATCGCCCTGCACGGCCATTCGTGGGGCGGGTACGAGACTGCCTTCGTCATCACTCAGACCAACCTGTTCCGGGCGGCGATCGCCGGAGCGGCTGTGGGCAACATGACCAGCGCTTACAGCGGGATTCGCTGGGAGTCCGGCCTGGCGCGGCAGTTCCAGTACGAAAAGGACCAGAGCCGGATCGGCCGCAGCCTCTGGGAAAACCGCGACCTGTTCATCGAAAATTCTCCGGTGTTCTATGCCGACCGCATCCAGACACCGCTCCTGCTGATGGCCGGGGACGAAGACGGAGCAGTTCCCTGGGAGCAGGGGATCGAGCTTTATTTGGCAATGAGGCGCTTAGGCAAGGACTGCATTTTTCTGCAGTACCGAGGGGAGCCCCATCACCCTCAGAAATTCGCCAACAAGCTCGACTATTCCATCCGCATGAAGCAGTACCTCGACCACTATCTCAAAGGGGAACCGGCGCCGGACTGGATCAGCCGCGGCGTTTCCTATCAGGGAAAATAGCCCATCTTTACATTCCTTTTTTCTTGTGATAGAAGCTAGCCGGAAGATCGCGGGGGAGGCGACCATGAGTAAAACGAAATCTGAACTCAGCAGGCGGGAATTCCTGACTTCTTCGCTGGCCGCCGGGGCCATCGGGGCGGCCGGCTTTTCGCTGCTCGGCCCCGGTTCTCTTTGGGCCCAGCAAACTGCTGCACAGGCGGGAAAATTGCGGGTGGCTCTCGTCGGGACTGGGGGCCGCGGCAGCACGCTCTGGGGAAAGGAGCTTCTGGCCAACTACGGAGACCTGCTGGAGATGGTCGGCCTCTGCGACATCAACCCCATTCGCCTGGAGTATGCGAAGCAATACATGGGCGCCAGCTGTCCGACCTTCACGGACTTCGGGCAGATGCTGAACGAGACAAAACCGGACACGGTAATCGTCACCACTGTGGACTGTTTCCACGCCAAGTACATCTGCCTGGCCATGGAGAGGGGCTGCAATGTGATCACGGAAAAACCCATGTGCACCGATGAAAAGATGGTCCAGGACATCATGGATACAGAAAAGCGCACGGGCAAGAAACTCACCGTCACCTTCAATTACCGTTACGGCCCGGATGCCTCAAGGATCAAGGAAATCTTGCTGAGCGGGGAAATCGGCGAGGTCACCTCAGTGGATTTTCATTATTATCTGGATGTCTATCACGGCGCGTCCTACTTCCGGCGCTGGCACGGTTTCAAGCAGTTTTCGGGATCGCTCCTCGTCCACAAGGCGTCCCATCATTTCGACCTTATGAACTGGTGGCTGGGGGCCGAGCCCGTCGAGGTCTGCGCGTATGGCGAGCTCCGGAAATATGGCTTTAACGGCAGAATCCGGGGTGAGAACTGCCGGGTCTGCCCGCACAAAGCGACATGCGAATTCTTCTGGGACATCACTAAGGACCAGCAGGCCATGAATCTGTATGTCAAGGCGGAGTCGGCCGACGGATACATCCGCGATTCCTGCGTTTTCAGGGAAAGGATCAACATCTGGGACACGATGGCCGTCCAGGTCCGATATCACAACCGGGTGATGATGAGCTATTCCCTCAACGCGACTATGCCCTATGAAGGGTTTGCCGTCGGTTTCAACGGGATGAAAGGGCGGCTCGACGTCCGAGTCTATCACAACCAGCCCTGGCCGGTGGAAAACCTGGCGGAATTCCGCATTACGGAGAGTTTTAAATCGAGCCGGACGTTCACGCTAAAATCGGGAGGAGGAGGTCACTGGGGGGCCGACCAGGTCATGCAGGACCAGATTTTCCGGACAAAGGAGCCCGACTCGCTGGGCCGCCTGGCGGGGAGCAGGGAAGGAGCGCTCTCGGCGATAATCGGCATCGCCGCGCGGCGCAGCATCGAGCAGGCGCGGCCGGTCAAGATCGAAGAGCTGGT
>CAZYWP010000002.1:5579-77990 GCA_964651495.1 uncultured Eubacteriales bacterium | reverse complement strand
TAGTGGTGGATGTTGTCCCTGACGGTCTTAAAGACAAACTCGGCCGCCTCGGTGACGTTGAGGACCAGGGCGGCGCGGGAGTTCCCCGCCCGCAGGAATTTGAGCTGGTGGGCTTGGCCGACCGGGTCGGGCTCCCGGCCCAGCAATTTCTTATAGATATAGTCAAGAAACTCTTCATCAGAGAGGCGGTCAACGTTGATTTGCCCGTCCGCCACGGGAGGAGAGGGCTTCGCTTTCCGGGAGAACCTCTTCCACACGCCTACGCTCCTTTGCTCCGGGCGCTCGCGGCTCGGACCGCCTTCTTATATCATAGGTCATCAAACGCTTCAAATCTCGGCCAAGAATAAGAGGATAATCTTGTCCAAATTGGTATGAGACGGAATATGTGATCGGGCGGTCAGCGCTTGGTCTTTTCCTGCAGGGACTGGACGAGCTTTTTGATGTTTTCCTGGCCGGGGTTGATCTCGAGTGACCTCTGCCAGGCCCGGAGCGCTTCCGCCGCGTTTCCTTTTTTGTAGTGCGCCGTCCCCAGAAGGTTGAGGATCTCCAGGTTCAGCCCGAATTGGGAAAGATAATCCGAGTAATCGGCGATCGCTTCATCCATCTGGCCCAGGGAGTGGGCGGACTTCCCGAGGAAGTAGAGGACCAGGTCGGTCGCCTTCTCCTCCCTCCACGGGCTGAGGATGTCTTTGATCCTCTGATACTGACCCTCGACAAAAAGGCCCTGACTCAAGCCCAGGGCAAATCTGAGCTGCCCGGGATTCTTGGCATAGGCCCTCTCCAGAAAAACCAAGCCGTCTTTGTTTCTTTTCAGGTTAAGCAGCTGGAGGCCCACATCGTAGTCATATTCCTCGGAGCCGGAGGCCGGCATGACCTTGGTGACGACAAGGGGGCGGCCGATGGAGGGGGCTGCGCTGATCTCGAAATCTTCATCCTGGGCCAGGAGCTCGGCTCCGCTGGAATCCAGCAGGGAGACTGTGATTTTGTAGTAGGCGGGGGAAAATTCCTGGAGGGGAAACACTTCGAGAAAATTCGGCGCATTCTCATACTCGCCGATTTTTTTTATTCGACTCAGAAAAGGAGCGTCTTGGCGGAGGACGGCATACTTCAACTGTCCCCCCGAACGGAGTTCCGGAGGCAGTCACAAGACTTGAAAGAACACAACCAGGTTCTCTTTCTGGGTGAAAGTTTTCCGCGCAGGCGTTAACAGCTGGCCTTCCTTAATCCGAAAAGGAATAAACTCCCCGGCCGGCGAAGCGCTTTTCTCCAGCCTGTATCCCAATACCAGAGAGCTGATGACCGGGGAGGCGCTTTCTTCCGGGATGGAGATGGTTCCTTCAAATGTCGTGAACTCCTTGGAGACCGTGTTCTTGAGCAGCAGGTCGAACTTATAGGTCCCGGGAACCAGGGGAAAAAGGTCCTGGATGGCCAGCGACTTGGCGCCCAGGTCCTGAAGTTCCGGGCCGCTGAAACTCAGGGGGAGCTCCTTCATGTACTGGAAAACCGTATTCCCGTCAGCGTCGGAAATCCGGCCGTCGAGCTCGTAATTGGTGCTGTATTTGTCGCCGTAGGAGCCGACCGAAATCTTCTTGGGCTCGACGGAATAGTGGACCATGAAATGCCCGCTCTCATCCTTGATGACATGGAGAGAGGAATCGCTGGCGATATAGTTGGCCGAGTAATCGACTTCGATAACATCCTTGTATTTGAGCAGCGCTTCAGCGTAGGTATCCTCGACTTTTTTCTGGGGATAAGCTAAGACGTTTCCGATGAGCCGGGTGGAAGCGAGGGAGACGGAACCGGACATCACCCTTTCCCCCGGGATGAGCGAAAGGGTCTGGTAGGCCAGGTTGGGAGCCAGCTTGGCCAGCTGCTGGAGGGCGCTCTGTGCGTTCCTGCTGTCCTGCATATATTCGGCGGTCAGCCCCGTCCCCCAATCGGCGATCAGGCTTTCCGGCCCGTCGTCCACGGGAGAATAGAGGACATATTCTCCCGTCCCATGCTTTTTGAAAAAGATGATGTTAAACGCGCTGGGCAGGCCATAATCCGGGTCGCCGTCATAAGTCCAGATGCGGACCGGATAGACGCCGTTGATATTGTCATGGTCTTCGCTGTTCCGCGGCGGGCCGAGGACGATATAGATCCTTCCCATGTCGGTCATCCAGCCCGGCCGTGGAGTCCCCCGGCCGAAGTATTCGTTGGCGTACTTCTTCCTTTTGTAATGCTCGTCCTTGAACTCATTGGCGGGAGTGCCCGGGGTCGGATCTCTGTGCTTCCAGAAGGCCTCGATAAAGATGTCTCTTTCCTTGTCTGTCTCGAGCTTCCGGAAGACATCTCGTTCCGTGTCAGTGATGATATAGACGACCTCTTCCTCCAGCCATAGTCGGTATTGCTCGGGCACCACATTTCTTAGAATCTCGAGAAAGGGGCCGCCCCTGCCCGAGGTCTCGGGAAGGTTGAGAACCAGATAGGAAAAGACCTTCGGACTCAGGAACGAGGCCAGCCCGAAGACGAGCTGGGCGAAGACGGAGTTAAAGGCGAAATGCTCCTCCCCGCCGGCCACCCGCAGCAGCGGGTTGATCGTGACCTGCAACATGGCCATCCCGATCCCGATGAGGAAAAGCGAGGGCAGGGCCACAGAGAACCGGGGCAGGATGGCGAACAAGAGGGCGCCCGCCAGGGCTACAAGGAAGGCCCATAGCATAATCCGCTTTTCCCGGTAGCGTTCGACCAGCATCCCGGCCGGGATCGACATCACCCCGTAGGCGACGAAGAACGAGAAGGGCAGGAATCCGGCCAGGGTCAGGCTGAGGCTGAAACTGTTGATGATATCGGGGACGAGCGGACCCAGGATGTTCGTCAAAAAAGAGATGACAAAAAAAATGAGGAAGACCAGGGCGACGATCAAGCGATTTCTCTTCATGAACTAAGGCTCCATTCCTTTATTATCAGCGCGGGTCCTGTTAATAAAGTGTATTTCTCATCGATATTATTGGGCTTTTGCATTCCAGCCCTGTACCAGCAAAACCGGCTCCTCGCCCCGCAGGTCGGCCGGGGAAAATAAGGCGCTGATGGTTTTGCTCTCGCCGGGGAGGAGTGAAACGCAGTTGTCCTCCCAATAGATGGGCAGGATGGCGCTTCCGCTCTGCTGGCCGACGACGCTGAGGTTGACGAAGAAGGCGATGGTATCGGTCGGGTTCTGCAGGGTCACGCGGACCTGATGTTCAGCTCCCGTCTGCTCGAACGCGGACAGGATTTTGAGGGTCACCGGGGGAAGCCTGTCCAGGGCGGTAAAGTCGGCGAATTCCTTGATCGGTGTGACGAACCATTCCGTCGCTGGATAATTCATGACGTCCTTCTTCGTGGAGAGCCAATAGAAATTCTCAGCGACGAGACCGCCCGCATTATCGGCCAGCTTGAGGTCCAGGAAATAAACAGGAGCCAGGCCTTTGATCACAGGGAGCTGGGCGATCTGAGCGGCCGCATTCGGTCCGACCTCCACGTCTTTCACCTCTTTGAAGATCTCCCGGGACTGGAGGTCAAACACGCGGATGTGGGCTTTTCCGCCGCTGAAGGGCCCCAGGCGGTCGTTGATCACATAGACCCCATCATTCTGGGGATGATAGAGGATGTGGACGGGCCGGGACGCCTTTTTGGCGCCATAGAAGGCCCCGTTGGGCATCAGATAATAGTCATAAAGCTGCCAGTAAAGCTTGGGCCAGGCGGCGTTCAGCATCCATTGAATGATACCCGTGGTCACGGGCCGGTGGGCGGCAAAGGCTTCGAACATCGCCCGCATCGCTTCGTAATTTGCGACCTGGGCTTTGCGGACGAAATCGTCCAGGTCTCTTGGCTTTCCGAAGCGTTTGCTCATGGCTTCGAGGTAGCGGTCGAGGCTGTTGAACTCGCCGCGGGCGCAGTGATAGTTCCAGATATCGTCGATGGGCCAGAGATGGCCGGACGGGAGCATCTTTTTCAAGCTCTCCAGAGGAGGCGGCTGGGGTCCGGGTCCGGTCTCGGTGTTGAACCCGAAGGCGCCCCCGTTCTTGGTATCCTCGAACCAATATATCGGCGGAACATAATCATAGGGCCCGTTCATCTTAACCGCCGTATCTCCGCTGATCTCACTGCGGAGGCCCTTGGCGGCCATCACGGCCGGCCGGCTGGGATCATAGGCTTCCAGGATCAGGTTATATTTCCGCTCAAGCTCGGGCCGGGGCAGCTTGTCGCTTCCCAGCATCCAGACGAAAACGCTGGGATGATTTCGCCACAGCACGACCTGGTCCTGGAAGGAGCGGGCGACGAGCTCCATGTCCTCAGGAGTCTTGACACCTCCGAAATCGTCGTCGGGCTTGCCGAGGTAGTTCTCCCATTCCCACTGGCAGCTCCAGCCGGCCATCAGGAGAACCCCGTATCGGTCGCAGAGGTTATAAAGCTCCGGGCTGCTTCCCCAGAATCCTTCCAGCCGGATGGTGTTCAGGTTCATGTGCCGGGTGTACCGGACCTTCGCTTCCAGAATGCGGGGGTCTTCGACCATGAACAGGTCGTCCACCCATCCGCCACCCCGGATCAGGACTTTCTGGCCATTGACCATGAATCCCCGATGACCCTGCTCATTGATATAGTCCGCGACTTCCCGGATGCCGAACGTGACGGAATCTTCATCGGAGATGAGTTTCTTGATCTGGAAGCGCAACTCCAGGGAATAAAGATTCGCTTCGCCCAGGTTGTGCGGCCACCAGAGGCGAGGCTCTTGGATCTTGAGCTCGGGGAACTGCTGGGGAGTGAAGGAGACTGTCCTTTGCTCTCCCGGATCGAGATTCACCTCCTGGCTAAGGACGGAGCCCTCAAGCTCAGCTTGGAGAGTGCCGGAAACCGCCTGGTCGGTATGGTTCACGGCTTCGGCCGTGATGGTCAGTTCGGCATCGGCCAAGGTCTCCAGGTTCACCTCACTGGTCACGAAGGGCTGCTCGATGGAAACCGGCCCGCTGAGGCGCAATGTCACGGGCCGCCAGAGACCCATGTTCAGGTCCGGCGGCTGAGGATTCCAATCGACGAACCCGAAGGTGAAATCCCCCGGCTGTGGAGGGAACACCTCGGCCGCGAGGATGTTCGGGCCAGGCTTGATGTTTCCGGTGACATCGAGTTCAAAGGTCCGGAAGGAACCAAAGACTTCTTCCCGAGAAGCAATCTGCACGCCGTTGAGCCAGATATCAGCCCGGTAGTTAATGCCGTCAAAGCCCAGGCGAACGCGGGATAGCCTGTTGTCGGCCGGAAGGTCGAACTCCTTGCGGAACCACCAGGAGCCCGCAAACCGCTCGCGGGGGATGTTTTCCAGGTTCTTGCCGACGAACGGGTCGGGATACTCTCCATTCTTGCGCAGCCCGGCCAGGACCGTCGTCGGGACGGTGGCCGGACACCAGCCGGCAAGGTCCAGCCCTAGAGCGGAGACGACGGTTCCCCCTGCCTTGACCTCCGCCGACGACCGGATAAACCAGCCGTCTGCGAGGGGGATGTCATATTGCAGGGGCCGGGCGGGTTTCGGCCGGCAGGCCGGCGCTGCCGAAATGAGCAGGAGCGCTAATCCGCACAAAAAATGGGCCATCTTCGAATCAGACATCCGGGTCTCCTCCTTATCGATTTTGAGCTTTGAGGCGCGCGGCGACGACCGCCTTTTTCTCCGGCTCCTTGGCCAGAGCATCCCAATTCCAGAAGATGACGCCGCCGGAAGGAGGGCTCAAGGCGTTTTCCAGCGCCTCCTTGAACACCTCCAGCGAAAGAGTTTCACTGATATAGGCCTGCCCGACTTGAATGCTGGGAACAACCCGGCCTTTTGTTTGGGAATGGATATCCTCGACCACCTCGCGGATCCAGGCCGGCTTTCTCTTGAGCATATGCCAATAGCACATCGGCGAGATCATGTCCGTTAGATCCGCGAGCGCAACCAGGTCCTGACCGGCGATCGCCCTGATCGCTCCCCCGAAGTCTCTTTCTCGCCAGGGGACGCTATGGATGTTGACCATCACCTTTGGCTTAATGGCCCTGGCCTCCTCTACGATGGACCGGACCATACCGGTGATGACCCCGCATTTCCAGTCCGTCCATTCCCGCCGGTACCGGGCTTGGATCCATTTTGCTTTGGCAGCGGCTGCGCCGAGCCCTTTGGGCAGAGCGATCCCGGTGTCTTTCTGGAACCGGTCCAGACAGCTCTCATCAAAGCAGCTGTCAGCGATCGAGTTCAGCGTCCTCTCCGGATAGACCATCTCCCAAAAAACAAAATAGCGGATGAAATCCAGGCTGATCCCGTCTGGGTCCAACTTCCGGACCAGAGTCTTGACCCACTCGATCCGGCGGCTCCGGTAAGCCGGACGTGTCGGGCAGACGAACTCCACCCAATCGTCCTTGGCCTTATTCCCCCGGTCGGTCAGCGCGTAAAGCCCGGCGTCTCTCTTGAGTTCCTCCGGGTTGAAAAAGATGGGCAGGATCAAAAAGACGGAAATTCCCTGCTCCCTGGCCATCTCCCGGAATTGAGCCTGAGCAGCCAGGGCCGGGCTGACGAAGACGGCGTTTACGCCCAGGGAGCGCCATTCCCCGAAAAGCTCGGGAAGGGCGCCTTCATAAGCGTATATTTTGACCCCGATCATGAGGTCCTTGCCGTTTTCGGGGTCAAAGCTCGGGCGCGACGAATTGCCGCGAGATGGGACATACAGGACAGCCCAGAGCAACAGGCCGACGATCACGTTCTTTTTCATGGCCTGCCTCCGATGAATCTCCCCATCCCCGCCAAAGTTGGGATCATTCCGGCGAAAGCTTGAAGACCTCTCTCAGGCTGAAATCGACCCAGATGATCCCGCAGCTCTGTTTAACTCTCTGGGCGATCGCCCGACCGATCGTCTGGGGCGGGTTGTCCAGTTTCTGCCACCACGGCTTATCCGAGTTATAGCCGATCTGGAAGAAGACGGAGTTGGGATAGAAACGGTCGGCCCAGCTCTTCTGGAACTCATCCACCATCTCATCTAGACCCTTCAACTCTTGGCTGTCATCGACGAAAATGATATCCCCTCGGTAGGTTTTGGGCATCCAGTCCGGGTCCCAGTGTTTGAGGAAGAGCCGGTAGGACGGGTTGTGCGACTTGACCCGGGCTTCCCATTGCTTGGCCGTTTCATCATCGATAGGCATTCCCCATCCCGGCTTGTCGGCCTCCCGATACCATTCGACATCCACGCCGAACCCGATGACACAGGGATGCTGCTTGTACCGGCCGAGCACGAGGTCGATCAGGGTCAGCATATCGGCATGGGCTGACTCCACCTGGAGAAAGACTTTGATGCCTGTCCGGTCGAAGTGGCTCAGGAATCGTTCGTTCTGGTCCGGCCCCTCGAACTCGATGTTGGGATAGGGCTGGCCCCCGGAAGGGAAAAAAAGGAGACAGGTCGTCGGGCTCTTGAACTTGCCCACGATCCAGATGGCGCAGGGGGCCGCACCGGGGAAATAGCCGTTCATCGTCTCGATGGCCTTCTGCCAGGCTTCCGGCTCGGGGAACGGTTTGACGCCGTATCTCGAGGAGCGAATGCCGGCAAAAGCGACATTCTTGGACGCCCCCGGGGCCGCCGGCGGCTGGGTTTCGGGTTTGTTTTGGCTTCCGTCGGCCAAGATCATGCTGCCGAGAGCCAGAATCAATAGAATGGCTTTCTTGCTCATGCTCGACTTCCTCGAGTCCGGGATGGGTTTATTGTCCAGAAAATCGACAGTCTTTAGCAAATCATTTCTTGATTGAGGCGTCGGGCGGGAGGCGTAACTGCTTGTAGAGCTCCCGGCGGCCGGCCTTATCGTTCTCCATGACCTGCCGCGTTCCTGAGCCGCTTCCAAGCGCTTCCAGGAAAACATGAGAAACCACGGCCGGATCAACAGCGGCGACAGACGGATGCACCAATAGACGAAGCCTAGGCCCGCCATCGTTAGCCAAATCCTCGACGAGCTGGTAGTCCGATGGCCCCCCTCCGAAACGCCGGGGAAGGATCTCTTCCAGGATACGGACAACGTCAAAATCCGCGAGCGTCACTCCCCCGGCCGTCAGTTTCTCATAACTCCTGATCGTGTGCAGGTGGGTCCGCTAGCCCAGCGCTTCCATGGGACAGCCGCAGCGACGATCTGTAACCGTGGCGAAGTCGCCCATTGAGACGTTGAGGAAAACAAACGGGACCGTCGGCCTGATTGACGACAGGATCAGGGCACCCGTGGGGAATGGGGGCATGTCGGCCTGGATAAGGCCGTTAAGGTCGCTAAAAACATGGACGTCATCTGGCGCTTCAGGAGACAGGCAGCCCTGGCTGACGGACCCTCCGGAATCCGCGCTCCCATAGTCGGGCACGGCGTCGGCGTGGACTCGACGGATTGCGGCAAGGCAAGCGTCCGTGACCGGCTCTCCGGTGATCGTGAACCGGGCTCCGGCGATATCGACACCCGCTTCCTCGGCTGCCCGGCACAGGCGCACCGCTGAGCTCGGGAAAGCCCAGAGATGAGGGACTTCTCCCCCCTGGAGAGTCTGGGCCATCCACCGGCCTATTGGGAGCGGGGCGTCCAAGGGCACGTGCTCAGGGAAAGGAATTGGCACCCCGGTGAGCCGACCCGTCCAGGCGATAGCCCGAGTGCTCCACCGGTATCGTGGAAGCAAGTCGGACGCTCCCGGATCGAGCGGCGAGAACCACCGTGCCGCGGGCGTGCCGCAGGCCGAATACCAGAGAAATGGGCTGATGCCCGGGATCCCCCAAACGGCGTTCCGCCAGTTTGCCCCGCCGCGGGCATCGAGTGACAGGTACATGTTCACGGCCCGGTCCCGGATGCAGGCTAGGCTGAGCGGAATGCTCGTCGCCGCTCCGCGACTGCCGCTGGTCGTCACTCGGTACTGCGGGACCATAAGCGGATTCCTCAGCAGAGGCGGATCGACCGCTATCGTGATATTTCCGCGAACCGCCAGCTGGCGGCCCTTGTACTCGTCCGTCGTGAGGTACACACCGGCATGAAAAAGCGTCCTGAGCGCGCTCTCCAGACCGTCGTCCCGAACCAAGTGTTCCATGTCGCCGTATTCGCATCTGGCATGTTCCAGGAGCTGACGATACGGGCTCGAGCGGTTCGCGAAAACGGCGCGGCACATCAAATCAAGGAAGTCGTCTTCGCGCCGTTCGAGCCGCCGGCGGAGGATTGCCCTGCACTCGGCAATCGTGAGCGGATTGCGCAAATAGGCAGGGAGCCGGCGGAGCAGCCGAAACCCCATGAGAAAGTCGTCAGAAAGCTGCCACGCGCGTCTAGCATTCAACGGGAAAACTCTCATGATACTAGAATTATCCTAACATCGAAAAGCATTTCGTTTTCTGGTGTGCCGGCTGAATGAGGGTTCATGCACCGATTTTGCATCATCCCGTCGTTAGGGATGATAAATCGCAGCGTGATCGGAGGTCAAGTTGAGCTGAAAATAGCGGAAGGTGGGCCGGGGGAGGCTTCGAAGCTACAGATGTCGAGGACGACAGACAGTCATTCCTTTTTGCTGGCGGCGATATACTCTTCCAGCCGGGCCTTTTCCGCCGGGGTGAGGCGGTCGTAGGTCGGGGTGCTTTTATATTTGATGAAATATTGATAGGCCCGGGCATGGTCTTTCTTGTCCAGGTGAGCCAGGCCGAGGAAAAATACGGCCTCATCCAGGCCCGGCTCAATCTCGAGAGCCCGGTTCAAGCTGGTGATCGCCTGGTCGTAATTTTTTGCCAGATAATAGGCGACACCCAGTCCTTGGAAGGCGTCACCGGAGGAAGGGTCAAGGCGGATGGCCTTTTCGTAGCTCTCCACCGACCTTTGGGAAGACGCCGGGTCGTTTGTTTTTCTGAAATCAAAGGCGAAGAGGGTGCCGAGGTTGGTGTGGGGAACGGAGAATTTCGGGTCGATGGAAATCGATTTTTTATAAAGCTCGACGGCCTTTTGATCGTTTCCGATTTTCCAGTGGGCGAGCCCGGCATACACCCAGACAACCGGGTCAAGCTCTCTTTCCGGCGGGCTCTTCCGCTCGAAAGCCTGGATGGCTTCACTGAACGTTCCGGCGTCATAGAGACAAGCGATCGTTTCTGCGTAGAGCTCATAGTTTTCGGGAAGTGCCTCCTGGCCCGCCTCCAGGACGGCGACGGCGTCGTCCAATCTCCCTTGTCTTTTGTAGATCATGGCGAGGTTCAGGTAGGCCGTCTTGATGTTTCCCCGCGCCGTGATGATTTCTCGGAGAGCTCGGATCGCCTCCCCGGCCTTTCCGGCGCGGAAGAGGTCCAGCGCCTCCATGGATTTGTTGTGGTAAGGGAGGAGGGCTTTGACATCATCTTCCGGCCGGAATGTTTTTTTTCTCGACCCCTGGAGGCTGGCCAGATAGCCGAGGCTTCTCAGGCGCTCCTGGGTTTCCCGGTCCATCTTCTGCTCGGCCGTGAGGCTCGCCGCTGAAGCCTGGCGCTGGAATATCCCATCCAGGCGCTTCTTGTAGTCGGTCAGGTTCTTGCTCCCGGCCTGGTTTTTTTTCTCGTCGAAATCCCTGGCCAAGTCATAGAGCTCGGGAACGGGAGAATCGATATATTTTTCGTTTTTCCTGATGTACCCGGCGATCGGCCCCCACCCCATATTGTAGTAGGGGGAAAGAGACTCAAAAAAGATCTTCCGGTCCCCGATCTTCTTGCCTTGGAGCAGGGGACGAAGCGAGTTCCCCTGGAGAAAATCGGGCTTCGGGAGGTCGAGCAGGTCACAGACTGTCGGGAAAATATCAAGGTGGGAGATGTTCTGCGAGATGACCCGGTGCTCCAATCCCGGGGCTTGAATAATCAGGGGGATCCAGAGGGTTGTATTGTAGGCGAGGTAGCCGTGCGTCTTTTCGCCGTGCTCCCCCAGGGATTCGCCGTGGTCTCCGGTGAGGATGAGCACCGTATCGGAAAGACGGCCATTTTGCTCCAGGCCGCGGATGAGATTTCCGATTACGGCGTCAGTATAAGCCACCTCTCCGTCGTAAGGATTGGCGGCGAACCGGGTTTTATAAGGCTCGAGAGGCGTGTAGGGGTCGTGAGGATCATACAGATGAATCCAGAGAAACCAAGGAGATTTTTGCCCTGCCAGCCACTTCAGGGAGCTGTCCACGACGGCCTGCGCCCGGCGCTCCCGACCTTTTTCGACACCCTCTTCGGCCCGGCTGAAGTCGTCGTCGTAGACGTCGAATCCCTGGTTGAGCCCAAAGCGCGCGTCGAGGGGAAATCCGCCCAGGAAAGCGCCCGTCGCATAGCCGGAGCTCTTGAGGTGCTCCGCCAGGGTCAGGAATTCCCCTCGGACGACGAAATTGGCGTTGTCATGGACGCCGTGGCAAGAAGGTGTGGTTCCCAGAAGAATGTTGGTGTGCGAGGGAAGCGTGGTGGTGGTGTTGGCAAAGGCCCGGGTGAACAGAACGCCATTGGCCGCCAGGCTGTCCATGTTGGGCGTCCCAAGATGCTTAGGATCATACGCGCTCACTCTGTCAGCCCGGAGCGTGTCGATGGTGATAAGGAGGAGGTTGAGGCGGGGTTCCGGGGCTGCGGACTGGATATTCTGAGGCCAAAGAAGGAGGGCGAGAAAAAGAGTCAGGATCATTATCCGGCGCCGGCCTTGCGTCTGCCTGGAAGAGAAAGGAATCATGTTTTCCTGAATTATAGAAGGATTGAACGGTGATGACAACATTCCCGGGCTTTTAGACAGAGCCGGTTTGTTTCAGTAGTACCTTTTCAGGTTCATACCGGCATAGAGGCTTTCCACTTGCTCTTCGTAGCCGTTGAAGATGAGAGTCGGGCGCTTGCCGTCCTCCCCGATCCTCCGCTCCTTTTCCTGGCTCCAGCGCGGATGGGAGACAAAAGGGTTGACGTTGGCATAAAAACCGTATTCTTCGGGGCGCTGGCGTATCCAGGCGCTGCGAGGCATTTTCTCGACGAAGCGGACCTTGACGATGGATTTGATGCTCTTGAAACCATATTTCCAGGGGATGACAAGCCGAATCGGGGCGCCGTTCTGGGGCGGCAGGAATTCACCGTACATGCCGACGGCAAGGAGAGCTAGAGAGTGCATGGCTTCGTCCATCCGCAGCCCCTCGATATACGGCCACTTGAGGACGTTTGTCCGCTGGCCCGGCATCTGCCCGGGGTCGAGCAGGGTCGTGAACTCGACGAACCTGGCCTGGGAGGTCGGCTCGCATTTCTTGATGAAATCGGCGAGCGGAAACCCGACCCAGGGGATGACCATGGACCAGGCTTCGACGCAGCGCCAGCGGTAGACGCGCTCCTCGAGCGGGAACATCCGGATGAGCTCAGCGGCATCGAATGTCTTCGGCTCCTTGACTAATCCTTCCACGGCGATGGTCCAGGGACGGGTGCGGAGATTTCGGGCCAGCTCCACCGTCTCCCGCTTTCCCGTAGAGAACTCATAAAAATTCACGTAGCCCGTGGCCGTTTCAGAGGGAGTGATTTTGTCCTCGGGCAGGGTGAACTCGCTGCGTTTGGCGATAACGAGCTTTGGTGGCGCTTGGCCGGCGCCAGGAGGGCTCTGCCGGATGTCCTGAGGTTGCTGGCTTCTCCCGGGTGTGTCTGCCCAGGCCTGTCCGAGAGGATCGGATGCCTCTTGAGGAAATAACGGCTTGGCCAGCGCGCTGGCGGCCAACGCGGTCGATCCAGCAATAAATTGCCGCCGGTTAAGGTAGAGCTTTTTCGGCGTGATCTCCGAGTACTTAAGATCGGGGGCTTTCTTCATCAACATGTTCGGTTTCCCAGCATAGCCTATTCTCTTCCGTTGATATTATCATATAAAAGGTATGCGCTTCGACAGCAAATATTTCGCCCAATACTCTTTTGCCGGAACTTTTTGGGCAATCGTGCGTTCATTGTAATGAAATGGAGCTGAGCAGAGAGCAGAGATGACATCGGCCCAGGAGTTCGACGAGCTCTATAGCCGCTACAAGGCCGAGGTGTTTCATTTCGCCTGTTATCTGGCGCGAGACCGGGGAGAGGCGGAGGATATGTTTCAAGAGGTCTGGCTTCGGGTGGCCAAACATCCCCCCGAGAAGGGTATAGGGGAGGATCTAAAACCCTGGTTATTGACAGTCCTGGTCAACTTGCACCGTGACCGTCTGCGGAGAACCCGAATCAGGCGACTGTTCTTATTCAGGGCGGCCGGCCAGAAACCGGCCGATCCCGGAGAAGTGGGGGCCGACCCGGCCTGGGACGCGGAGCAGGCTGCGCTCCAGAGAAGCATCAGCCTGGCCATCGCCCGGTTGCCGGAGCGACAGCGCCGCATTTTCGTGCTGAAAGAGGTCGAAGGCCTGCGCCAGGCGGAAATTGCGGAGGCTTTGGGAATCCCGGTCGGGACGGTGAAATCGCTGCTCTTCCGCGCCATCAGGAGGCTCCAGAAGGAGCTTAGCGAGTACAACCCCAGAACGGAGAGAGTCAAATGCGATGTCAAGATCTTGAGCGTTTGATGCTCGAGGCCGGCGACAGGGTGTTGAGCCGGGAGGAACAGCTCTCCATTGAGGACCATCTGGCTCACTGCCCCGGCTGCGCGTTTTTTAAGGAATTTTTAGCGGACGTCCGCTCCTGTCTCGAGAAGGCGTCGAAGCCCGAGCTCCCCGCCGACGTTGATGCCCAAGTCCGAAGCCTATGCTGCGCCGAGATCAGCCGCCGGCACCCCGGCCAAAAACAGGCGGCCCTTTCCCGGGACGCCTCGGTCCCCTGGCCGATCTGGGCTGCGCTCGCCGTCCTGACCGCTCTTACACTCGCCTTCCTCATCCCCGGGATCGAGGAATTCTCAAAGAGTCAGGAGTTGACGGCCGAGATCATTCTGCTGCTGATACTCATCCTGCAGAATGGCCTAACGCTTTTTCTTGCGCCGGTGATCATGCGCCGGCGGCGTCTCATCCATATGGAACTTGGACAAGTCAAGTGAGTTCAAACCATATATCAGGAGGTCGAATATGGCTGCTCTCTCAGGAAAAATGACCGCTCTGGTGATATTCATCCTGGTGGTGCTTTTCCTGGCGTTTGTTCTGACTCCTTTGGCCCTTGCTCCCCTGGGCGTATTCCTGGGGCTGTCCCGCGGGTTTCACAATATCTCGGTCAACGGATTCGCTTTCAAGCCCTGGTTTCCGTTCGTCCCGCTTTGGTCGCTCTCCTTCGTCTTTTTCCTGGTCTGGATTGTGGTCATCGTCTGGGTTTACAAGGATGCCGAGGAGCGGAAGATGAACGGGGTGCTGTGGGCTCTGCTGGTCTTTATCGGAAACCTGGTCGGGCTGATCATCTACTTGATCGTTCGCCAGGACCACCCGATTCCGACTCAGGACCAGGACGCGACCGCGCCATCGATAGCTCCTCCAGCCCAACCGACAATCTCCTGTCCGAACTGCCAGAAACCGGTGGAGAAAACATTCACTTATTGTCCGCATTGCGGTGCGGCGCTCCAGCCGGTCTGCCGGAGCTGCGGAAAGTCTGTGGAAGCGTCGTGGAAGGTCTGTCCTCACTGCGGCGCCCAGATCAAGTCGGAGTGAAATCGGAGGGGACGATTCTGAAGCGAATTGAAATGAGGACCGTCCCTTTTTTTTCCAGGCCGAGCTTATGCCGGTCCCCGCTCATTCATCTTCTTATACCAGAGCCCCGTCTCGCTCAAGCGGCCGCGCATCAAATTCTGAAGGACCTTTCGGTTGTTCATTCTTTTCCGTTCGGCCGTGCTCAGCGATTTGGCTTCTTCCCAGGTCAGATAGGAGAAGAAAAATGAAGACCAAAAAGGAGAGATGTAATCGAACCTTTTAGCGTGCCCGATCTTGAGCATCAGCCCCAGAAATTGCTGGTCGAGCGGTGCCCAGAAATCGAAGTAATCCCGGCCGTAGATGACCACCGGATCTCTTGAATCCTGCCTGCCCATTTTATAGAGCCAGGTCTCGCCCATCACCACGCCTTTCCCCGCCTCGTGGGCCAGGTCGGACGTCCTGAGGGTTCGGGGGATGATGTTGTCTCTTTCGTCCTTGGTGTAGATGTCGACCGGATAGAGGTGGATGTTGAAGAAGTCAATGTCCATCCTGAGCAGGGCCCTGACCCAATATTCCCAGTCTTTCATCCAGATTCCGATGCCCGCGCCGAGCTTCGTGTTCGGCGGGAGGACGGGCCTGGTTTCGCTGATGATCTCCCGGACCATCTGCAGATAATTTTCCGGCCGTTGGAGCGGCAGAATGCCGGTTAAGTCCATCTCGGTGTCCGGCTCATTGCTGACAGTGAGAAAATCGGGCTGAAGGTCCGCGGCGATGAGCCTGGCCATCTCCATCCGGCCTCTTTTATAGGCTTCAAAGCCCGCTTTCCCCTGCCCGTTCAAGTACTCGTAGTACTGGGCGACTGGCAGCGGCGACCATGTCTTCTGGGTGAATGTCACCTGGTTTTCGATAAAGATCTTCAGGCCGAGCCCCTGAATTTCCTGGACCAGCTCCCTGTAGAATCGGCGGAAATCCCGGTCGTCGGGAGAATCGAGCGGGATAAGCGCCCTGTCCCTGGCGAATTGAAAATAGGCGGGGTCATAGACCGGGTACTGGATATCGAGCTGGACCCCGAGGCAGCCGAGGTCCTTCAGGGCCAGGATGTATCTCTTGGCGATCTCCAGATTCTGAAGCGTGAGCATCTCGAGCCCGGCGTTGGAGTTGGCGGGCAGGACCGAGGCTGCAGGCATGAAGCCCGGATACCGTTTTCCGTCCCACTGACGGCTAACGAGGCTGTGGTTTTTTCTGATAGCGGCGTCGAGGGAGGCATAGAGCCGGCGAAACTGCTGCGGAACGTCGGCGCGAATGCGGCTTTCAATGGTCCCGTCTCTTTGGACCGGCTGTCTCCACTGGGATGTGTCCGGGCCGGGCGCTTTGGCTGAAGGGGAGACGCCCGGCGTTAGGATGAAAATTAAAGATAGGGCTGCGCTTCCAAAACGTCTGGCCATGCGATCCTCCTTGATTGAGTCGTTTCACCCAATTAGACAACGGAAATAGTCAAAGCTTTGCCGGGACGGTCTCGGTCGGACACCCTGCGTTTTAGGGGGCATTTCGCGGCGGGAGTTCTTTAAATTGTCGCCTTATCACGACTGAACGGGAATTGACTTTCGTTTGCCTGAGCATATCATGGACCAAAGAGGCAGCGGTCTGGAAAAATTATGGCCGATTCATATAATGAAAGATCAATCGCCGGCGAGATCGGATGAAGAGCAGAATCGTTTTTGAACGCGAATTCGAAAGGATCAAGAAAGAAGCGCGGGGATATTTCCACAGCGCCCGGGGCAGCCACGATTGGGACCATACGGAGCGCGTGCTTCAACTCTGCTTGGGCATCGGCAAAAAGGAGACGGCCGACCTCATGGTCTTGCGGCTCGCCGCCGTCCTTCACGACATCGGAAGGGAGGAGGAAGACAGCTCGAACGGGAAGATCTGTCACGGAGAGAGAGGCGCCGAGCTGGCCAGAAAGATTCTCGAGACGCATGGCCTCAGTAGAGATATCATCGACCGGATCGTCCATTGCATCGAGACTCACCGCTTCCGGAGAAATCGCATCCCCGAATCGCTGGAGGCCAAAATCCTATTCGATGCGGATAAGCTGGACTCCATCGGTGCGGTCGGGATCGGCCGAGCCTTTCTTTTTGCCGGTGAAGTCGGCGCCCGGCTCCACGACCCGGATATCATAGTCCACCGGACAAAACCATACACCAGGGAAGACACGGCCTATCGGGAATTTTTAGTGAAATTGAGCAAAATCAAGGGCCGCATGTTTACGCGCGAGGGAAAGCGCATCGCCCGCGAGCGTCATAAATTCATGGTCGAATTCTTCGGCCGTCTCAACAAGGAAACGCGAGGAAGATACTAATTCGGCCTATTTCTGATCGAGGGCTTCGTCGATCATGGCCAGGTAGTTCTCGACGGGCACGTAGCTGGGGATGGAATTGCCGGAGCCGATGGCGTAGCGGCCCCGCTTCCCGCAGGCCTCGATCAGCGCTCGTGTTTTTTGCCTCACCCCATCCTGTGTTGAAGAGGCGAGAATGTGGACGTCGAGCCCGCCCAGAACGGCGATCCTGTCGCCATAGCGCGCTTGAAATTCCTCCACCGGCAGGATGGCGTCCTCGAAGGAATGCTTGCCGTCGATTCCCACCGTCTCGACCAGGTCCTCCATGACGGCCATGATGTTGCCGCAGGAATGCAGGTGGTAGGGGATCCCTTTTCCGTGGGCCATGGCCGCAAAGCGCGCCTGCCAGGGGAGGCAGTATTTTCTCAGGTCGGAGGGAGAGATCAGGGTTCCGGTACGAAATCCCATATCGTCGCCGGCAAAAATCGCGGCCACCCGGTCAAGGTCGAGGAGATGTTTGTAGAAACTCAGGAATAACCCGCCGATTTGATTCGAGACCGCCCTTACCAGCCCGGGATCATCGATGAGCGCGAGCCCCAGCCCCTCCAGAGACATGATCCAGGAGAGGTGTTCAAAAATCCCGCCAGCATGGCAAGTGAGGAGCCCCATTCCGTCGGGAAGGTTGGCGTTGAGATACTCAAAGGGAAAGAAATCCATTTCTTCAACCTTCGGCCAGGGATAGCGCTCGAAATCCTCCCAGCTCTGGATGCTGCCGCTGTGTTCCTCCGCCCAGGCTCTCTGTTTGGCGGAACCGGGTGCCGCGTCCGGCGCCAGGATCTGCTTGATCTGGAACGGCAGGCCGCGTTCAAACCGGACGAAATCGTAGCCCATCCGAACCCAGAACTCGATGAAATTGTCCAGGTAGGATTTTTGGGATTCTCGGTCCGGCCCTTCGTTTGTCCATGGCCGCCCCAGCAAGACGGTCACGATCGGTTCCAGCACAACCTCATCGACGAGGTACTCGATGAGCGGCGGCGCGGTGCCCTTTTCTTTGCCTGCCAGGATCCTGGTGAACTTGGCGATGTCGGGGCGGGGAGTTGCGACCGGCAAATGACGGAGCATCGGCTTATCTATAATAAAAAGCCCGAGGTTTGGCAAGCCGGAGAGTTTTGCCCTCAAAGTTGACAGAGACGGCCCGTCCGCGTATATTTTCATAACCGAGCGTCCCTCCGTTCGGGCCGAGATTGAATAACCGTCTGCTCAGGCCGGAGACGCATACTGCGGGCGCACGGCCGGGCCGGCGCTCGACAAGGAGAGAGACCATGGCTAACGCAAGCACCAAAAAAGGAATCATCGGCATCCTCACCGGCGGCGGCGATGTCCCCGGGCTCAACCCGGCCATCCGGGCTGTCACCATCCGGGCGATCCATGAAGGCTATGAAGTCATCGGCATCCGCCGCGGCTGGGCGGGGCTCATCGAAATCAGCCGGGAAAAAGGGGCCGATAATATCGACTGCTGCCAGACCCTGAGTGAAGAGATCGTAAACAGGGTTGGCCGCACGGGAGGCACATTTCTCCATACTTCCCGCACCCGGCCGAGCCATGTCCCCGATGTCAACGTGCCGATGCACTTGCGTGATCACTATAAAGCGAAGACGAATGACCTGACGGAAGAAGTCCTGAAGAACATCGAGTTTCTCGGGATCGATTACCTCATTCCCATCGGCGGCGACGATACCCTGAGCTATGCCGTCAGCCTTCACCAAAAAGGGGTGAAGGTCATTGCCATTCCCAAGACCATGGACGGGGACGTGCCGGGCACCGATTATTGCCTCGGGTTCAGCACCTGCATGACGAGGACCATCAGCCTGACCCATGCCTTGAGGACGACGGCGGGGTCCCACGAACGCTTTTTGGTCATCGAAATCTTTGGCCGGTATGCCGGGTTCACGGCGCTCCTTCCGACCATGGCCGGGGCCGCCAACCGCTGCCTCATCCCCGAGCACAAGTTCAATATGGAGCGCCTGTGCGAGCTGATGACCGAGGACCGGGCCGAGAACCCGAGCCTGTATTCCGTCGTCCTCGTCTCGGAGGGCGCGATGGTCGAGGGGGGCGATATGGTTTTCGCCAGCGATGAGAAAGACATGTATGGCCATCAGAAGCTGGGCGGGATCGGCGATTATGTTTCCGGCCGGCTCAGGGACCTCTCGCCGAAATACAACCTCGGCCGGCGCATCAACGTCATCACCCAGAAGCTGAGTTATCTCGTACGCTGCGGCGACCCGGACGCGGTGGATTCGATCGTGCCGATGGCCTACGGCAACCTCGCCCTGGACCTCGTCCTGGACAAAAAGACGGGCCGCATGGTCTGCCTGCGCAACGGCGAATACGATGATGTTCCGATCGAAATCGTGACCAGCACGAAGAAGGTCGTCGATGTGGATAAGTACTACGATCACGACCGCCTGCGCCCGCTCTACAAGAGCTTCCATCACAAACCGCTCTTCATCATGACCAGCGATTGAACAGCCGTCCTTGCATCGGCGCGGCTGCCAGGGACTGTCCGCCGGCAAGCCGGCGAACTATTGGGCGCGTAATTTCGTAATTCATATTGGAGAGCGCAGGCCTCTATATTTCCTGCCGGAGAGAATGAAATGAAAAAAGCATTGAGCTGGGTCCTAGCGCTGGTTTTTCTTCTTGTCTCGCAAACGCTAGTCGGGCAGGAGGCAGAGGCGGAAGAACCTGCTCCTCGCCACAGGGTCATCAACCTTTCGCTGTTCTATCCTTTGAGCCTGAACAGTTCGAAGCACGACACGGCCGACATCAGCCTGTCGCTTTTTTACAGCCACCTGGGAAGCGTTCGCGGCCTCGACCTCTCGCTGGGGGCCTCCGGGCTCGAGGATTCGCTGAACGGGGTTCAGGTGGCAGGGCTGGTCGCCGCGGCCGGTGAGTCCATGAAAGGGTGGCAGACGGCCGGCCTGATCTGCGCTGCGGGCGAGCAAGGAGAGGGCATCCAGATGGCTGGGCTTGGCAGCGTATCGGGGGGAAAGTTTAGCGGAATCCAAGTCGCCGGCCTGTTCGGCGTGGCCGGCGAACAACTCAAGGGAGTTCAGGTTGCCGGGCTTTTCAGTGTGGCCGGCGATATCGCCGAAGGATTTCAGGCCTCAGGTCTGTTCAGTGTGGCCGGTGAAGGCATAGAGGGAATCCAGATCGCCGGGCTGTTCAGCGTGGCGGGAGAGAACCTGAAAGGTGTTCAGATATCCGGCCTTTTCAACGTGGCCGGCGGAGAGAGCCAGGCTCTCCAGGTCGCCGGCCTGGTCAACATCACCGGGGAGACCTGTCGAGGGCTTCAGGTCGGTCTTTTCAACGTGGCCGAGCGCCTGACCGGGCTGCAGGTCGGGCTGGTGAATGAGGCCCGGGACCTCGAGGGCGTTCCCGTCGGGCTGGTCAACCTCACCCGAAAAGAGGACCGACGCATTCGGCTAGCGGCCTGGGCGGGAAGTGCTTCCCTGCTGAACGCTGGAGTTAAAATCTGGGCCAAGAGGTTCTACTCCATCCTTTATGTCGGCGCTGTCAACTTGACGCAGGAGGCGCGAGAGTGCCTCGCCTACGGCTTCCAATATGGCTATGGAGTGCCTGTCCGATCGACGGTGGGCGGCTCCGGCCGCAAGATGCGCATCGATGTCGATGCGGGCTATCTTTACCTCGACAGCAGCGCGCTGTTCCGTCATCTCAAAGGGACTCCGGACCGGCACCTCCTGTTATTGAGGGGAGCGTGGGCGGTCGAGATTTCGCCCGATGTGACCGTTTTCGCCGGGACGGGGCTCAGGTACACGGTCGATTACGGCATGAGCTTCGGCGACGGTGCGGTATCACCCATCTTTTTTGCCGGGGTCGAACTGTTCTGACCGGTTTTTCCCTTGATCAGGCCAGATCTATCTCCGCCGTGCTCAGTCGATCAGCGCTTCAGCGAATTCGCCCAGGCGGCGGCCGTTGATGGTGATGTCGGCCGTGACCGTCCGTCGTCCGTTCTGTCCGCCGACGGACTTTGTCAGGTCAAAGGGGACGGCCAGTTGTGTCTTTCCGCGAATGGATATGCTCCTCTCGGCAAAGGGACATTCAATGCCGTCCGGGAGCTTGAGCCGGATTTGAACCTCGGCGGTCTTGAACAGATGATTGCGCAGGCGGAGCTCCAACCTCTCTTCCTTGCCGGGGGCGATTCTGGCACGATAAGGATAAAAATGGCACCACCGATAGTCCAGGCCCAAATTCGGGTCCGGCTGGTCGATTAAACCCGTCATCACCTCCCGGAGCCGCAGCGCCCAGGCCAGAAACTCTTCCAGGTCCGGCCGGGTCGGCGAATACTCCTCTGTATGAGCGGGGCAGACCAGGTCGGGCCGGCAGTCGAGCATTTTCCGGGCGCAGGCGATGAAACCGCTGTCGAGCAGGTATTCGTTGTGCGGCACCAGGGGCCCGTTCCGGGATTTTTCGGGGGACTTCTTATTCCACGTGTTGTCGCCGGTGAAAAGGACCCTTTTGCCATCGACGACGGTCAGGAGTCCCTGATGGAATTCCGTCTGGCCGGGCAGGTGAAAGAACTCGAGGTCGTATTCTTCCCAGCGGATTTTTTCGCCGTCATGGAGAACCCGGTCGACGCGGATCGGAAAGGGAACAAGGCAGGGAAGCCGATAGCGCTCCGGATGCTCGAAGATGTCCGTCATGTTTTCAAAGACCCAGTTCGCGGCCCCTTCCCGGTCTAATTCCCAGGCGCGCATGACATGATCATCGTGATAGTGACTGAACGAGACCGCATCGATCCTGCTCACCCGATAACGTTTCTTCAGTTCCTCCACCCGGTCCCGGTCCACATAGCCATAATCCCAGAGAAAGGCTTTTCCGCTGTCCGAGACCAGGGCGTAGCAGTTGGCTCCGAGAAAGACCAGGTGGGGGAGGATCTGGCGAAGTTCCTGGCGGACCCGGACGAGTTCGTTGGGGACGAGCATGTCGCGCAGGATGGCATACGTCCGGCTGTTGGCGGACACGGCCTCAATCGGTTTGTCGATGGGAATTCCGTGCGCCGGAAGCAGCTGGTCCGGCTTCTTCTCCATGATCCGGGCAAACGACGTCTCCGAGGCATCGATGCCCTGAGTGAAGCCGTAGTAGTCCCAATGCAGGTCATACCAATTGGGCACCCGGCCGGGCGCCGAGATAAGGTTACCGCAGAAGACGACTGTTTGGCCGTCGATCCTGGACAGGAACGAAAGGGCGTAATCCGTCGGGCCTGGAGTCGCCAAGACTTCCAGAGTGAATTCCCGCCATTTGACCTGATCGCCTGCCTTAAGCTTTCTATCAACGCGGATGCTCTTGCGGATCGTGTTCCAGTGCGACCGGCAGTCGTAATTGAGGTCTATCCTCACCGTCCTCCAGAATGTTTCTACGTCCTCAAAAAAATGGGCTTCCTTCTCGGGAACGGCGACCTGGAAGGCCGGAGAATGGATGTCGCATAGCCCCTGGACCTGGTCGCGATGATGATGGGTGAGGAGGACCAGTTCGACCTGCCGAACGCCGATTCCGGGAAGCTTCTTCAGGATGTCGCCGCTGCCGAACCCGATGAACAGGGCGCGGTCTCCCGAGATGAGGACATAAACATTGCAGGTGTCGTCAAAAACATAAAGGTGTCCGCTCAATTGCTTTAGAGCGCCGGAGGGACGAAAGTCACGCTCGTGTTGCTGCGAAAAATCGACCGGGAAGGGCTTCAACTGGACAACAGCAGGCGGTCCGGGTTGAGGGGCTCCACCGGTTGGAAGACCGGCGGCGATCACCATCCAGCCAGTCAGGAGAAAGAAAGCACGGCGCATATGCTTCATCGACAGTATTGAGAATATATCGCCCGCAGCCATTCAGTGTCAAGAATTCCAAGGAGTCCTCAAATTTGTCGATAGAAACGCCCGACGGACCCGTCGATCGAGTTAATTTCCAAGGAGTATTTTTATGGTCAAATTTGGGTCTCCCCGAGTTGACTTCTTTCGGCGGTGCGTGGTACGTTTTCGGCAGGCCGGACGCGCGACCTCTTTTCTGGCCGCGGAGCCGGACTGCGCCGCCGCCTGATTGCATTTTGAGCTATGACCTGAATGATCTATGAACGAGAGCGATCGGCGAGAAAGGAAATCTCTCTCCTGAAAAGGAAAGCGATTAGGCTTTATGTCTGAAAGAAATCTCCGTTTTAGAAAAGTCCTTATCTTTACGCTTCTATCGGTCCTGAATTTCATCTTCCTGCTCGCCCGCCTTCAGCCCGCACCTTCCTCGTTCCAGATCAAGCTTGGCCAGTCCAGAGAGATCGGCCGGGACAAGGACACCTTTGGCTCGATCGTCTCGGCCTGTGAAGACGCGCGGGGAAATTTCTACGTCCTCGACCGGATCGAGCACCGTGTGCTCAAATTTTCATCCGAGGGCCGGCCGCTGCTTGTCTTCGGCCAGAAAGGCCAGGGCCCTGGTGATTTTCAGTCGCCCGGCCGAATCGCCTTCTCCTCGCAAGGAGAATTGGTCGTCCTGGAAGACCTTTATTATGTGTCCTTTTTCACGACCGAGGGGGTTTTCCTTAAGCGTCTGGACCTAAACGGACGCCTCGGGCTGGGATATGTCGGCCCTGATAGTTTTTACGGCTGGATCTGGCGGCCGGAGGATAAACAGCAGGTGATCCTCGACGGCCGGAACACGATCGTGCGGAGTCTCCACACGGTTTCCAAAGACGAGTTCTCTGTCTCCGTTTCCGAGCCCGGAGGCCGGGCGGTGATGTTCAATTATGGGCCGGAAGCCTATGCCTCCTCGTTCCTTTTCGATCACAGCGCGTCCCTGAGCGCGCTGGCCGTCAGTCGGGTCTATCATGTCATCCTCCTGGATAGGACGGGAAGGGAAGTGGCCTCAATCCGGAGGGATCTGAAGCCGCCGAAGCTTAGCAAGAAAGAGCGCCAGTTTTTTGAACGGGATATCCAGGAGACGACCAAGTCCAAGGGATGGCCGAGCCGCGTCAGCGGGGAGATGATCCGGAAGATCCCTGACTTCAAAAACCCGATCCGTGACGTCCGGTTGTCTACGGAGCACGTCTTTGTCTTCAAGTTAGGCCCGGATGTGACTGCCGCCAACAGCCCCGTTCCCGTTGATGTTTTCAGCCTGCGCGGCGAGTTCTTAGGCGGTGCCGAGCTTCCGGACATTCCGCTTTTTATCGGCCTGGGATCCATGTATTTTGTGCGCTCCGAGGAGAGCGGGCTGGTGTTCTTAGAAAAAATGGCATATCGCCTAGAATAGCGCCGGCCTTCTTCAGCCTGGCAACCGGCTCTCGCGCAATTTCGGCCAGGTCGGCGTCTGGATGCGGTCACCGAATCAGGCGGCTTCGTCAACCATCCGGATCTCTTTGAACCGGCAGAAAAAGCCCAGCTCGCGCCTGATATCGCCGTAGACCGTCTGCCGGTGCAGCCCCGCCGTCCAGTTCTGCCAGAGTTTCCGGATATCGCCGTCCACTTCGACGTCGATTTTGGTGCGGCAGCCCCGGTCGGCCTCGAGACCCACCGGCGCCTCGATGATCTTGCCGGTGAAATAGCGGAGCGTGTCCATTCCTACGAGGATCGCCTGCGTGACGTTCTCCCCGACGCGCATCTCGACCTGCGGGACGACGCCCTCCTGGCGCTCCATGACCGTCCGGATTTTGTAGGGGGCTGCCGGTTTCGCCGGCCCGTCCATTTTCGGCGTCCCCAGACAGTGGGCGAGGATGATGCTTCCCTTGGATTCGTCCACCGTCGGGTCGCTGACAAACCCCGGCCTTCCCGCCAGCCCCTGGAAGATGATATGCGTCATCGTGCTGCGCAAATCGGACTCACAGATACCGCCCAGACCCATGTTGTTGAGGCGGGCAAAACCCAGGCAAGGGTAAGCCGGAAGCTTGATCGTCCTATCCCACATCGAGCCGTAGCAGTCCACCGTCATCACGGTGGCGTCTTCCTCGGCCAGGAGTTTTTCAAACGCCAGCGCCAGCTTGGCCGACTTGAAGATCTGGTCCGCCGGCGGCTCGACGACCTGCACGGCGCCCCTGATCCAGCGGTCCGATTCGGCCTTGGCCTCTTGGTCATCGACGCTGTTGTAGACGGCGACCATCCGGTCGAGGCCGACCTGCTTGATCTCCGTCCCGAATTTATCCTCGGCCCTTGCGGCATATTCGGAGAAATCGCGAGTTGTCAGGTTCAGGACCTTGGCTTCGCGGAGATGATGGATGGCCCGGAAAGGCCTGACGGCGACCGCCAGCTCGCCGGTATCACTCGTCAGGATGCAGTCCATTTTGGCGCCCAGTGGCTGCTTACGGAGCTCCCCGTAGTTCACCCATTCGTGGCCGGAATAGGGGCGAGCGAAGATCATGGTGGGCCGGCCGGCGCCGAGGATCTCCTTGAGGATGTCCCAGACCTCGATGTTGAGCTGGATCACCAGGATACCGTCAACCCGAGTCAGCCGATCTTTGAGGTCGGCCACCTGTGCCGGTGAAGTCACCAGCTCGTCGACCGGGAACTCGATATCGGCAAACTCATCCTTCATCCGGCTGAATTCGGCCCGGTAGAAGGCGATTTCGTCCTGGAGGTTGAGGGTCGGTTTCGGCCACGGGCTGCCGGGAATGGCCATGTACAGCCGGGCGACTTTGACTTTGGTCCGCCGGCACCCGGGGCTGATAAGCGGGGAACCCTCTTCTCTTTCTCTGAGGGCCCAGAGTTTCGGCCGGCTGAAACAGATTGCGGCTCCGGCAGCGGCCGAAAGTTGGATAAACGCTCTCCGGTTCAAACCTCTTGTCATGCGCGCCTCCTGGTCATCGTATTATTCAAGACACTCATTATCTTTCGGTCCGCCGGAATATTCAAGATATCGCTGGATTTAACAAGCATATCTTTCTATAGGAGGGGAACGGGTCCTGTCACGGCGGGTCCCTGTCCTTGCTAAGACCCCCCCACCCGCCACCATAAGCTTCGGACATGGACCGGCGCCGTGCCACCCATTCCAATTTTCCGCAATAGCATATTTTCCCATAAATGGAGATGCTTGCCCGACATTGCTAACAGAAACACCCGGCGCGTTTAGCACGATTCACTCCGACACCGTGCGGCGGGTCAACGGATCTTACTTTTTGACCAGCCGTGTTTTGACGGCCTGCGATGTCTGCGTGGCTATATCGAGAAGGGCGATCTCGAGTTCGTACTCTCCGCGGTCGAGTTCTGGCAGGCTGATCTCCAGCACGACGAAGTGCGTGTTATCACCCGCCTCTTTGACATCGAGAATCTCGGAATCCAGGGCGGCTGTTTGGCCGCTTTCGAGGGCGGATAATTGAGTCTTTAGCTCAACTTCCGTCGGCCCGCCGGCCTCGAATTTGGCCGGGACGATGGCCCAGACCTTGGTCACGCCCGCCTCGACATTTTTGACCAGAGGTGTGCATCCTCTCGGCAGGATGGGGTAGAAACTGAGTATGGAGATGGCGGGTTTTGCCTCTTTTCCGGGTTCGGACAGTCTTATGAATTGAGCTTCTTTCCCCGGGACGAGAAGGAGTGGGGAATCGAGCCGCCGGGCCGAAGTCTCAGGCCCCGGAATCTGGAAAAACGAGCTGCCCCGCGTCGATTGGCCTGTTTCCAGGTCCCGGGTGGCCAGACGGCACTCATATTCCCCGGGGGGAAGCGAACAGACGAAATAGGGATAAAAAGTCTTTTGAGAGTGCGGCCCGAAGTCCATCTCCCACCTCCGGGAGAAAACGGCTTGGTTTTGCTTGTCAAACACGAACAGGAACAACTCCTCGCGTCCGGGGGGGATTCCGGTCCGCTCATCAACCGCGAGCCTGGTGAGGACCAGCGTGTTGGCCTTTTTCGTCACCGAGCTCGGAAGGCATTCGACGGGGAGTTCCAGGGGGTCCTGCAGAGTCGGCCGGTCGGAAAATGCCAGGTCGTAGAGATGAAGCCTCTTTTCGATCTCGGAAAGCTGGGCGAAAGGCTTGGGGTTGTAATAGCCTTCCTGGACAAAAACACGGCAGTCCGGTTTTTTCACTTCGACCTTAATCTCGTGAAACTGCCCGTCCCATTTTTCATCGACGTAATAACCCAGGACATAATAGTGACCGGTCAGGACCTGGATGCTGTCGGCGATGGTCTGCACGTCCTTAATATCGGCGTAATAGTGGCCCCCGGAAGCCAGCGCCAACTCCTTGAGCGGATGGTCTTCCCAGATATGCTTAACTTTAATGCTCACCCGAAAGACGGACCTCTCGATCCAGTTTTTCGAGTTGACCGTGAAAATCGGTGTGTTGGAGGCGGCGAATTCCCGGCCGAGAGCCGGGCTGACCCCCCGGCCCGAGAAGAGGAGCACATTCTTGGTGCCGGGAATAGATTGCATGGCCTTGGCCAGCTCGGACAGGCCCATCTGGTAATCGGCATGCGACCTTCCCATCATCCCCAGTCCGGGAATGCCGACAGATGATGATCCGGTTACCGGATTTTCTGACCCGGATTCGCCCCGTGCCATGAGTGTCACCTCGCCTGTTATAACACGTGGTCTGCGCGGCCGGATTTCACCCTGCTCCGGCATCCTCTCCTCTACACTATCATCCAGGCCTCCAGATACGAAACCGGCAGTGGGAGGATGTTCTTTCGCCCGCTCGATGGCGGCCTTGATCTTGCCCATGTCTGACGTTAAGTACTGCGCCAAGTTCAAGCCCGTCATCGGCGCGAAATACAGGACGGCCGCTTCATCGCCCGGCCTTAGCTTGGTCTCGACGAAATGGAGGGCGGCTTTTTTGGAGTTGGCATTTCCGACCTCGTCGCTGCCCTGGATATCCAGAAGGATGAAGAATTTCCGGCCGGTCTCAGCGACCACAGCTTCGTCCCGGTCCGGCACTGGCTTTCCCTGTGCCGCTCCGGCTTCAGCGAGCCTGTGGACTTCGAATTCGGTGATCGTCTTGAGCTCTTTGTTATCATAAAGAACAAAATCGTCTTGGCTGAGACCTGTCACCGGCCTCCCCTCCCTGTCCAGGACCCGGACAGGCACGAGCTTGACCACCGCGGCGGCGTCATGGCGCGGAACTCTTGGCGCTTTTTGCCCCGGCCTCTCCTGGGAAGGAAAACCGGACGCCGGGCAACCCAAAACGACCGCCGCAAGAAGAACCCGGAGGCCAAGATGGAAAGCCTTGAATATCCAGCGATTTTTCATTTTCTCCCCCTTTTCTGGATAATATGTTGCTCCCCGGTTATCAGTATTTCACATCCACGGTGAAGAATCGATAATTCTCATACTCGACGGTGGTTTTTAGAAAGCTTGGTTTTCTTGCTCTTTGCCAAAAATTATACCCCTATTTCTTTTGGCAGTCGAGCGAAGAAAACGTGACTCTAGCCACATTCGGGCAGGACTCTCGACTCCCGCCTGCCCGACTCGAGGAGATTGTAAGTGAGCCCCGGTCTATTTGAGCTCGGCCAGGGCTTTGGCAGCCTCCGGATAACCCGGTTTCAATTCCAGGGCTTTCTTGTAGGCCGCCCTGGCCTTGTCGGTCAACCCATTTGTTTTATAAGCCTCGCCGAGGTAGTAACAGGCTTCCGGAAAGGGATTTTTAGCGCAGGCAAATTCGAAGTCCTCGATCGCGCCGTCCGCATTTCCCATGTAAAAGCGGACCATGCCCCGGCCGAAATGCCCCCCCTGGTTTTGCGGGTCCAGGCTGAGCGCCGTCTCGTACTCCTGCATGGCTCCCATGCCGTATTTCATCATGTCCGCGGGATTCCCCTGGGCCAGGCGGCCCATGGCGTTGCCCTTCCAGACATGGAGTTCGGCATTATTCGGTTCTTTGGCTAGAAGGACGTCCGTCATTTCGAGGGCCTCGGCGAACCTTTCCTCCTCGAAGAGTTTCTTGACGTTGCTCAACGAGGCATCCAGCGGGGGAGCGGCGGGCTGTTTAGCGGGTTTGGCCGCAGCCGGGGCCGGCTTCGAACCCAGCGGAGACTTCCCTTCCATGAACTGGGGCAGCATCTTTAAGAGGATGGGAAGCATTTCCATCAGGAAGGACGGTTTTTTCTCCTCCTCGGGGAAGAGCTCCGCCCGGACGTTTTCGCCCTCAATGATCAGGATCCCGAGGGGGATGGTCTTGCCGCCCATCCCGCCGCCGAAGGCCATCATGGCTCCGCCTCCTCCCAGTCCAAAGGATACTCTAGCGAAGGGAATGATGGTGGTATTGCCGACTTGGATCGGCTCCCCGACCACAGCCCCGATTTTCAGGTTGGAGACGAGTTTGTCGAAGTTCGCCAGCGGCTGATCGAGGGGCGCCTGCGCCTGGGAGGGTGAAATGACGGTCAAAACAAAGAGCGATCCGATGGCGAATGTTAGCATGCGTTTCGTTTTCATGGCCCGCTCCTTATTTCTTGGGGATCTTGCCGACGCTGATAAACTGCGTCCCCGCTTTGCCGACCACCACAAACCCGATCGGCCTGGCCTCGCCGCTCATGTAAAATCCCTTGCCCCCCATCTCCGGGGCCTGGGGAGCGCCGCCCCCGCCCCCGCCGAACCCGATGTCGATCATCATGATCGGGATCAGCGTGACCTTGCCGACCTTCATCGGCTCGCCTACGACAGTCTTCACCTGCAGGTCGTTGCCCAGGCGCTGAGCCATTGACTCGGCCAGCTGGTACATGGGCAGTGGAGCCTTGGCCTGCGGCTTCTTCTCCGGCTGGCTCTGGGCGCCGGCCAGGGACAGAACAAGCCATCCGGCGGCCAACAGAATCGGAATTCTCTTCTTCAATTGAGTACCTCCTTTTTATTTTTTTAAAGTCCGGTCCCATTTGCTCGTCATATCCGTAAGTCACCATCATTATTCCATACGAAAATTGATTAGACAAGGTTTACTTGGTTGCAGAAGTCATCACCGTCTTAGTGATGATCATCTCGAAGAGTTGTCAACGCCGGGTTTTTGTAATACGGTTACATTTATGGACGGGACATGGATATACCTGATTCGCTCGGCTATCCGGCGGCCCTTCCCCGCCTGCGGCAGAATTCCGGCGCTGGGGTCATGAGCGTGGCCCGGGCCAAACCCTCCTTCGAAGAGCTCATCGCCCCGCTGGAGGACCGGATGATGAGGACGATTTGGCGGATCGTCCGCCAGCCGGAAGAGGCGGAAGACACCCTCCAGGATGCCCTGGCCTTGATCTGGAAGCGGCTGGACCGGATCACCGGTCATCCCAATCCCCAAGCCCTGGTCTTGAAAATCTGTGCCAACGCCGCCGTCGACACACTCCGCAAGCGACGGGCAGGACGATCGTCCACCGGGCCGAACGGGCTAGACCGTATTCCTTCCCCCGCAGTCCCCGACGATCTGGCAGAGAAGGAGACAGAGGCCAGAGTTCTGGCAGCGATCAGTCGCCTGCCCAGGAAACAGTCCGTCGCGGTCTTGATGAGGATCCTGGAAAAGCAGTCTTATGCAGAGATCGGGCGGGTGCTCGGCTGCCGGGAGGGCACAGCTCGAACCCACGTCTTGCGGGCCCGGGCCAAGCTCAGCCGCTGGCTCCGGCAGCTTCGGACATCTTCAAACGGGGAGGTCTTCCGATGAAAAAGAGAGACCGGCTTGAACCGGATATCGACGGACTCCTGAAGCAGACTTTGCGGGACGATCTCCCCCCAGAGGTCGGGGCAAGGATGAGAAAGCGGCTGGACCAATTCCGCCGCCGGACGGAGGAAACCGTCCAGGAAGATATGCGCCCGGCCCTGACCTGGCGACGCCCTTGGATCCTCATAGCCCCGACTGTCCCGGTGGCTGCCGCGGTCCTCTTCATCGTCCTGGGATTTTTGCTCTCCAGACCGGGCCGCCGGAGCATCCTTGGCGACTCCGTCGCCGCCTACCAGAAGGTAGCCGTAATTTCGGGGGAAATCTCGGCCGCCCGGTCCATGGAATGCCTGGTGCGATTCTCTAAAGGCGGCGAGCTGCTGCAGGAGTTTCGCATCCAGTGGCTGACCCCGCGCCGGACGCTCGTCCGCATCCTCGGGCCGGATAAGGAACTTACCAGGACGATCAGCCTGCCGCCGGCCAGCCGGTCTGTCCTGGAACAACTCGCTCAATCAGCGAGTGCCGTCGAACAGATAGAACCGGAGCTGGGCGCGGAATTGCTTCCGGTCGAGGGGTTGCTCTCGCCTTCCCGCTTGGTCGGGCTCCTCGAAGGGAGATGGCAGCCCGGGGGTAGCGAGCGCCGGGGAGACTGTGACTGGGAATCCTTCTTTATCGTCGGCCCCCGGGTCGAGCCTCGGTCGAGGATTACTGTGGACAGCTGCACCGGGCTCCCGGCCCGGCTGGAAAGAGAGATTGGTTCGGGTGAGAAAGTAGAGGCCGTTTTCCGCTGGAATCCCTTGGAGCCTGGGCCAGTGAAATCCTCCGCGGACGCCGGCCCGGCTGGAAAGACGAAGCTCATCAAATCATAGGACAAAAGGAGATATCCGATGACGGCGAACCGTGTTTCAAAACGCCCGGTGGTGCTCGGAATGAGACTCTTTCTGGTTGGTCTTGTGGTGACCGGGATCATTGTTTCCGGCCGCTTTCCCCGCCTCTGGACCGGAGCCGGCCTGGTTTTTCTTCTCCTGGGCGGCGGGTCCATGATTCTGACGGGTTTTTCTGTCTCCGAGATCCGAACCAGCCTGAGGTGGTTCGTCGGCCTGTCCGTGCCCAGGAACGAACTCCCATTGGTTCCCTATTTCTGGGAAGCGGCAGGACGCAATTTCTGGCTCCTCGGAGTCCTGGGCACTGTCATCAATTTTGTCCTCGCCCTCTCTCAAGTGGGAGAAGGGGAAGGGGGGATCCAGGCCATCGCCTCCGGCATGGCCCTTTCTTTTCGGCCGGCCCTTTACGGAATGATCCTGGCCGTCATCTGCGCGGTGCCCGCCCTGAAGGCTCAGCAGGACCCGGCCGGAACGTCTGGAAGCGCAAACCCGGCAAGTCCTGAGAGCATGTGCGGACCGAGACGAACCGGCCTGAGCAGCGCAAATTTCATCGGCTATCTCCTCCTCATCGGCGTGTTGGCCTGGTCCATCTCACCCTCTTTCGGCAAGTGGAGGATTGCCCCTTGGCCGGGGAACCCTTTCTTGGATTGGGCCTCACTGCTGGTGGTCGGGGGAGGAGCGATGCTGCTCTTCCTTTTTTTGGGGCGCGGGGCGGCGGGGAAGGCGACCTCGATTGTTTTCGGCGCGACCGGCGTGGTCGCTGCCTTGACGGGATTCCTGCAAACCCTCTTCGGGTTTTCCCGCAAAGACATCGCCGAAGTCAGCTCGGCGCTGGGTTTCGTCATTTCATCCTGCTTTCTGGCCTTGATCGGGATTGTCTTGATCGGAGCACCGCGGGAGGACCGCGGGCCGCGAAGGGGGGACACCCGGGCTTTGATGATGCGCCGTCTGGCCTGGTATGCGTTTCCGTTACTTGTCTTGATTTTCATCATCACCGTTCTACTCCTGGTGGTGACTCCGATTAAGATATAGAAGGAAGACAACGGGCTGTCTGGAGACAGGAAGGCAGGATTTAAGCGGGTCGGGCAGGAGGAGGCGAAATTCGGCTTATTGAGTCGGCACCTTGAATTCCTGGATCCGGCCGGCGGTCATTTCGACGACGAAAACGCTTCCCTTGTCGTTGACTGTGATGGATACGGGGGCCGTCATCTGGCCATCGGCCGCGCCGGGGGCGCCCCATTGGGTGATGAACCTGCCGCCGGAGTCGAACTTCAGGATGCGGTTGTTTCCCGTGTCGGCGATGTAGACGTAATCAGTCGGGTCGAGGCAGAGACCCTGGGGTCTGTTGATTTCCCCCGCTGCGGTCCCGGCCTTCCCCCACGCCGCGATGAACTCTCCTTCGGGGCTGAATTTCTGGACCCGCATCCGGTCGAGGACGAGGACTTCATTCTTCCGGTTAACGGCAACGGCGGCGGGAAAGACGAACTCCCCCTGGCCGGTGCCCTGCTTTCCCCAGGCCTTTTTGACCACACCGCCAGTCGAGTACTTGACGATACGGTTATTGCCCGCGTCGGCCACGTAGATATCGCCGCTGCGGTCAACGGCGAGGCCGAGCGGCGAGTTCAGTTCGCCCGGCTGGCTGCCCGGCTTGCCCCATCTGGAGACGAATTTCCCGTTCTTGGCGAACTTCAGCACACAGGCCCCTTTGGCGTCGCTGACATAGACGAACCCTTGTCCGTCGATGAGGATGCCGGCGGGCTCTTTGAGCGGCCGGAACTCCCTGCCCGCATCGCCCCAGCTGCTTTGCAGCCGGCCTTCGGGGTCGAATTTTCTGACCTTGAAATCGCTCTCGTCGGCGATGTAAAAATTGCCCTCCCGGTCAAAAGCGATCGCCCTGGGCAGTTTGAAGAACTTGGTCTCCCCTCCGCCCCACTTGCGGGCGAAGGCATAGTTTTTCACCGTCAGCACGGCGGCCAAAGAAACCGGGTCGGGGCCCTCGATCAACTGGAGCGGCTCTTCCCAGTCCGCCCAGTCCTTCTTTTGCAGCTTGACCGTATGGCTGCCGTAGGGTACGAAGGCCAGATCACAGTCGGTGACCTTGCCGGTGTCTTCTCCGTCGATAAAAACCCGGGCGCCCGGCGGAAGAGAGTTGATACTGAGGGTTCGTCCGATGCTTTCCAGATTGATATTTCTTGTCTCGGTGGGTTTGTAGAGAACGATTAGTTCCCTGTAGGGCTTGAAGCCCTCTTTCTCCAACTCCAAATCAAATTTAGGAATCGGGGTCCGATAGACATGGGGCGTCGTCTTTCCTATATCCTTTCCGTCGATCTTAATCGTCGCTTCTTTCGGGTCGGAAATGATTTCCAGAGAAAAGTCGATGAGGATGCCGCGATACTGCTTATCCGCCAAATCGATGAAGTTGCTGATGATGGGATCAGGGTTATTGCGGGTGATATTCCTGGCGTGATCGGCGTCCACTTCAAACATGCTCCGAAATTCTTGAAGAGCACCGTAGTTATCCTCTTTTCCCGCATAGGCTAGCCCAAGCCAATAATAAATCTCGCAGGCGAGTTGTCCTTGTTTTTGGTGATCCTCGACCGCAAAAGCTTTGGCCAGGAGCGGCCGGAGATTGCTCAGGGCCATCTCCAGGTCTCTTCCCAGCCTGACCAGATTCCTGCTTTCCTCCAGCTTCATCGCAATTTCTACGATAATCTGGTCTTGGGTTTTGACGAGGCCAACGGCAGCCGAAGTCTGCTGCGCCTCTTCCCCACTGAGCTCCTGGACATGGAATTCATGGATATAGCCGGTGATAGGAATTCCGTCCTTCGTCCAGACGACCTTGTAGAACTCACCCTGTTTGAGTTCGGTATCCAGAATCGTGTTTATGGGGACACCGGTCAGCACTTGGCCGCCGAGCTCTGGAGTCGCCTTGATGTTGGCGTTTTCAGCGACGACTTTAACTTTTAGCGCCGATTGAGGGCTGACTGCGAGAAAGAAAGAAAGAAAACACAACGCTATTACCACTACACTTCTGGGCCCTTTCTTTGGCTCCATCGCCGGCTCCTTTAGGACATCGAATTGATTTTATTTTAAGCCTGTAATCTTCCAGGCACTTCCTTGCTTCTTGAGCTGCCAGGCTCTAGTGCCCTCGGCAGACTTGATCATCCCGTCTTTTTTGTATACCGCTGTCCGGAGATAAGAAAAGCTCGCAGTGGCATTCCATCTCCCCAGGTACTTGATCGAGATATTGGATATTTTATACTTGATGTTGTTGTATCTGTTGAATAACAATTGATAGTCTGTCTGTTGCTCGCTGGCCAGGATTGGCGAGCCGATAAGGCTGAGGATGGTCAGTAAGTCCATGCTTTCTATGGCCGTCCGGAAACTCTCGACAACCTGCCGGATTTCCGTTTTAGCCATGGCCTCATCGGCCTTGAAAAGCCAAGCCTGCGCTTCCTTGTTCTCCTTGTCCAGCTTCAGGGTCTTTTCCATGTCCTGGACGCACCGGGCATAATTTCCGCTGTTGTAGCTGGCGACGCCGGACTGGAGAAGGGGAGCCAGCTGGGAGTTGAGAATCTCGGCCCGGGCCTTCTTCAGATAATCTTGCGCCGTCTGGTCGGCCGGCGAGCGCTGGAGAATGTCCTCGGCCAGCTTGGCCGCTTCTGCATAACGTCCTGCCGTGAAGGCGTCCCTGATCCTCGCGACACCCGGGTCGGCCGATTCGGCCGCCGGACTGGAGACGGCAGGAGCGCCGGCCGACCTGGTCAGCGGGCTGATGCCTTCTTTTTTCATAGCCTGGATTTCTTGAGTGAACCCGACGGGCTTTTTTGAGCGCGGGACGAAAATGAAGTAAGCGCCCGCCGCCACCACTGCGAGAAGCAGCGCGCCCGCCGCGGCCAGCCTCAATTTTCGCCGGCCCCCGTTTTCTGCTCCGCGCCCTTTTTTGATCTCGTAGGCCAGCGTCGCTTCGGCCACCCGGTCGGGATGTTCCAGGGCGGAGACAAGCTCCCGGCAACTCTGGTAGCGGTCTTCCCGGTTTTTGGCCAGCGCCTTCTGGATTACCGCCTCGTAAGCGCCGGGAAGGTCTTTCTTGATCTCGCTGAGCCGAGGGGGAGGTTCATGGACGATTTTGTAAACGATGGTGGAAAGGTTGTCCCCGGCAAAGGGCTTTTTTCCGGACAGCAGCTCGTAGAGGATGACACCCAGGGCGAAGATATCCGAACGGTTGTCCACCACCTCTCCCTTGACCTGCTCCGGGGACATGTAGCTGAGCGTCCCCACCGTCGTCCCGGCCTGGGTCAGAGTGGACGTCTCGATCCGGGCGACGCCGAAATCGGCCAGGTAGGGCTGGCCGGCCTTGTCGAGCAGGATGTTCCCCGGCTTGATATCCCGGTGGACGATCCCGTTTTGATGGGCATAATCCAGGGATTCGGAGATCGGGTTGAGGAGGCCGATGATCTCCTGCGGCGAGAAAATCTTGCCCGAATCAATCAGGGCCTGGAGGCTCTGGCCGTCGACATACTGCATGACGATATAGGTCAGGTCCTTGTCCCGGACGACATCGTAGACCGTGATGATGTTGGGGTGGTTCAGCCGCCCCGCCGCCTTGGCTTCCCGGATGACCCGGGTCAGCATCTCCTCTTTTTCCATTCCCTCGGTCAGGGTGTCGAAACGGATCGTCTTGATGGCGACTTCCCGCTCGATGTCCGGGTCGAGGGCTTTGTAGACGATCCCCATGCCGCCTTTTCCGATGATACCGAGGATCTTATACTTGCCGATTTTTTTCATGGCTGGATCAAGAGGAAAGGCAAAAATCCCCGCTAAACTCCCTCACTCCTTTCAGCAAAGAAAGCGGATACATAATTATCCGATTGAGGGACCCTTGTCAAGCCGGGAAATCAACCGGGAGACCAGGTTGAGAAAATAGGCGATTCCGTGTAAGCTGGCGATTTCCGGGGCCAGCGCCGGAAAAGGCCATGATTACAAATCAACACCTCAGAATTCCCCCCGCGACCGCCCTGGATGAAGCCCGGTCTCGCCGAGAGTCTTGAGCAAGAATCCGCATAGCCCCTCCGAGGAAACGAGCGCCCGCCGCGGTCCTTCCCAGCGGGCCGACTCCTTCTTCTCCAAGGTCGTACTCGGGCTCATCGTCGCCGCGACGGGAGTGGGGGCCGGCGATTTGATCACCGCCAGCCTGGCCGGGTCCGAGGTCGGTCTGGCTCTCCTCTGGGCGGCCCTGGCCGGGGCCCTGCTCAAGTGGGTGCTCAATGAGGGCATCGCCCGCTGGCAGATGGCCACCTCGGCCACCCTTCTCGAGGGCTGGCTTCGCCATCTCGGGGCCGGAATGCAGTGGGTTTTTTTTGCCTATTTCCTGGTCTGGTCGTACGCGGTGGGCGGGGCGCTCATCAACGCCTGCGGAGTGGCGGGCGCGGGGCTACTCCCCGTCGGCGATCCGGGCACGTCCAGAATCATCTGGGGTATTATCCATTCCGTTGTCGGCTTGGCCCTGGTCTGGGCGGGCGGGTTTAGAGCCTTCCAGTATGTCATGTCTTTCCTCATTGTCATCATGGTCGCGGCCGTGCTCCTGACGGTGGCCTTGGTTTCGCCGGACTGGAGTGCGGTGGCCAAAGGCCTGGTCATTCCCGCGATTCCGAAGGGAGGGACCGGCTGGATGCTGGCGGTCCTCGGGGGCGTCGGCGGCACGGTCACCCTTCTCTGCTACAGCTACTGGATACGGGAGAAGGGGAGGGCGGGCCGGCCGGGACTGCGGGCGAGCCGGTTTGACCTGGCCGTTGCCTATACGCTGACGGCGTTTTTCGGCGTGGCCATGGTCATTATCGGGTCCCGGGTCAAGGTCGTGGGGAGGGGGGACACCGTCGCCCTGGTGCTGGCCGATCAGCTGGCCATGGCCCTCGGCCCTTTCGGTAAGTGGATATTTCTTTTCGGGTTCTGGGGTGCGGTGTTCTCGAGCCTTCTCGGCGTCTGGCAGGGCGTGCCCTACCTGTTCGCCGATTTTTTGCGTCTTCGGCGGAAGGCCGGTCAGGAGCGGACCAAGGGAGTCGACCTGGCCGGGACCCGCGCCTACCGCGCTTACCTGGTGGCCCTCTCCGTGCTTCCCCTGACCCTCCTGTGGTTCAAAGTCCAGCAGGTCCAGCTCGTCTACGGCATCGTGGGCGCGCTCTTCCTGCCCTTCGTCGCCCTGACGCTCCTCCTGCTCAACAACCGTTCCCGGCTGGTCGGCCGGGATTTCAAGAACAGCACGGTGATCAACATTCTCCTCGCCGTCACTCTTGCCTTTTTTGTCTGGATCGGGATCAGAGAGATCATCGGGCTGGTCCGCTGAAATTGACTTCAAATGGGTGTTCCGTTAAAATTGATCGGACCCGGCGGTGTAGCTCAGTTGGTCAGAGCATGCGGCTCATATCCGCAGAGTCGGGGGTTCAAATCCCTCCACCGCCATTCTATATCTCCAGGAGCGAATTCATATTATTTTTATATAAACGATCGGAAAACTCGAATAAAAGCCATAGCCGGAAGAAGCGCTGGGTCAGGAAGGCCGGGAAACCCCGGGAAGCGCGGCCGGAAATTCCCGGCCGAAGTTAAAAAAACGATCGCTCGATTGGGCCTGCTGAAAAAGGGCGACAAGGTTCTCGTCGCCTGTTCGGGGGGCGCGGACTCCATGGGGCTCCTGACCGTCCTCCTCGAACTCCAGCCCGAATACTCGCTGCGTCTGGCGCTGGCCCATTTCAACCACAGGCTGCGGCGGTCAGCCGACAGGGATGAGCGATTCGTGGCCGAGACGGCCCGGCGGTCAGGCCTTCCCCTCTATCTGCGGAGAGAAGATATTCGGTCCTACGCCGCGGCACACGGACTCAACATCGAGGAAGCCGGCCGAGGGCGCCGGTATGAATTCCTCCGGGAGACGGCCGCCAGGATCGGAGCGGCTAAAGTGGCCACGGGCCACACCCTAAACGATCAGGCTGAGACCGTGCTGATGCGGCTGTTGAGAGGAAGCGGGCCGGCCGGGCTGGCGGGGATCGCTCCTCTGGTCGACGGTCTGATCGTCCGCCCCCTTCTCGAGGTCGAGAGAAGCGAGGTCGAAGCGTATCTCGAGGAGAAGGGGGTTACCTACTGCGAGGATGAAAGCAACCGGGACCTGCGCTACCTGAGAAACAGAATCCGCCTTCTCCTCATCCCGTATCTCCAGGAGCATTTTGAACCCAAAATCAGGCAGAATCTCGCCCGTCTGGCCGAGATCGCCCGGGAAGATGAGGAGTGGCTGAGGACAATTTCCCGGCGGAGGATGGAAAAAGTTATGACCCTGAGAAAAGGCCGGCTCCGGCTTGACGCCGCGGCCTTAGCTTCACTCCCGGCCGCGCTGGCCCGGCGCGCGGTGCGGGAATGGATTTCCCGGCTCAAGGGCGACCTGCGGAGGATCTCCTTTGCCGATGTCGAGGCCGTCCGCCGCCTGGACGAGGGCAGGAAACTCCACCTTCCGGGAAGCCTGGTCCTGGCCCGAGAGAGGGGCCAAATTTTTCTCCAAGACCAGCCTGAACAAGCGGTAAGTTATGAGTATGTCTGGGACGGGAGAGAGGACCTCGATATCGGCGAGACCGGCCACCGCTTCGCGGGGAAAAGGCTCTCCGCGAGGACGAATCCTGGATTTTCTTTTGCTGACGGCCGCAGAGCCTACCTGGACGCCGCCCGGCTGCGCTTTCCCATCGTCGCCCGCAGCCGCCGCGAGGGAGACCGCTACCGGCCGCTGGGCGCCCCCGGCCGGAAAAAACTCAAAGAGCTCATGCGGGCGAAAGGGATCCCTCTACGTGAACGCGACCGGCGCCCCGTTTTTTTATCCGGCGATCAAATCATCTGGGTTCTCGGACTTCCCGTCGCCGAGGAGTTCAAGGTTACACCCCGGACAAAAGCTCTTTTTCTCATTGAGAAAAAAAATATCGAGATCAGAGGTAATTCTCTTTCCAGATCTCGAACACGAGCAGAGCCCAGAGCTGATGGCTGAAGTTCTTCCGGCCGTCGAGGTGGGCGTCGATCATCCGCCGGATCGAGACGAAATCGAACAGCCCCGCCTCCTTGATCCTCCGCTCGCTCAGGGTGTCGAGCAGCAGGTCCCGCAGCTCCCGGCGCAGCCAGTGCTTGATCGGGATGCTGAAGCCTTCCTTGGGGCGGTAGAGGGACTCCCGCGGCAGGAGCCGTTCCATGGTCTTCTTGAAAATCCATTTCGTCTGCAGGCCCCGCAACTTCAGTGACCCCGGCAGGGAGAAAACGAACTCGATGAGCTTGTGGTCGAGGAGCGGCTCCCGGGCCTCCAGGGAGGGGGCCATGCTCATCCGGTCCACCTTGACCATGATGTCGTCGGCCAGGTAAGTTTTGAGGTCGAGGTAGAGCTCGCCCGTCACCGGGTCGAAGGCCGGAAGCCGGGCAAAGATTTCCCGGAACGGCGGTGTGGCGAAGATTTCGTCGATTCCTCCCAGCTGCCGCTCGAGGTCGGGGGAGTAGAGTCGGCCCTTATCCTGCCGGGATAAGAAGATCATCCAGCGGAGGTGGCGGTTTTCCGGCCGGGACTCCAGTCCCTGGAGAAAGCGCTGCAGCTTGTTCCAGGAGCCCTTTTTCTTCCTCGAGGGCGGAAACCGGTTGAGCAGCGCCGCGAGGGGCCGTCCGAGCGTCCGGACGGGCCAGCGGGCAGCGATCTTCTGGGCTTGATAATGTTCATAGCCTCCGAAGACCTCATCCCCTCCGTCTCCCGAAAGGATAACCTTAACTCGGGAGCGGGCCAGCTGCGAGACCAAATAGGTGGGGAAGATGGAGAAGTCGCCGAAGGGTTCGTCGAGATGGCGGATAAGCTTTTCGGTGAGCTCCAGGACCCGGGGTTGGATGACAAACTCCTCGTGCTCGGTGGCGAATCGATCGGCGACGCGGCGGGCGTAGGAGAGCTCGTTGTAGGAATCTTCCTCGAACCCGATGGAGAATGTCTTCAGCGGGGACGCCCCGAGCTCCCGCATCAGCCCGACGATGGTGGAGGAATCGATCCCGCCGCTGAGGAAGGCGCCGAGGGGAACATCGCTGACCAGCCTCAGCTTAACCGATTCCTTGAGCAGGGAATACAGCCGGTCCATGATGGATGGCAGGTCCTCCTTCCGCGGTTCGGCTTTTTCGGCGGCGGGCTCTACATCCCAGTACTTTTTGACCTCCACTCGGCCTTCTTTATAGACCAGCATGCTTCCGGCCGGGAGTTTATGGATATTCTTAAAAATGCTGAGCGGAGCCGGGATGTATTCCAGGGTCAGGAAAAAGTCCAGCGCCCTGGGGTCGAGGACGCGTCGGACTCGCGGGTGGACGAGGATGGCCTTCAGCTCCGAGCCAAAAACGAGGGTCCGATCATCGAGAAGGGTGTAGTAGAGAGGCTTGACCCCGAGCCGGTCACGCACCAGCAGGAGCCGCCTTTCTTTTTCCTCCCAGACGGCGAAGGCGAACATTCCCCGCAGCCTATGGACGAATTCCTCCCCCCATTCCTCATAGCTGTGGACGATCGTCTCTGTGTCGCTCCTGGTCTTGAACCGGTGGCCTTTGGCCGCGAGTTCTTCCCGCAGCTCCGGAAAATTATAGATTTCGCCGTTGTGGGCGACCCAGATGCTGCCGTCTTCGTTGGAGAGAGGCTGGTGGCCGCCAGCCAGGTCGATGATGCTGAGACGCCGCGCGCCCAGGCCGGCCTCTCCGCCCAGGTATATGCCTTCGTCGTCCGGGCCGCGGTGGATGATGGTCCGGCACATGGCCGTGAGGAGGGAAGAGGTGATCGGTTCGGTTTCAGCCGAAGACGGTCTGGCCACACCGCAGATGCCGCACATTCTTATTTCGGGACGAGCTCCAGCTCGAAGAAGACGCCGAGATATCTTCTCTCCAGGCTGGAGGGATCTTCATAATAGGGGATGGAGCCTTTCTCAGCCCTGATTTTGATGCGGTAGTGGTACCGGCTTTCGACCCGGAACCCGTTTCCGACGGAAAAACGCAGGGTTCCCCGTTGTCTCGGCTGCAGGACAATTTTGCGGGTTTTCCCCTCGACCCTGACGCTGATCCTGTTGTTGGCGCGGGGATTGTTCAGCAGGCGGACTCCGATCTCGCGCAGGGGATAATACGTTTTTAGGATCAGCTCGCACGTTTTGTCCCCCCTGGTCCAAATGCCGGTCGGCTCGAGCTTTTTGTAGAAGTTGTCATCCAGGAAATGAATGAACTCCCGCTGCGGCTGGGGCTTTTCCGGCCAGATATGCACGCGGAATGCCTCCGGGTTGGTGTTGGTGGGGAAGTTGTTGACCTGGGTCATCTCCACCGGCAGGGCTTTGAAGGGGAAGCGCTTGGCATGAGTGGCGGGCTGGGCCGATGAGCGGAAAGGGCTGACCAGGATGGGGGAGATGAACAACGCCGCCATCATCCAGATGAGGACGATCTGCCGCCAGGCCTTTTTCACTCCCGGCAGGAAAAAGAAGAAGGGATAGATGTTGAGGAAATACCGGTTGGCCAGGGTGCCCCCGCCCCCGCCGTAGTTGTCGGGCATGAGGACGATGTAGATGAGAATCCCGGCCGCCAGGGCGGCCAGGACAAGCCAGTCGGGGAAACGTCGCCGAGTCGTGAAAAACAGGCCTAGGGCCAGGAGGGCGGGGAAAAAATACCAGGCGATGCCGGTGAACCGGCCGAAGAAATAGTAATAAATATTGTAGAGGATGAACTTGGGTGGCAGGAGGAAGCGCTGGAAATAGTTTTCCGAAGTCATGACGTCCCCGAGGGAATCGAAGGTGGCGCTGTCCTTTTCCAGCGGGAACGCGCCGATAAAGGACTTGCGCTCGCCCCCCTGGTAGTTCCATTCCGAGGTGAGAAGATAGTTTGTCCCGAAAAGAAGAATCAGGGTCAGAAGGAAGATCGAGCTCAGGAGCAGCGCCTTCCCGATTTTTTTCTGGAACAGGGCATAAAAGACGAGCGGTCCCATCAGGACGATGTTCGGCGGCTTGGAGAAAACGGCGATGCCGGCGAGGAACGCGGCCAGGTAGTCTGTCCGGGGAGAGCCGAGGAACGACGGCGGGCCGGGGCAGCCGGCGGGATCGCCCGCCGCCCGCTCCCCGCGCCTGATCTTATATACCCAGAGGAAAAGAACGGCGAAGACCAGGCAGAAGTTGAAAAAATCCGGCGATATCCAGAGGAAATAAACCGCCGCCACCGAGGCAAAAAGAAAAGAGAAAACGTAGAACAGGGACCGGATGGGGCCGTTGGCAGAAGCAAGATAGGACCGTCCCATCAGGAGGATGAGGAGCAGAAGAAAAGAGTGGAAAACGAAGAAGCCGTTGGCGCCGAAGACCCGGACGAAGGGGGCGGCGAACAGCGGGTAGGCCCAGGATTTGGCGTAGTAAATTTTTCCGGTCTTGACCTTTTTCAGAAAAATGCCCTGCGGGCCTGCAGCAAAATCATGATAATAACGGATCAGGTCTTTTTTGGTGTACTCGAGGTCGCCGTCGTGGGCGATGCTCTGGGTCAGGGCGTAATAAACCGCCTGGTCGGCGAAGAGGAAATTGTCGTGGATAACGGGAAGGTTGATGGACAGAGAAAACCCCAGGGCAAAGAAAAAAATTAGGAGTATGGCGATGAAGACCGGCCTTCGGCTCTCGGGTTTTTCCTCCGGCATCGACTCAACCTGTCCTAAGTGAAATATCACACTAAGAGGCGAAATTCAATTGGGATGGTCCCGGACCTTCCCTGTTGTCATCTCTGATAAAGGCCGAGATAAGCCTGGACGATCCGCTCGCCCCAGAGCAGAGAAAAAAAAGCGGCCGGGGCCAGGAATGTCCCGAAGGGCAGGGCGTACTGAAGGCCTTTCTTCCGGACGAAGAGAAGAAAAGCCCCCACCAGGGCTCCCGCGAAGGAGGCCAGGATCAGGGTGAGGAAGGCCTTGTACCAGCCCAGGTAGGCCCCGACCATGAGCATCATGGTCATGTCGCCCAATCCTAGACCTTCCTTTTTCCGCAGCAGAAAATAGAGGCCGTAGATGATGAGCAGGAACCCGGCTCCGGCCACCGCGCCGACAAGGGCCCGTCTCAGGCTGAGGTCCGGGCGGAAAAGCGAATAAATCAGGGCCAGCGCTAGGCCCGGCAGCGTGATTTCGTCGGGGAGGATCTGGTGAAAAAAATCGATCATCCCCAGCGCGATCAGGGCGCTCGTGAACAGGCACGAGGCGAAGAAATGAACGCTGAACGAGAATTCTGCGAAAAGCAGAAGAAAGCACAGTGCCGTCAAGATCTCGACGACTGGATAGGTGAGAGGGATGCCCGCGCTGCAGGAGCGGCAGCGGCCCCGCAACATAAGGTAGGAGAGGACCGGGATGTTATCGTAGGGCTTAATCCTTGTTTTGCAGCGCGGACAGGAGGAGGCCGGCCGCATCAGGCTGATCCCTGCCGGAAGGCGGTAGATGACTACGTTGAGGAAGCTCCCCCAGGCCAGCCCGAACAGAATTACGATGACCTTTTCCACCAGATGGTCGGCGCTTCGACCGCTCCTGTCTTGGGATCGTAGACGTAGTCTTTGCCGTCCATGTCCTGGGGCAAAGAGGCCATGAGCCGCCTTTCGACGAGCTCGGCAAGAGCCCCGGGCGGGCGGTTGAACCGTCCCCTGAATTTCTCTATGGCCTCCTTGATGAGGTCGATGTCTGTGGTGGCTTTAACCCGGTACAGATGGTTAGAGGCGATCTTCTTGGTCCGCGCATCCGGAGCCGTGTTATAGACCTCGAGCCAGGTCTCCCAGGCCGTCTTGTAGTCCATGATCTTATAAGAGGCTGCGGCGTAAAGCCGTTTGACGAAATCCGGGGCTCCCGGGATTTTCATCGTCTTTTCGAAGTATTTTCTGGCCGTTTCAAAGTCCTTGGCCAGCTGGGCGTAATGCCCCGCCTGAAAGGGAAAGAGCCATTGGTCCGGGTTCTTGGCCAGCCCGAGGTCCAGGATCTGATAGGCGAGGGCAAGGTCTTTAGCCTCGTGGGCGGCGATGAGGGCGCCGATTTCATAAGGGTCCGTGTAACGCGGGTCGAGCTCGGCGATGACCGAGAAAATGTGCATCAGGTTCTGGAACCGGTCGACGATGGTGTAAGTGCTGTAATACTGGATGGCCCAGATGTAGATCAAGTCGGCGACGATAGAAGAGTATCCGAGGGTGGCGTACTTCAGGTATTTGCCTGATGGGATGTAGATTACGGAGGCCCCCGGGATTTTTTTCCGCGGGATCTTCTCGATCGCCAGCTTGAGCCCGGCGAACCCGGCGCAGGACATAAAAAGGAAAAGGACTAATGTTAAGGTGGCGAATCCTCTGTTCCGGCGCCGCACGATGTTCATCAGACTCAGACGAAATCCCGCTTTTTAAAGACGAGGACGGCCAGCACCAGCACAAAAAGAGTATAGGCGAGCCCGTAAAGGGCGGAGAACAGGTAATATTTGGGCGCGACGGTGAGACCGTGGACCACCTCGGTCTTGAAGTTAAAATTCTCTAGGTCGGGCAGAAGAGTGTAGAGGACCTGGAGCGCTGTCCTGGCCGCCCCCGGCGGGGCCCGGCGGATGAGGGGTTCGAGTCCCCAGGAAAAGTGCCCGATGACATAAAACGACAGCGCAAAGATCGAGCTCAGGATCGGCGTCGAGAAGCAGGAGAACAGGATGGCCACCGCCGTGATCAGGACGAGCTCGATGAAGATGAAGAGGATGGCCAGAAGAAGCCGGCCTTCGACGTGGAAGGTATGGAGGAAGAGGATGACGAGGAAGATCAGGCTCATCAGGGCGGTCAGGATAAATAAAGTCAGGACCAGGCCGAAGAATTTCCCCACCAGGAATTGCCATCGCTGGATAGGCTTGGAAAGGAGGGTGAAGATCGTCTTCTTATCGATCTCTTTGTAGACCAGGCCCGTGCCAATCAGGATGGCCATGAGCATGCCGAATATCGAGATCGAGGCCAGCCCGACGTCCTTGATGATCTTGACCCGGTCGCCCACGGTGAGCAGGGCGAGCAGCCGGGACGAGACGAGCGAGACGGCGGCGAAAAAGAAGAGAAGGTAGAGAACGCGGTCGCGGATGGCCTCTTTGAGGGTGTTGAGAGCGATGGTTTTAATTTTCATCCCTGTTTGACCATCTCCACGAAGATATCCTCGAGCGTTTCCGTCCGGGGGACGAGGGAGTGAATCCGGCCTTTCTTCTCCTGGACGCAGGCGACCAGGCCGTCGATATTTTCCTCCTGGAAGATCTTAAGCAGGATTTTATCCCCCCGGGTTGAGACCACCTCGCCCAGTCCCTCGACGTCGCCGGGAGCCAGGCCGGAGAGCGTGACCTCGGCGAACAGGATCTTTTCCGAGATCAGCTCCGGCAGGGCGCCCTGGCTGATGACCCGGCCGCCGACGATGATGGCCACACGGTCGCAGATCATCTCGATGTCCTGGAGGATGTGGGAGCAGAGGAAGACGGTCTTTCCCTCCTGCTTGAGCCGGACGATGACATCGCGGATCTCCTTTCTTCCCAGGGGATCGAGGCCGCCCAGCGGTTCGTCGAGGAATAAGAGGTCGGGGTCGTTGATCAACGCCTGGGCCAGGCCGATCCTCTGCAGCATGCCACGGGAGAACTTGCGGAGTTGCAGGTTCCGCGCCCGCTCCAGGCCGACCAGGTGGAGAAGATAATCGATCTTGTCCTCCTTGGCCCGGCCCTTCAGGGCGAATAGCTGGCCGTAGAAATCCAGGAACTCGGAGGCCGTAAGATAATCATAAAAATAAGGGTTTTCCGGAAGGTAGCCGACCCGCTCCTTGGCCGTAGGGGAAAGGTGTGGATGGCCGAAGAGCTCGATTCTGCCGTGGTCCGGGAAGATGAGACCGAGCACGCATTTCAAGGTCGTCGTCTTCCCGGCTCCGTTCGGCCCGAGATAGCCGAATATATCTCCTCCCGCGACAGCCAGGGAGATCCCCCTGAGGATCTCGCGCCGCTGGGGAATGAAACCCACCTTGAAGGATTTGTGAAGGTTGTCGATTGCGAGGACCGTGGACATCGAACTCCCGCCTATTATATTGAAACGATGGGCAAAAAGAAAGGCCGAATTGACATTCCTCTCGAAGATCTTGAAGTGGTCGCGCCCTCCGGTCTGGGCCCGGCCTCTCCGAGAAACGGCTCCCTGTGGCGAGTCCCGGGGAAGATATCCCGCCCGTCAATCGGGAACAACGTGCTTCAGCGTGTCCGGGTCGATGGTGACATAAAAATCGCTTCCCAGATAGAGGAGAGGGCGCACCTTGACCGGATTGAGGAGGCCCTCGGCGCTGAAGGTGTGTGGGTCTTCGTGGATAGCCAGCACTTCTCCGACAAAAAGGTCGTGATCTCCGTAGGGGCGGATTTCGGCCAGCCGGCATTCGAAGGCGACATAGGCGTCCTCGAGAAGAGGCGAACGAATGATTCTCGGAGGGATGAGCCGGACTCCGAATTCGGCGATCTTGTTGATATCCTGGCCGGACCGACGGCCCATCTGGGCGGAGAGCTTGATTTTCTCGTAGCCGATGAAATTGACGGTGAACTCCCGCGCCGCGGAGATGATCCCGTGGGTAAAACGCTTCCTGGCGATAAGGATGCCGAACAGCGGCGGATCGAAGGACAAGGCTGTGTGCCAGGCGCAGCTCATGAAATTGACCTGTTTCTCTACCCGGGCGCCGACCAGAGCCACGGTGTAGGGATAAAAATACTGGAAGTTCTTGAACCGGGTTTTGACGGATTTCATATTCTTACTCGAGCCCCTTGATCCGGCGAGCGTTCGTCAGGAGCCACTCCTGGGTGAAGAGATGCTCTCGCTTGAACCCGAGCTGCAGGCTGAGCTGGTCGCGGATTTCGCCGGCGGGGACGAGGGGGATGAGCTTATCGTACTTGGCGACCAGGCTCTCTTCCGCCGGGATCAGGGCCTGCAGGGCCGAGAGGCGGTCCTCTCCGGAATACAGGGCCGGCATCGGGCTGCGGCTGGTCTCCGCCCCGTCCGGCTCGACCGAGGCGTTTTCGATCTGAATAACGCTGCCCAGCCGGACCAGAATGCCGGAGTTTTTATCCCAGTGCCTCATATGATTGATGGAGTTCTTGAACAGACGCTGGCTGAGGTCCTGGTGTCCGCTGAAGAGAAGCACATAGCTAAGGTAACGATGCATCAGCTCGTTCTCCAGCCGTGTGATCTCGTGGAGCAGCCGGACTTCAGGCAGGGCCGCGGCGGCGGGGCTCTCCTTGAAACAGAGCACGTCGGCGGCGCCCGATTTTTCCAGGGTCTCGATCATGGCCTGGAACTGCCGGGAATGGCGGACCTCATCATAGGAGATGTTAAGAATCATATTCTGGATTTTGGGAAAGGCGCCCTCCGGCCATTCGGCCGATTGATATAGGCTGGTCACGAGGTCCTCGGTCATCTTGTCCCGCTTGAGGTTGTCAAGGACCCTGGGATAGCGGATGACTTCGTCGGTCTTGAACGACGGGTTGCCGCCCATCTGATTGATGATGACGCCGAGCTGGAGGGAGTGATACATTTCATCGATCCCGATCTGGATGGTTTGAGCGCGCGCGTCGGTGCGCAACTTCATGATCGGGTCATCATAAAAGAATTTCCCCTTCGGCATGGAATAGGCGTGGATCGTGTATTCGAAGCTCACGGCCCATTCGTGCTCGAGCGCGACCTGGAGCAGATGGAGCACATCTTCTTCGGTTTTGATCTGACGAATTTTTTCCACGATTCCTCCTTCGAGATTTGAATCTTCCCGATTATAGCATAAGCCGCGGCCACATGCCTTCCCCTTGGAGAATCAAGGGGGGCCCCCAAACAGGTCAGGATCCCTGGCAAGGTCGGGGGGAGGCGGGGGGGGGGGAAATATCACCCCTAGAACCCTCCCCAAAGGGGATTGAACCGCCGACTTGGCCATGGAAAGATATCCCCATCGCAGCCTAACGGCTCAACGTTTTCTCATCCAAGGCATAGCCGAGGTTGTGAAAAAGGGAGAGGGGCTAAGTTCCCTCTCCACCACCCCACCCTCCTTTCAAGTCCCTTGATTCAAAAGATTGAGTCAAGGGACTTATATTGCTTTTTTGGCCGGAAAAATGTAGTAAAGGAGGGAGCCCCGAGCGCCATGAACAAAGAAAGTCCGGTCCCCCGCCTCAGGGAGGACCTCGAGATCATCCCGACATCCTACCAGGGCGAACGCGCGGTCGTGGTGCGGGATTTTCTCGGCCTGATCCGGGATCCCATCGTCATCCAGGGAGATGCCCTGAACCTGTTGGGCCTGATCGACGGGAAAAGGACCGTCCGTGATATCCAGCTCGAGCTGGTCCGCTTCAATCAAGGTGTCCTTGTCGATGCAGAGCTCATCTCCCGGATCGTCGCCGAACTCGATTCTGCCCATCTCCTCCAGAGCCGAAAATGTCAGGAGGAAAAAGAGAGGATCTTGAACGAGTACGCCGGCCTGAAAATTCGCCGGGCTTCCCACGCGGGGGTTTCCTATCCCGCCCAGCCCGATAAGCTGCTTGACTACCTCGATTCTATCCTCAATGACCCTGAGGTCGTGGACGGCGGGAGATCCTGGAGCCAGATTGTCGGACTTGTCGCGCCGCACATCGACCTCGAGATCGGCAGAAAGACCTATGCCAGGGCCTACCGGGCTATCCGGGACCAAACCCCGCAACGGATTTTCCTCCTCGGCACCGGCCACAGCCACTCCGAGGGCTTCTTCTGCCTGACGGAAAAAGATTTCGAGACCCCTTTCGGCCGGGTGGAGACGGACCGCGCGGCGGTGCGGGCGCTGCGGCGAGCCGGAGACAGTATCGTCTCGGCCCACGATATTTCCCATCGCCGGGAACATTCGCTCGAATTCCAGCTCCTTTTTCTCCAGCGCCTGTTCGGGCAGTCGTTTTCCCTGGTCCCCGTGCTCTGCGGCTCGTTCTCGGGTGAGCTGGGCAAGGTTTCCCGGCCCTCCGAAATTCCCGCCGTCGGACGGTTTTTAGCCGCCCTCCGGTCGCTCTGGGAAGAAGACGGAGGCCATGGGCTCGTCGTGGCCGGTGTTGATTTCTCGCACATCGGCCCGAAATTCGGGCACCGCGAGCGCGCCGCCACCCTGCTGGGCGAAGCCAAGAACCACGACCTAAAGCTCATCGATGCCCTTTCGCGGGGCGATGTCCTGGGATTCTGGGGGGAAGCGAGGCGGGTCGGGGACAGGTACAATGTCTGCGGCCTCTCGGCCCTGGCCACTCTTCTTGAGCTCCTTCCGGAGGCAAGGGGTCATACTCTGGACTATGACGTTTGGAATGAAGCGCCGACTCAATCGGCGGTCAGCTATGCCGCGCTCGTCCTGGCGGCCGATTAGAATCAGGAGGTCAGGCATGACAGATTTTGGCGGGGCGATCAAAGACAGCCGGAATTTCCAGCTGGCGATTCTCGGTGTTCCCTTCGATGAAAAATCCTGCTTTCTGCGGGGCGCCGCGGCGGGGCCGGCGGCCATTCGCGCCGCTTCGACGGGGAAGGCCCTCAACCCTTACACCGAGCTGGGGATTAACCTCGAGGAGGACACCGTCATGGTGGACCTGGGCGACGTGGACACGTCGGGCGACGTGGACAAGACGTTTTCCCGGATCGAAACCGCGGTCCTGGGGATCGTCAAAAAGAGAGCCCGGCCGATCGTTCTCGGGGGCGACCATTCGATCACCTATCCGATTGTCAAAGCCCTGGCCCGGACCCGCAAGTCGCTGGCCATTCTCCACTTTGACGCCCATCCTGACCTTTATGAGGACCTCTACGGGGACCGTTACTCCCACGCCTGTCCGTTTGCCCGCATCATGGAAGGCGGCCTGGCTCAAGAGCTGGTCCAGGTGGGCGTCCGGGCCGCTACCGCCGACCAGCGGGAACGGGCCCGGCGCTACGGCGTCCGGATGGTCGAGATGAAGGACTTCCGGGACGGTCTCAGCCTGAGTTTTCGCCGTCCTCTTTATATATCCTTCGACCTGGATGCGCTCGACCCGGCGTTCGCTCCGGGCGTCTCCCACCATGAGCCCGGAGGGTTGTCGACCCGGCAGGCGCTCGACCTCCTCCATTCCCTGAAGGGTGAGATTATCGGCCTCGACGTCGTCGAGCTGAACCCGACGCGCGACCCGGCGGGAATCACCGCGGCCGCGGCAGTTAAGATCATCAAAGAGACAGCGGGAATGATGGTGAAGGAAAGAGTTAGAGGAGAGAAGACGAAGTGACGAAAAGAATTAGTTTTATCGCTTTGGCCGTTTTAGTTTTGGGGGCGCTTGTCGCTTTTCCTGCAGTCAAGTTAGACAGATACTTCCTGGACAAGACCATGCGCATCGACTATTTTCACGCCGGCGACGCCAAAGATGAGATCATCACCCTCGACCGGGTTTACGAGCAGGGGACGTGGGCGGGGAGCACGCGCAACCTCATCGATTCTTTCAATCTTGGACGCTATTGCGTCAAGGTGTTCGACGCCTCGACCGGCGAATTGCTCTTTTCCAAAGGCTTCGACAGCTATTTTGCCGAGTACAAGACCACTGCAGGGGCTCTAAAGGGGATTAAAAGGACCTATCATGAATCAGCCCTGGTCCCGTTTCCCAAGGGCAAGGTCCGTTTCTCCGTCGAGATGAGAGACCGGGAGAACGTCCTCCAGCCGCTCTTCAGCGCCGAGATCGACCCGGCCGATATTTACATCAGCCGGGAGCCGCTCGTCGGCGGAGTCAAGGTCTTCCCGGTCAAGAAGAGCGGCGATCCCCATGCCAGAGCAGATGTCGCCGTGATCGCCGAAGGATACTCGACCGCTGAAGAGGCGAAATTCAAGGCCGACCTGGAGCGGTTTGCGGCCGTGTTTTTCGGCCGGGAACCTTACAGGAGCAGGGGGGACCGCTTCAATTTTAGCGGTGTCTTCAAGGCATCGGCGGAGAGCGGCTGCGATGAACCGAGCCACGGTATCTATAAGAACACCGCTCTCAATGCTGCCTTTGATTCGCTCGGCTCCGAGCGCTATCTCCTTACCGAAGACAACAGGAGCCTGCGTGATATCGCCGCCCATGTCCCCTACGACGCCCTTTATATCATGATCAACCACAAGCGCTACGGAGGCGGCGGCATTTACAACCTCTACTGCACGTTCACCTCCGACAATCAATGGTACGAGTACTTGTTCCTCCACGAGTTCGGCCATTCGTTCGCCGGGCTGGGCGACGAATACTACACTTCTTCGGTCGCCTACAACGAATTCTATCCTCAGGGCGTTGAGCCCCTGGAGCCCAACATCACGGCTCTTCTCGACCCCAAAAATCTCAAGTGGAAAAAACTCGCCAGCCCGGGCAGCGAAATCCCAACGCCGTGGGAGAAAGAGCCATTCGACGCGATGGACACCGCTTTCCAGAAGACCCGCCAGGAGATCAATACCAGGATCGCCAGGATGAAAAGGGAAGGCGCGCCCGCGGCCGAAGTGACGCGAGCCGAGGAGGAGTCCGAACGGCTGTCGCGCGAGCATGCCAAAAAGTTGGACGAGTTCCTGGCGCGGAGCAAGTATGTCGGGAAGACCGGCGCCTTCGAGGGCGCGGGTTACGCGGCCCGGGGGCTCTACCGCCCGGCCCTTGACTGCCTAATGTTCAGCAAGGGCACGAAACCGTTCTGCCGGGTGTGTGAAGAGGCCGTCATCCGGATGATCGATTATTACAGCCGTTAGACGGAAAGCGGTCAGATTATCCGGACAATTTTCTCCAGCCATTCCCGGTCCACGTCGCTGAAAGCGTCGTGGGCCTTGCTGTCCACGTCGAGAACGCCCCAGACTTTTCCGGCGGCAGCGAAGAGCGGGACGACGATCTCGGAGTTGGAGCGGCTGTCGCAGGCGATATGGCCGGGGAACTTGTGGACGTCGGGGACGATGACCGTCCGGCGGCGCTGCACTCCGGCCCAGCAGACGCCTTTTCCTTTCTCCAACACCAGGCAGGCCAGAGACCCTTGATACGGTCCGACAGTCAACTCTCCTTTGTCGAGAAGGTAGAAACCGGTCCAGAAAAAATGGGGCATCTTGTGATGAAGAAGCGCGGCGGTGCTGGCCATCCGGGCGATCGTGTTCGTCGTCTTGGAGCAGAGCTCAGCGAGCTGGACATAGATTCTTTGGTATCGGCGAGCCAAGGTTTCGCTTTTTTCCATCTTCCGCCTCCGTTTGGATTCCGGGTCATAATCTCAGGGCAATCTAGCATCAGGCCAGGGACACGTCAAGCCGCTCGAGTTGACTTCCGTCCGGCTCAACGCTAATTTATGACGAGAGCGTTGGAAGGAGAAGCCCATGCGAAAAGCATTCCCCCTCGGCGCGGCCTCGTTAGTGATTTGTTCGATCCTGGCGTCCCCGGCCCTGGCCGACCGGCGGCAGGCGATCTCTGCCCTGGGTTTGGACCTTGACCGACAGGCCTCTGTCCTGGCCCAGGAAAGCTTCGACCACTTCCGCGGCTGGAACAACACGATCTCGGATGAGGTGCAGGCCGTCCTGTTCAATTCCGAAACGTTCCTGGCCGACTGCCGCCGTCTCCTCAACCGCATCGAAGCCGAATTCTCCAGGTGGCCGTCGCCCGACAACCTGGCCTACCTTGACCAAAAATATGTCAAGGCGCGCAACGCAACGGTCTATCTGATCGAAAGGAAGAGCACCGGCCTTTTTATCCGCCATGCCTTCAAAAATCTGGAGAGCCTCTATCGCTACAATTACGACCGTAACGGAGGCAAGGATCCGTGGGCCTTCCTGGTCGAGGTGGCCGCGGCGACGCTGGATAAAATAGATGAGGGGGAGATGATCGACCTGACCTTCGAAGGCTGTCTCGTCATCGAGCAGGGCTCACGGCCGAACCGCTCCGTGTACTTGATCGAGGCCGGAAAAAAGAGGGGAGTGACGAGCCCCCGCGTTCTCGAGCGGCTTGGCGGCTGGAGCAAGGTCTACGAAGTGCCGGCCGAAGTCATCGCCGGCTATCCTGACGGCGACCCCATCATGTAAACGCTGTCCACCTCGCCATCAACCCCGACATTAGGCGAGCCCATTCCGTTTCCGAGGAGCTGCCTTGGGTGTTGCGTCGGCGGGTCGAATGCTCGGGCAGCAAGGCAAGGAGGGGGAATCCGGGAGAATGATGGATATCCGATATGATATAAGGTGCGGGCTGTTGTCAGCAAAAGGGGGGTTGATGATGGGAACCAAAAAGGTGGGGGCTTTCTCCAGCCCGCGCAAGAAAGCCAGGGTCATTATAACACGAAAAAAGCAAATGTAAAGCTTTTTTTAAAATATTTTTTTTGCCTTGAATTTTAATATTTCTTCGGTGAAAATAAACTCGGCCTTTTCCGGAAGGAGGAACGATGGAAGAAAAAAAGATCGACATTAAAGTGGATGAGCATGTCGCCCAGGGCCAGTACTCAAACCTGGCCGCCATCCGTCACACCCGGGAGGAATTCATTTTTGATTTTGCCTTCGTCTTTCCCGACGGGCCGATGGGCAAGCTCATCTCCCGGATCATCCTGAGCCCGGCCCATGTCAAGAGGTTCACCCAGGCTCTCGAGGCCAACGTCAAACGGTACGAAGAGAATTTCGGTCCGATCGTGCCAGCGGAGGCCCCCCCGTCCGTCGGGTTCGTCAATTGAGTTCAGGATCTGTGCGCCGGAGAATGAGAGATGCCTTATTTTAAAAACCAAGAAGAGATGTACGCCGTGCAGCGCGCTTTTTTCGACCGCGTCGCCGCAGACCCCGCAATCGGGCCGGCGCTGCAGCGGTTCGGGCTGATCATCCGGTTCATGCTCCATGATCCTGACGGCGCGGTCACCATCGACTGTCGCCAGCCCGGGTCCGGCGGCGGGCATTTTACGACGGTCTTCGGCGAGAGCGACTTGCGGCCCGACCTGACACTTTTCAGCTCGGCCGATTTCAGCCACGAGTTCTGGCAGGGCAAGGGGAACATCTTCAGCGCTCTGGTCAGCGGAAAAGTCAGAGTCGGGGGGGACTTTAACCAGGCCTTGAAAATCGTGCCCGCCCTCAAGCCGCTCTCGGCCGTTTACGCTCAAGTTCTAGCGGACCTCGGCCGCGGCGACCTGGTTCTAAAATAAGGGGAAAATCTGAAAAATATCCTTGACAGAGGACAAGTTTTTTTATTAATACTAAGTCAAGCTTGGAGCGCCACAGACCGAGGCGGTTGAAATGAAAAGGGCTTTGAGCCTGAGCTTTGTTTATTAACGAATCTCGTTTGGAGGTTAAATAATATGGCTTACGCATTCACCAACACAAAAGGCGTGACGTACTACCTGCACTCGAAGTTGGTCAGCCTCAAGGGCGGCCGGAACCAGATGATCTACTACTTTGCCCGCGACGTCCGGCCTGGCGCCCTGGACGCCGTTCCTGCCGGTTACAAAGCGGTCGAGACGGCCAAGACCGGAATGCCCATCCTGAAGAAAGCCTGACCGAACCCTCGCTAATCACGAAAAAAGCACGGGGACGGCTCCGAGGAGGAGTCGTCCCCTCTTTTCCTTGTCGTTTTCACAGCCTCAGCACGGTGATATGAAAAGACAGGCGGTTCTCTTCTTGGCCGTTTTCTCAGCGGCCCTCGCCTTGTGGGCTTGTGGAGACAGGCGGGATGAAAAATCATCCGCCGCCCGGCCGGGCCGAGTTCAAATCGCCGTCATCCCCAAGGGAACTACCCACGAGTTCTGGAAATCGATCCATATGGGCGCGCTGATGGCGGCCGAGGAATTCGATGTTGAAGTCATCTGGAAGGGGCCGCAAAAGGAAGACGACCGGGCCCAGCAGATCACCGTGGTCGAGGACTTTATCAGCCGCGGGGTGGGCGGGATCGTCCTCGCTCCGCTGGACGAGCGGGCCCTGCAGCGTCCGGTCCAGGATGCCGTCCGGGAGAAGATTCCGGTGATCGTGATCGACTCCGAGCTACAGGGGAGTGATTACATCAGTTATGTCGCGACGGATAATTATAAAGGAGGGGTAATAGCCGCCAGGAGGCTGAGCGAACTCCTCCGCGGCCGGGGAGAGGTCTTCCTCATCCGTTACCAGGAAGGCTCGGCGAGCACCACCCAAAGGGAGCAGGGATTCCTGGATACGCTGAAAGCGCAAGCGCCCGGGATTACGCTCCTCGTCCAGGACCAGTATGCCGGCAGCACGACCGAGAGCGCCTATCAGGTGGCCGAGAACCTCCTCAGCCGATTTCCTGGCGTCGATGGGATTTTTTGCCCCAACGAGTCGAGCACCTTCGGAGCGCTCCGCGCCCTGCAGGAGTCCGGGCTGGCCGGTAAAGTCGTATTTGTCGGGTTCGACAGCTCGCCCAAGCTCGTCCAGGGGTTGCGCGACGGCCACATCCATGGCCTGGTCCTCCAGAACCCGGTCAAAATGGGCTATCTGGGCGTCAAGCTCATGAGCCTTCACCTGCGGGGCCAGACGATCGAACGGACCATCGACACCGGCGTCTATCTCGCCACCCGGGAAGACATGGACACCCCCGAGATCAAGGCTTTGCTTCTGCCCGATTTTTCCCGTTATCCGAACATCTGAATTGACTGCCCAGAACCAGACTCCCTCCCTTCTCCTGATGGAAAAAATCAGCAAGCACTTCGGGGCGACCTGCGCCCTCGACGGAGTTGATTTCGACCTGGAGAGAGGGGAGGTCCATGCCCTGCTCGGGGAAAACGGCGCCGGCAAGAGCACTCTGATCAAGATCCTGAGCGGCGCCGTCAAGCCGGACCACGGCCTCATGCGGCTCGAGGGAAACCGGTATGCTCCGGCCGGCCCGCTGGAAAGCCGGCGCACGGGGATTTCCGTAATCTACCAGGAGCTCAACCTGGCCCCCCACCTGACCGTCGAGGAAAACATCATGCTCGGCCGCGAATGGCACAGCCGGGGATTCCTGAGGCGGCGCCGGATGCGGGAGAAAGTCCGCCAGACTCTGGAACGGGTCCATCATCCCGAGATAGCGCCGGATATTCCGGTCAAACGCCTGAGCGTGGCGGCGCGGCAGATCGTCGAAATCGCCCGCGCCCTGATGGAGGAGGCCAGGATCCTGGTGATGGACGAGCCGACCAGCTCTATTTCCGGAGAAGACAGCCTGCGACTCTTCGAGATCATCCGGAACCTCAAGTCCCAGGGAGTCGGGATCATCTACATCAGCCATTTTCTGGAAGAGGTCCGGCAAGTGGCGGAGCGCTACACGATCCTGCGGGACGGGAAGAAGGTCGGCTGCGGACGAATGGAGGACGCGTCTCTCGACCAGATCATCCGGATGATGGTCGGCGGCGAGGTCAAAGAACTGTTCCCCCGCCATGTCCATTCGTTGGGCGCGCCCGCCCTGCAAGCCTCCGGGCTCAAAGGGAAGAAGATGCTGGCGGACGTCGACCTCGAGCTGAGGCGGGGCGAGATCCTCGGCCTGGCCGGCCTGGTGGGCTCGGGCCGGACCGAGTTCCTCCGGACCGTTTTCGGCCTGGATACAATCTCGGGCGGGACGGTCCGGGCCGGCGCCGAAGTCCTCAAGGGAGGCGCGCGCCAGCGGATCAGAAAAGGCATCGGCTTCTTGAGCGAAGACCGGCAGAGCGAGGGGCTGGCCCTGAGCCAGTCCCTGGTCGATAACCTCACGCTGAGTTTTTTTTCGCCCTATGTGCGCTGGGGGCTTCTTCGGGTCAAAAGGCAAAGAAAAGCCGGCTGGGAGTGGATCCGGAAAATGAAGATCAAGGCGCAGGGGCCGGCTCAGCCGGTCCTGGGGCTCTCCGGCGGAAACCAGCAGAAGGTGGCTCTGGCCCGCCTTCTGCACCAGAATGCCGATGTCCTCCTCCTGGATGAGCCCACCCGCGGGATCGACATCGTCAGCAAGTCGCAGATCTATGAATGGATGGGAGAGTCGGCGGCGCGGGGCAAGGCCATCCTCTTTGTCAGCTCCTACTTTCCCGAGCTGCTCGGAGTCTGCGACCGGATCGCCGTGTTCCACCGCGGCCAGATGCTGGAGGCGCGGCCGGCAACAGACTGGAGCGAAGAAAGCCTTCTGGCGGCCGCGACGACGGGGCGGGCGGCCGGGTCGTCTGAAGAGGGAGAAACATATGCCTAAAGGGTTGGGGCGGACGAACAGAATCCGACTGCTGGTCAATTTCTTGGGGCCGTTCATCGGGCTTCTTCTGGTCATCGCCATTTTTTCTCTGCTTCCGCAGGTCCAGGACCGCTTTATCCGGCCCGGCAATTTGATGAGCGTGGCGACGCAGTCGGTGATCGTGGCCCTGGGCGCTTTGGGCATGACCTTCGTCATTATCTCCGGCGGGATCGACCTCTCCGCGGCCTCGAACATCGCCCTCTCGAGCTGTGTCATCGCCTACATCATCGAAGCCGGCCTGCCCCTTTGGCTGGGCATTTTCGCGGGCATCGCCACCGGCGGCCTGATCGGTTTGATCAACGGCACTCTGATCACCCGGCTCCGGCTGGTTCCGTTTATCGTCACCCTGGGCATGCTGGGCATTGCCAGGGGAGTGGCCAAGTGGATGGCCGGGAACCAGAAGATCGATGCCCCGATCACCTGGGTCAACGAGCTGATGGCCCGGAGTCCAAGGCCGTCCTGGCTGCTGATGGCGCCGGGAGTCTGGCTGATGATCCTGCTCGCCGTCGTCATGGCCGTCATCCTGCGCTACACGGTTTTTGGCCGGCATGTCTTTGCCATCGGCTCCAGCGAGGCCACCGCCCGGCTCTGCGGCATCCGGACGAGCGGGACCAAAATCGTCATCTATTCCCTGGCCGGTCTTTTCTGCGGGATGAGCGGGGTGATGCAGTTTTCGCGACTGACCGTCGGCGATCCGACCGTGGCTGTGGGGCTCGAGCTCGATATCATCGCCGCAGTTGTGATCGGCGGCGGAAGCCTGAGCGGCGGGCAGGGAAGCATTCTGGGCTCGATGATCGGCGTCTTCATCATGTCCTTTCTCCGGAACGGCTGCACCATGATGGGCTGGCCGAACTATATCCAGGAAATTATCATCGGAGTGATCATCGTCGTTGCCGTGAGCCTGGACCAGATTCGCTACCGGCGCGATTCCTGAAAAGACGATGAAGCCGCGCCGAAGAAACGACGCTTTTCCCAGGTTGATTCACGCCCGCGCGCCCCTCCGGATCAACGATATCGGGGGCTGGACCGACACCTGGTTTGCCAAGGAGGGCTGGGTTCTCAACATGGCCGTGGTCCCGCCCATCGAAGTCCAGGTCAAGGTCTTCGAGAACAAGGAAAGGAGGAGGCGGCGCGTTCTCGTCCACACCGAAAACTACGGCGAGAGCTTCTGGGTGCACCCGGAAAAACCGTCTGCGGCGCCGCATCCTTTTATTCAGTCTATCATCTCGAGGCTCCCGCCCCCCGATCATGTTAAGCTGGAGGTCAACCTGTACTCTCCCGTTCCAGCCGGCATTTCGACCGGGACATCGGCGGCCGTCTGCGTGGCCCTTCTCGGAGCGCTGAGCCTGATCGAGAAGAAAGAGCTCACTCTCAGGGAAATCGTCTCCCTGGCGCACCGCGTGGAGACCGAAGACCTGAAGCAGCAGAGCGGCATCCAGGACCAGATCTGCGCCGCCTACGGGGGAATCTGCTTCATCCATATGTATCGCTATCCTCAGGCCCGGGTGGAGAAGATCGTCCTCGAGCGAAGGATCTTCGAGGAGTTCGACCGGCGGTTGTGCCTAATCTACCTGGGGAGGCCCCATCTGTCCTCGGCCATCCACGAACGCGTGATCGAGCGGCTGGAGAGGGGAGGGCCGGAGTGGCACACTCTCGAAAGGATGAAACATCTTCCGGCCGAGGCCAAGGCTGAGCTTCTGGACGGCGACCTGGAATCCTTCGGCCGGAGGATGGCGGAAAACAACGAGTGCCAGAGAGCGCTCCATCCCGAGCTGGTCTCCCCCGATGCGGATGCGGTCATCGCTGTCGCCGCGAAGCATAAGGCCTCAGGCTGGAAGGTCAACGGGGCCGGCGGCCGGGGTGGATCATTGACCATTCTGGCGAACCGGGACGACAGCCTCAAAAGAAGGATGCTCCAGGAGATCATCGCTCTGGGCAAAGGCATTCGGCCGCTGCCGGCCTCCCTCTCTTTTTCCGGCCTGGAGGCCTGGGAGGTCTGAGCCGCGCTGTTTTTAGGCCGGCGCCAAGGTTTTTTCCGGCGGGTTGTCTAAAATGTTGAAAGATCGAGTTTCAGGAGGTTCGATATGAAACGCACTTCGGTTTTCATCGGATTGACGGCCCTGTTTTTTCTCTTTGCTCTTTTTTCCCCTGCTCTGTATAGCCAGCCGGACAAGCGCCCCGGGACGCGCGAAGGCTGGCTGAACCTGGATCCCGAGCAAAAAACCAAGCTCCAGGAATTCCGGAAAGCAAGGCAGGAGGAAAGGAAAGCCTTTGCCGAACAGACGAGGAAGCTGCGGACGGACCTGCGGGAATTGATGAAAGACCCCTCGGCCAAGGAAAAGCAAATCGACGGCCTGATCGATGAGATGAGCCGGCTCAGAGCATCCCGGATGAAGAGCGAGCTCAAAAGATCGTTAGACATGAAAAAGATTTTCACTCCGGAGCAGTTAGAAAAACTGCAGAACGTCAGGACGCGAATGGGGCGGAGGGGCCCGCTGGGACAGGGCCGGGGCATGATGTCCGGCCGGTTCATGAGACGAGGCTTTCGCCCGGGCTGGGGGCCTGGCCGGGGTCTGAGGCCGCGCCTCGGCATCCCGATGCAGAGATGGCGGCGCTGGTAAGACAATAACCCGACTGCACTGTCGAGGGGGCTGAGCCTTCAGCCCCCTTTTTTTTGCCCTCCGGAATGTCTATTTCAAGAGAATTGACCGTCTGGGCTGTCAGTTGTCCTGAATCCAGGACAGTCAAAGGCAGAATTCAGGCTTTTTCCAGGGGAAATGAATGGCACGTAGCTTGCTATAAGAAGTATTGAGTAGGAGAACGAAGATGAGAAAAACAGCCATGTGTTTGATGGCCCTGGGTTTTTTCTTCTGGCCACACATCCTGGCCGCTCAAAGCGAAGAATATTACAGCTACAGCTACGCGCGTTTGAGTTATGTCAAGGGCAGTGTCGTCGTTCAGCGGGCGGCCGACCTCGGGTCTGAGGAAGGCGTGGTCAACCTCGCCCTGATCGAGGGCGACAAGCTGACTACCGCCGACGGCCGGGCCGAAGTCAGTCTCGGCAGAAAAAACTACCTCCGGCTGGACCGGGGCAGCGAGGTGGAATTCTCCAACCTGCCCCGCCGCGGGGACGACCGGACGAGGCTTCATCTCTTGGCCGGGAGCGTCTATCTCCGGGTGAATTTCCTGGAGGAGGAAAAAACCTTTGAAGTCCACACCCCCGACGCTTCCTTCTACATTCTGGAGGAAGGCCTCTTCCGGTTCGATGTCCGAGAAAACCGCGAGACCGAGCTGATGGTCCTGGAGGGATCGGTTGAAGCCGCCGGCGAGACCGGTTCCCAGCTCATCTCCGGCCGGGAGAGCCTAATGGCTTCCAACGGGCATTTGGGCACGCAGGGGACGATTTCTTACGGCCGCGATGACTTCGACGGCTGGAACGATGACCGGGACACGCTGTACAATCAGTATGTGTCGAAACGGCACCTTCCTGCGGAGCTCGACGACTACGAATACGAGCTGGCTTCCAACGGCAACTGGGCCTACGAGAGGCCGTTCGGATATGTCTGGGTTCCCCATGTCTATTACAATGACTGGAGGCCGTACCATTACGGGCGCTGGCTCTGGTATCCTGATTGCGGCTGGAACTGGGTTTCCTATGAGCCCTGGGGCTGGTGCACTTATCATTACGGCCGCTGGCACTGGAGACTGGGCCTGGGCTGGTACTGGATTCCTCAATCCCACTGGGGACCCGCGTGGGTCCACTGGTACTCGGGATATGATTATGTCGGCTGGAGTCCGCTGAGCTGGTACGACCGGCCCGTGGTCATCCTCAACAACTACTTCTATGACCGTTACCACAGCCCTTATTATCCCGGCGGGTCCAGGGCGCTGACTGTCGTGCACAGGAACCAGCTCCAGAACCCGAACATCTCTCACGTCGCCTTGAGCCGCGGCGAAGCCACGCGTCTCGGCCAGATCACTCTTCAGTCCAGACAGCCGGACATCAAGCCCACAATCAACCGGGCAGGGTTGCAGAATGTCTCGCCCACGCGTCTCTCCCCCCAGTCTCAGGTCAGGCAGTTCGGGAGAAGCCCGGTCGCTGCCGGCGGAGATTCGCCGTCCCGGATCAACCGCAGCCCGCAGGCAGAAAGGGAAGACAAGACACCGAATTCCGGCGGCATCACCACGAACCGGAGGGCCTCCCCGGGAAGCCTGGGAAGCGGGCGGAGCGTGTCGTCTTCTCCTTCTTTAGAAGGGGAGGGCCGCCCGGCTCGGAGTCCCCAGAACACGGGTTCCTCTTCACCGCGCAAGATCCGGTCGGAGAGCTTTTCTCCGGACCGGGTCACCCCATCCGGTTCTCCGTCCACCAGTTCGGGAGTAAAATCATTTTCTCCTTCGCCGAAGTCATCCTCCTCGGCTGAAAGACGACCGTCGTCGGCAAGAGAAAGGAGCCAACGGGTTTATTCTCCAAATTCCAGCCTCTCCAGGTCTGGGACGAACTCCACTTCGAGCCCGGCCCGGAGCCCTCGGGAAACAGTATCTTCCTCGGCTGAGAGACGGCCGTCGTCGGCCAGGAAAGAGAGCTCCCGGGTTTATACTCCTAACTCCAGCCTCTCCAGGTTCGGGACAAGCTCCGGGTCGAGCACGGCCCGGAGCCCCCGAAGCAGTCTCCCCGCTCCTGGTTCCAGCCGAATCAAAGAGTGGGGTTCCTCCAGCCCCAGCCGGCAAACGCGTTCCGACTATCATGACAGCCCCTGGACCTTCACTCGGCCCTCTTCGCCTCGGAACGAATCCTCCTCGTCCCGCGGCAGCTCTTTCTCCTCGCCGCCGCGGTCAATCTTTTCCGCGCCCCGCTCTTCTTCTCCCTCCAGCAGCCCCAGCTTTTCCCGGCCTTCCTCCACCCGGTCGACTCCGAGCTTTTCTTCCGGCTCCAGGTCGGGTTCTTCGCCGTCCCGCTCCAGCTCCCCATCCCGTTCCAGCTCGCCCTCCCGCGGCTCATCTTCCTCCGGACGGGTTACCAGAAAAAACAACTGAACCTCCCTGCCTCAGCGTTTCCGTGATCTGATCAGTTTGCGCTTTACTTTTCTTTTTTTCAGTGGTATAAATGGGGCCTGATTTTGCTGCATTTGATGACTCCGGGTCTGACTAAAGTTTGGAGGTAAGACCGATGACGCGCCAAAAAAAATTCAACCGATTGATCCTTCTCAGCGTGTTGCTCCTCGCGGTGGCTATGGTTGGGACTTCCGTTGCCCAGGAAGCTCAGCCGCAGGCCGCGCAGGAAAAGCCTGCCGCTGCCGGCGGGCTGACCGAGTTCGAGGGAACGGTGAAAATGGGCCTGGGCAAATATTTTTACCTGCCCTCGGCCAAGGGGTTTGACGTGATCGTCCAGGGAACGATCGAGGGACAGGATGCCAGCACTCTGGTCGGAAAGGACATCAGAGTCAGGGGCGCCCTCCTCAAGGACGACCCGTCGGTCTTCGTCGCCGACAGCATCGAGATCAAAGAGGGAGGACAGTACAGGAGTGTCTTTAGCAGGACGGCTGACGTAGCCCTGGAAGATCACCTGGCCGCGAAGGAACGAGACGCATATCAGGCTTTAAAGATCACGAAAATCGACAAAGCCGATGAATGGGAGGGCAAGGGCAAGGGCAGAGTATACGGCCAGCTGGAGAACGGGAAATCCATCGTCCTCACCGATGAAAAGGGGAAAGAAATCGGCAAGATCCTGATTGACAGTCGAACGACCTACGCCGATTATTACATAAAAAAACTGCGGCTGTTTGACCGCTTCTGGTTCTATATCAACATCAAAGACACGGTCGACGCCAAAGTCCGTAAAAAGACGCGGGAGCTCTTTCACGCCGACCTCGTTTTGGCCGGCCTGTATTAAGAGCCCGGAAGACATCTGACTGCGGTCTGATTGAGCAGGGGGGCGGTCGCCGGGAAGAAGGCTTCTTTCCCGGCGAACCGGGCCCGGACGTAATACTCCAAATCTCCGGTCGTCTCGGGACAGCTCACTTTATAGACTCCCCGCCCCATTTTTTCGAGCGGGACCACGGTAAACTCTCCCCGGCCCAGCTCCCGCCAGCAGAGTGCGGCATCGAGGGGGGGCTCTGCGGACAGAATGATCACCTTGAGCTGAAGAGACTCGCCTGAGGCCAACAACGTTCGCGCCGCGGGGACGATGATCCGGGGCGCGCCCTGGTAGGTTCGCGGGAGCTTGGCTGAGTCGGGGAGCTCCTGCCCAAGGATTTTTCGCAGCTCCTCGCCCGGCCTGATGATGACGGACGGAACGAGGTGCTGTTCCCAGTTCATGATGGTGCCGAGTTCGCCGGGCGTGCTGACGGTGGCCAGGAGCGAATCATACAGGGTCTTGAGCGTTGACACCATCTGTTCCCGGAGGGGGAGCAGTTTCGCCTCCGCCAGCGCCGGACGCGATTTTTCATCGGGCCTCCCTTTAACGGTCTCCGCGGCCGTGTTGTATTCGGCCCAGAGACACTCGAGATGGGCCATCTCGCGCAGGGTGACGAAGCTGTGCAGCCAGTAGTCGAAACGCGCCAGGTTCCCTTTCCCTACCACTTGCGGCCGCAGCGCGGCCAGCTCGTCGACAAAACCGTATTCTTTTCTTACCTCCCCCCAGGGCCGCGGGTCCGGCTTGATTCCTCCCGGGCCGGTCCAGACATTCGGCTGGGGGAGACGGCCGTCGATCGTGGCAAACAGCGCGGCGATTTGCGGACCCTTCTCCGGGCCGAAATGCGCCGCCGCCCAGTCTTCATAGAAGTCGAGCGTGGGGGCAAAGCGGGAAGTTTCCGGCCAGTCGGATTCGTAGTCTCCGCAGGCGGGGCCGCCGCAGTTGATTTTTTTGGCCAGTTTTTCCCCCCTGATGATGATTCCGGCGATGGCGGGATAATGGATGCGGTCGGCGAACTCGATGTCCAGGCGGCCGTCTGAAACGTTGATATTCCTGAATTCAATATCCAGCGCACGGCGGGCGCCGACGGCGGCGAAGATATCCACTTTTTCCCGCTTTTTTTCTCCCTGGATCGAGATATCAAAGACCCGCCGGCCCTTTTCTTTAAATTCTCCCTCACAGAACTGCAGGGTCAGGTCATAGGCACCGTTGGGGAGCGTGATGCGATAGCCGAAAACCCGGTCCCGGTAATCGCGATAGACAGCCGGTTCTAATGTCCCGGCTATCGGGCTGTCGGGAAAAGAGACATAGACGCCGTTGACCGGGCCCTCGGCCCCGGAAACAGCGGAGGCCGGCCGGGCCCACGGTGTTTGGTCCCAGCCTGCCTGAGCCAGGGCCGAAATGTTCGGCCCGAGGATACGCGTCCGCCAGTGGATACCGAGCAGCCCGGCGCAACCGTAGGCCAGGGCATCGGCAGCGTCCCGGCGCATCCGGCCGACCCAGAGCTGGGGCGAGGTCAGCGCCGGGTCGTCCTCCAGCCAGGGAATGGCCCATTTCGGCCGGCCGCTGATGCGTCCGAACTCCGGGTCCAGCGGAGCTTTCCCCACCTCCCGGTTGATTGAGCTCAGCGCGATGTCCTTGGGCAGGATGCGGTCGAAGAGAGACCGGTCTCCGGGAGGTCCGAGGACCCAGCCGCAGGTAGCCAGCAAAAATGGCGGCCGTACCTCTTTAGCCGCCTCCAGCGCGGTCTGGATGTCATCCACCACGGCCTTGATTTGCTCCGGGCCGGCGTCGCTCCAGGTCCAGTTTTCATCCGTCCAGATCCAATAATAATCCAGGGGATAGGCCTTCGAGATGCGGCTGAATATCCCCTTATAGACCTCCCTGACAACGGCCGGATCCTGCGGATTCTTTCCCCTCTCCAGCAGGCGCTTCTTGACCAGCTCGGGGATAGTGAGGGGGCTTTCCGTTCCGACGCAGGTCTTGACGCCGAGCGCCCGGCCGAAGGAAAACGCCTCCCTCAGCATCGCCCCGGTGCGGTTGAAGACGGCGCTGGAGTCCTCGACGGTTTGCGGCTGGGGGAGCAGGCCCTGCATGACCTCGGCCCCATGGTCGTCGCTCTCAAAGAGCTCGGCCGCCCCGAAATGATAGTCCCCCGTCTTGCCGGGCTCGTAGCCCCAATTGCCGCGGCCCGTACTCATGTAGCTCGAGGGATAGGCGAAACGAACCGAACCGTCGTCCGCGCTGTCCTCGGCCAGGCCGATCCAGACGGTCGGCTCGGCGTTGGGGTGCCCTTCGGGATAGGTGTGCAGGCCGATAAAATTCATCCGCAGCTTGACGAGCTGAGCCAGGTACGTTTTGTAGTCCTCGACATTCCACCAGTCCGGGCCCTCCGGAAAGTCGTGGAAGGGATGGATCCCCCTCAGCCGGAAAAGGGGCCGGCCGGTCTCCTCGACGACGGGAATTTTGAGGGGAACCCTTCCGTCGGGAACCACATCCCCGTGGAGATAGAACCGGACGCCCAGGCTCTCGGCCAGCCGATACGCTCCGTAGAGCGTCCCGACCCCATCTCCTCCGACGACGAGAGCGAGGGTTTTCCCGCTCTGCGGGATGGTCCTGAGGAGATATTCCTGCTCACCCAGTCCGGCCACTCCTTGGCGCAGGCTTTCATCGCCAACAGAAGCTGTTTGGAAGTGATTCTTATCAAGAATGACGACGGCGTTGGGATGCCCGTCCGCCGGGTCGGCTCTCCGCTCGATCGGGACCAGCTCCCCGGTGCGCAGGTAGAGATAGCGCCGGATTTCTCGGGCGGCGAGGTCCTCCAGCGCCGCTGCGTCCTTGGAGATGATGATGACGGGGCCTCTTTTCAGCCCCCGGCATGACGTGGCCGGCATCAGACATATCAATACGATGAAGACAAGAAACCCGTCTTTTTTCGTTCTCATTTCATTCCGTTGAATTCCTTGACCGCCCCGACCATGGCGGCGATATTTTCCACCGGCGTGGTGGCCTGGATGTTGTGCACGGCGTTAAAAACGTATCCTCCCCCCGGGGCAAAGATTTCCAGCCGGCGGAGAACCTGATCGCGCACCTGGCCCGGCGTGCCGAAGGCGAAGGTCGTCTGCGTATCCACCCCGCCGCCCCAAAAGACGATCCGGCCGCCATATATCTTCTTGAGGCGAGTCGCCTCCATCCCCGCGGCCGTCACCTGGACCGGGTTGAGGATGTCGAACCCGCATTCGATGACCGCCTCGATCAGCGGCTCGACGGCCCCGCAGGAATGCTTGAATGTTTTCCAGCCGGTGTTCCTGTGGACCCAGTCGTTGATTTTTTTATAGTAGGGAAAGTAGAGGCTGCGGAAGGTCTCCGCCGAGCAGAACTGGGACTGCTGGGTGCCGAAATCGGTTCCGCAGACGAACACGGCGTCCACGGCTTCGCCGACCACCGGCCGGATCCGGGCCAGGTTCTCCAGGGCGATCTCCGTCTGTCTTTCGAAGACGCGGTGGATATAGCCGGGCCGCGTGACCGTCGATATATACCACTCCTCGATGTCCCGGATTCCCTTCGGGCGTTGGAGGAAGGGAGCGGGAACCAGGGCGATATCACCCAGCCCCATTCCGCCGAAGGTGGCCATGACGGCGCGCCCCGTCGCCGCAGCCCGCTGGGCCTCGGCGGCGAAATAATCCAGGTCCCGTTCTGAAACGGGCCCGAATTCCTCCAGGTTGTCCTCCGGGTTCAGCCGGCTCTCGTCGATCGGTTCCTGGCGCACGATCGTGTCGAAGTAGAAGCCGTTTTTAGGCATCCGGCCGCTGGGCGGTGCGGTGCGGTCTCCCTTGGGATAGACCAGGGTGTCGCCTGCGGCGGTCTTGTCCGTCTGGAAATGCTCCGAGACCAAGACTTCGAGCCCGCTGTCCATCCTCCAGGACTTCCAGTTCTCGTTGCGGAACCCGAAGAGCGTTTCCGGCGCCGGGATCCCCTCCACGTCGATGCCCATGATCCGCTTGAGGTCTTCGTCGATCAGCCCGAGCATCTGGTACGGCTCGTAGACTTTGACCGGGCGCTTTTCCAGGCCGTAATGGTCCCGCAGCGCCGCCAGGGCGGCGGCATGGATTCCGCTGACGGCGGTGGACCCGAAATCCACGGGCACGGCATCCGGCTGGCGGTGAGCGAGGCTGGTCAGGACTCTGTCTTTCGCGGTCATCAGTCCTCCTTGCTGGCCCGGCGCGCCGTTTCCTTTTCCGGGAACTCCGGGGTGGACACGGTCAAGCCGGATGGCGGTGTCGACGGGCGCCCCCCGATTTTTAGTATTCCTATAGAATTTATAATTCCCATAGAATTTATATAATCGGGGGGAACAGCGAAACGAGGTCGCGGACTCCGGCCGCCGCCTCCGCCCCGAAATGAAACCGGATGATGCGCCGGCCGGCCGAGGCGAGGGCTTGGAAATCCCCGGCGGCCTGAGCGGCCTTGAGCACGCCGAAGGAAACCGACGACCTCGCTGCGCCGGGTTTGTCCGGGATCGGAACGTCTGCCCTGTCGGCGGCCGTCAGCTGGATGAACAGGCCGTTCCCGCGGTCGCCCTTGTGGAGCTGGCCGGTCGAATGGAGGAAACGGGGGCCGTAACCGACGGTCGTCGCCAGCCCGGTGACGTTGCGGAGATGGACTCTCAGCTCCTCCAGGGCGGAGCTGAGCGCGCGGCCGGGCGGAAGAAACGCCTGCACGGCAATGTAATCTCCCGGCCGGGCCCGGGCAAGAAAAGCGCGCAGGCATCCTCTGGCCGAAGACGCCGGGACGTCCGAGTACACCGACAGGCCGCGTTTTTTGATTATCGGCGGGCGCTGGGGCAGAGAACCGGTTGCCCGGAAAGTGTTCAACATCTCCCTGGCCTTCTTTTTGGCGGATTCGACGTCGGGCTGGTCGAAGGGATTGATCCCCAGGAAAAACCCGGCTATGGCCGTGGCGAACTCCCAGAGGAAAAACTGGCCCCCGAGCCCGTCAAGAGAAGGCAGGGTGATCGCCAGCAGCGGGAATCCGGCGTTCTTCAGTCGATCGACGGCCGCTCGGCGCGCCGGATCACTTTTTTCCCGGATGTGGATGAACAGGCGGTCAGCGCCGTAAACCCCCGGTCGGCCGATCGGTTCTCCCACGACCGGCAGGATGCCTTTTCCTTTTTTTCCCGTGCTCTCGGCGATGAGCTGCTCCAGCCACAGGCCGAAGGCCTGGAGGCGCGGGGGGAGGAGGAAGGTAGCTTTATCATGCCCGGAGGCGGCGAGCGAAGCCAGGACCGTTCCGAGATATGCTCCGGGATTGGCTTTGAGGTTGACGTCCTCCCGGCAGCGGCCGGCCATTTTCCTGGCCGCAGCGGCGATGCTCTCGATTCTGAGCCCCTTGAGGGCGGCCGGGACCAGGTCGAACGATGAAATGGCGGAAAAACGACCCCCGATCTCCGGGTCGCCGGCGAATGAGGGAAAACCGAGCCGGCGGGCCAGGTCTTCCAGGGGGGTTCCCGGGTCGGTGATGGCGACGAAGTGCTCTGCCGCTCTCTTTTCGCCCAGTGAGGCGGCGGACCGGTTCCAGAAAAAATTGAAGAAGGAAGTGGTCTCTACCGTCGTCCCGGATTTCGAGGCGACGATGAAAAGGGTCCTGGCCGGGTCGAGCCTCCTGTTGAAAGAGAGAACGGCCGCGGGGTCGGTGGAATCCAGGATATCCAGGTCGAGGAACCCCGCGGGCGTCTTGAATGCGCTCCCCAGGACCAGCGGAGCCAGGCTGGACCCGCCCATGCCGAGAACTAGTACGCGCCTGTATCCCTTGCCGCGCGTTCGCCGGACGAATTGCCTGATGGCGGGAAAATCAGGCACCGAGTCCCAAGGAGAAGTCAGCCAGCCCAGGCGATTGGCGACCTCGGCGGGGCCGTTCCCCCAGACGGTCCAGTCTTTTTCCCAGACCCGAGGGATGACTTTTTCTCTGGACAGGATGGCCAGGTTTTTCTCGATTTCCTGAGCCAACCGTTTGGTGTTGGCGGTCTCGATCATCAGCTCGGCTCGAGCCATCGTTTCTCCATATTCTTAAATAACCGCCGGGCTTGTCAAGCGGCCCTCTCTCCCAAGATTTTCAATCAGAACACCCGACGGGTCCTGCCCCGTTTTACCCCCGGCGAGGCTCGGGATTGGGATTCGTCAGCCCGCTCGTTTCCCCAGCGAGGAAACTCGCTTCGAACTCATCCTTCGCTCTTCTCTCCTTTCAGTCGAGAAACCGTGCCCGCTCAGTCTTCGACGGACTTCCTCACCCAATACCCTCGCCTCTTCCCCCTGGGGGCCCCCAAACCGGGTCACCCATCGGGTGTCATCCAATCAATATGATCTCATAAAAAGACTACCGTTCGGAATGATGAGGGATCGCAATGGGCGAACTTGGTTCTTGACCCTCTAAATGAAATGAATATAATTTTACCTTTACCGTCACACGGAGGTTTGTCATGAAAACGAGAGGGTTTTGGACCGGGCTCGTCCTCGCCGTTCTTGCCTTCGCTACGTTTGGGACCGCCCAGGAAAAAGTGGACAACAGCGCGATCCTAGGCGTATGGAAAATCGAGGTCGATGCCGACGGCCAGTATTATTACCTGACCATGGAACTCAAGGAGGCGTCAGGCAAGTTGGAAGGAACGGCCAGCGAAGAACAGGGAACTTTTACTGATAAACCCCTGGAGGACCTTGTCTTTGACGGCACAACGCTCAGCTTCGCCTTCAATTCGCCGACCCCGCCGGACGGCCTGGAACGGCTGGTCAAGGCCGAGTTCAAGCTCGTCGAGGGGAAGCTCGACGGGACGATGACCGTCCCGTCGATGGGAGTCACCGTGCGGGCCACGGCGACCAAGGCAATTTAGAGCGGCGGCGTCGACGGATATTCTCAGATTTTTTGCGGCCCGCTGACCGGAATCTCGGCTCAGTCATGAGAGAAAGGACAAAATGGCCATGACGGAAGAAACACGGGAGACCGTCGTCCGGCTCCGCTGGTTCGTCCTGTTGATCATGGGGCTCGTGATCTTCGGCGTCTACTACGCTTACGATGCGCTCAGCCCGATCGCCGATTTCATCATGAAAGGGATTGACATTTCCCGGGCCCAGTACGGTTTGCTCTTCAGCTTCTACTATCTGCCCAACTTCATCATGGTCCTGGTGGGCGGGATCCTCCTCGACCGCATAGGCATCCGCAAAGCCGGGACGCTGTTCGCCGCCTTGTGCGCCGTCGGGGTCTTCCTGACCGCCGCCACCAAGATATTCCCCGTCATGCTCATCGGCCGGCTGGTCTACGGCCTGGGCGCCGAATCCCTGATCATCACCCAGAACAAGGTCCTGGCCAAGTGGTTCAAAGGAAGGGAGATGGCCCTCGCCTTCGGCCTCAACCTGATGGTCGCCCGGCTGGGGACCTTCGCCGCGCTCAACAGTGCCGCCCGCATCCAGGCGTGGAGCGGCTCCTGGCGCCTGGCCATCTGGGTTTCCTCGGCGATCATGTTCGTCTGCTTCGCCTTGCTCTTCGTCTACACCGGGCTCGACAGGGCCAAGGAGAAGTTTTTCCTCAAGGAAAAAGTCGTCGGCGAGGATGAAAAGTTCGTCTTCAAGGACATCTTCGCCTTCCGTCCTTCCTTCTGGTTTGTCTCGCTCCTCTGTATGACCTTCTACTCGGCCATCTTCCCGTTCACGGCCTTCTCGACTGTCTTCCTCCAGTCGAAGTTCGGGTTCAGCGCGGTCAAGGGCGGTTTTTACACCTCGCTCGTCATCACCGGCACCATCATTTTCACGCCCCTCTTCGGGCTCCTCTGCGACAAGATCGGCAAGCGGGCCACGATGATGGTCGTCGGCTCGCTGATGCTCGTGCCCATCCACCTAAGCCTGGGCCTGACCCACCTTGGGCCGGCCGCAGCCATGATCGCCCTGGGGATCGCTTTCTCTCTCGTGCCGGCTGCCATGTGGCCCTCCATCCCGATCATGGTCGAGGAGAAGAGGCTTGGGACGGCCTTCGGTCTGATGACGCTCATCCAGAACGTCGGGCTGACGGTCTTCAACTGGATGGCCGGAAAGCTCACCGATATGGCGGGCGGCGACTACACGCATACCGTCCTGATGTTCGCCTCGCTCGGGTTCGTCGGGCTGGTATTCGCCCTGCTGCTCAAGATCGCGGCCAAGAAGGAGAACGTGGGCCTGGAGCTCCCGACCAGCACCGCCCAGGCCAATTAGGCAGGCGCCAATCATGGGGAGGCGAAGCTCATGACCCGCGCGATCATCTCCGACCTGGGCAAGGTTGTTCTCTGGTTCGACAACGCGATTTTTTATCGAAAGATGACGAATTACTGCCCGCTTTCGGCGGAGGAGATCCGGGAGGTCGTCCACCGCAGCCTGGACTTTGTCGAACTGTTTGACCTGGGAAAGCTGAGCCCGCGGGAATTTTATGAATGGGCCGTCGGCAGGCTCGACGCCCGCATCGGGTACGATGAATTCATAGCCGCCTACGTGGATGTCTTCTGGCTGAACCGTCCGGTGCTGGAGCTGATGGGAAGGCTCAAGCCGGAATATCGTCTCATCCTGGTCTCCAACGTCGATGTCATCCGTTTCGGGTTCATCAGAAAAAAATTCCCCGAGATCGGGATCTTCAACGGCCGTGTCCTCTCTTTTGAGCTCGGCATGAGGAAGCCCGACCCGCGGATCTATCAGGAAGCCCTGAAGCAGGCCCGGTCCGAGCCCTCGGCCTGTGTCTTCATCGACGACATGGCCGAGAATATCGAGGGAGCTTCGGCTCTGGGAATCAAAGGCATTCTCTATAAGCCCGACACGGATCTGGCGAGGGAGCTCGCCGCCCTGGGGATTTTTCCCTGAGTTTCCGGCCCGACGTCGGAGCCCAACTAACCCAAAGGAAGGATTTTCACGCAGATGTGACGGCGGCGGGGGCCGTCGAACTCGCAGAAGAAAATGCCCTGCCACGT
>CAZYWP010000002.1:0-5479 GCA_964651495.1 uncultured Eubacteriales bacterium | reverse complement strand
AGATGTGACGGCGGCGGGGGCCGTCGAACTCGCAGAAGAAAATGCCCTGCCACGTCCCCAGGGCCAGACGGCCGTCCTCGACGAGCAGCGTGACCGACGCTCCCACCAGGCTGGATTTGACGTGGGCGGGGGAGTTGCCCTCCGAGTGGTCATAGGGAAGGGAGTCGGGGACCGCCTTCCTCAGGGCCATCAGGATATCCTGGCGTACCGTCGGGTCGGCGTTCTCGTTGATGGTGACCGCGGCCGTCGTGTGCGGGACATAGACCACGCATATCCCCGACTTGATGTTGGATCTTCCGACCTCATCCTCCACCCTGGAGGTGATATCGATAAGAGCCTCCCTGGACGGCGTTTGAAGGTCGATCGTTTTCATTTCCGATTACTCCTTGGCCTGGTTTTACCGCCTTTCAGGATAGCTGAAAAAAAATCGAAAAAAAAGAGAAAAAAGTTGCCGAAACCCCTTGACAAGGCCTGAATATAGGAGTAAATTCCGAAAGCGAAAAATACAATATTTAGTATAAAAAGGTATCCGCACACACTAAATATAGCATTTTTCCCGGTTCTTTAAACCCGGTTTCCGCTGTTTGGAGAGAGAAAAGGAGGCGCCTCATGACCAGGGGAATTTCCCGAATCAAGAAAAGGGACGGGTCGATCGTCGATTTTGTCCAGGACAAGATCACCAAGGCAGTTTATAAGGCCATGGAGGCCAACGGCATCACCGACCGCGCCGCGGCCAAGACCGCCTCCGATATCGCCACCTTCATGGTCGAGGACAAGTTCGGCGGCTACACCATTCCATCCGTTGAACAGATCCAGGACATCGTCGAAATGGTCCTGATGAAACAGGGTTACCATGACGTAGCCAAGTCCTACATTCTCTACCGTGAGCGCCATAAGAGCATCCGTGAGGCCAAACAGACCGGGATCAACCTGGAGCGGCTGATCAAGGACTACATCAGCGATGTCGACTGGAAGATCCGGGAGAACAGCAATGAAGGCGTCATCAGCTTTTCCGGGCTCAACGCCCGAGTCTCGGGCGAAGTCCTCTCCAACTTCGCCCTCAACCATCTATACTCCGAACGCATCAAGAACGCCCATCAGGACGGCGAGTTCCACATCCATGACCTCTCCTATCCGATCGTCGGCTACTGCGCCGGCTGGTCGCTGGAAAAACTCCTGCGCAAGGGGTTCGGCCACGTCCCCAACCAGGTCCATTCCAACCCGGCCAAGCATCTGGAGACGGCGACCCTCCACATGGTCAACTTCATCGGCACAATGCAGGGAGAATTCGCCGGCGCCCAGGCCTTCTCGTCCGTCGATACGCTCCTCGCGCCTTTTGTCCGCTCAGACCGGCTCGATTACGACCGGGTCAAGCAGGATATCCAGAAGCTCATCTTCGGGTTGAACGTTCCTTCCCGCTGGGGTTGGCAGACTCCTTTTTCCAACCTCACCTTCGACCTCACCGTCCCCGGGGATATGAGAGATAAAAAAGTGGTCGTCGGCGGCGTCGAGCTCGCTTCGACCTACGGTGAATACCAGGCCGAGATGGATATGATCAACCGGGCCTTTCTTGAGCTGATGATCGAGGGCGACCAGAAGAGCCGGGTCTTCACGTTTCCCATCCCGACCTACAACCTCAGCCAGGATTTCGCCTGGAATTCTCCGATCGCCGACCTGCTCTTTGAGGCAACCGCCAAATACGGCATCCCCTATTTCCAGAACTACATCGGGACCGGCATGAACCCGGGCGACATCCGGGCGATGTGCTGCCGGCTGAACCTCGACCAGAGGGAGCTCCTCCGCCGGCCGGGGAACATCTGGGGGCCGGGCGATTCGACGGGGTCGATCGGCGTCGTCACCCTCAACCTCAACCGGATCGGCTACGAGTCCAAGACCAAGGAAGAATTCTTCGCCAAGCTCAAGGAACTCATGGTCCTGGCCAAGGAATCGCTCGAGACCAAGCGGGAGGTCGTCAACAACATGCTGAAAAAAGGGCTGATGCCCTATACCATGGTCTATCTTGGCCACTTCGATAACCACTTCTCGACCATCGGCGTCCTCGGCATGCATGAGGCCTGCCTGAATTTCCTGGGCCGGGGAATCGGGACTCCCGAAGGCAAGGAATTCGCCGTCGAGACGCTCGGGTTCATGCGCGGGATTCTGCAACAGTTACAGGACGAGACCGGGAACCTGTATAACCTTGAGGCCACCCCGGCCGAATCCACCTCCTACAGGCTGGCCCGCAAGGACCGAGCCAAATATAAAAACATCGTCACCTCGGGGACGGAGAAATACCCCTACCTGACCAATTCCACCCAGCTCAACGTCGATGCCACTCGGGATGTCTTCGAAGCCCTGCAGCACCAGCAGGACATTCAGAGCCTCTACACCGGCGGGACGATCTTCCACACCTTCCTGCCGGAGTCCATCGACCGGGAGACCTGCCGCAAGCTGGTACGCAAGATCGCCGAGACCAGGATCCCTTATTTCAGCATCACGCCCACCTTCTCGGTCTGCGACCGCCACGGATATGTCCGGGGCAAGCACCCGCAGTGCCCGCAGTGCGGCGCGGAGACGGAGGTTTTCTCCAGGATCGTCGGCTATCTGCGCCCCGTCCGGACTTGGAACGACGGCAAGCAGCAGGAATTCAAGGACCGGACTCCTTACGAAAAAGTTCAGTAAGCCATGGACTATCTTCTGTTCACTTACCCGAATTGCGACAAGTGCGAAGCCTTCAAGAATTACCTGATGGGGAGCGGGCTGGAAGGCCGGGAGCTCAACCTGGCTCAGAAAGAGAGCAAGCTGCGAGTCCGGGAGTTTCTCGACAGGATCAAGCGGGACGAAGCAGGGGCCATGGTCCTGCCCATCTTCGTGCTGCGCGATGAGGGGGGAATGCTGGAGATTTTCAACGACCACCTGGAGCTTGACGGTTGGTTGAAATCAAGGGCTTAGAAAAATTCGCCCCGCTGGATTTTCGGGGGTTCATCTCCTCCACCGTTTTCCTGGGCGGCTGCAATTTTCGCTGCCCCTACTGCCACAACGCCGACCTGGTCCTGCAGCCGGAAACCCTGACCACCATGCCCCTGGACTATTTCGTGACGTTTCTCGATTCCAGGAAGGGCTGGCTGGAGGGCGTCTGCGTGAGCGGAGGCGAGCCCCTTCTCGAGGACAACCTGGAGGTCCTCCTGCGTGTCATCAAGGACCGGGACCTCCTGGTCAAGCTGGACACCAACGGCTCCCGGCCGGACCGGCTGGAGGACCTGATCGGAGCAAGGCTCGTCGACCAGGTCGCCATGGATGTCAAAGCCCCGCTCGGGCGGTACAAGGAGGTCACCCGGTCGGAAGTGGACGAGGGCGATATCGTCCGCAGCACCGAAATCATCCGGGCGTCGGGACTTCCCTACATGTTCCGAACGACGCTCGTCCCCGGGCTGGTGGAGGAGAGGGATCTCCTGGAGGTCGCCCAGATGCTCCACGGCGCGCGGCTCTTCCAGGTCCAGCAGTTCGCCCGGCATAACACGATCGACAAAAACTATCTTCAGCTTCAGCCCTTTGCCCCGGAGGAGATCAGCCGGTGGGCCGAGCTGGTCAGACCGTATTTCGCCGAGGTGCGGGTGGAGGGGATTTAAGCGATGAAGCTGAGGGTTAAAAAGATCCATCCCGAGGCCAGGCTGCCGGTTTATCAGCATCCGGGAGATGCCGGGCTCGACCTGTTTTCCGCCGTTGATGAAGTGCTCGCAGCCGGTGAAGTGAAGCCCATCCCGACGGGAATCAAACTGGCCATCCCGGAAGGTTATGTCGGCCTGGTCTGGGACAAAAGCGGAATTTCGCTCCAGGGAGTCCACCGGCTGGCCGGGGTCGTCGATGCCGGCTACAGAGGCGAAGTCCGAGTGGTCATGGCCAACCTGGGCCGGGAGCCCTTCGTCATCAAGAAAGGGATGAAGATCGCCCAGATGCTCATCCAGCCGGTGGCCGCGCCGGACGTCATCGAAGCGGACGACCTCGACGAGACCTCCCGCGGCGAGGGCGGGTTCGGCTCCACCGGCCGCTTCTGACCCATCTTCTTGGGCCGAGCCCCTCGAGTTCGGCGAACAGGCGATTTCTTTTGACATTTTTTACCTCTCAAATATAAAATGAGATCACGCACGGAGAGGGAAAAGCATGAACCAAAAATTGATCCTTATTTGGGCCGTATTCATCTTCTGCCTCCAGCCGAGCTTGAGAGTTTCGGCCGCTCCCGACCTCAGCCGGGAAGAAGCCGGCGAAACAAAAGAAAAAACGAGCGGTCTCGCTTTTCTCCCCGTTATTTATTACACTCCCGAGACGAAGTTGGCTTTCGGCGGGGGAGGGCTGTATTATTTTCGCCTGACCAAAGACAAGACCGTCGAGCGGCCCTCCAATATCGCATTCATCGCCGTCTATACCCAGAGGAAGCAGTTGAATTTTGAGCTGAATCCCGATTTGTACCTGGGCAAAAGATACCACATTCAGACAACCCTGCAATATTCCGCTTTTCCCGATTATTTTTACGGGATCGGAAATAACACGGCCGAAGCGATGAAGGAGCCTTTCACCTCCAGATTCTGGAAATTGAGCGTGGAAGCCTTAAAACAGGTTTATCGGTCTTTGAACCTCGGGTTCGTGTATTTCTTCGACCAGACACAATTAACGGATGTGGAGGAGGCGCCGCTGCTGGCCGCGGGGGACATCCCGGGGAGCGCGGGCGGAACGGCTTCCGGCCTGGGTTACTTTATGACCTACGACAGCCGCAACAGCATCTTCTTCCCGACCAAAGGAAGTTTTCACCAGTTTTCCGCAACGTCATTCGGCCGGGCCGTGGGGAGCGATTTCACTTTCAACCGGTATTATCTGGAGCTGCGGAAATATCTCGCTCTCTCGACCGCCCACACCCTGGCCTTTCAAACCCGGCTGCTTTCCCAGACCGGCGCACCCCCGTTCTGGAGGCTGGGCCTGCTCGGCGGCGAGGAAAGCATGCGCGGCTATTATCTCGGCCGCTACCGGGACAAGAACATGATGGCCTTCCAGGCCGAGTACCGCTGGGTGCCGGTCTTCTGGCGCCTGGGGCTGGCGGCGTTTGCCGGAGTCGGCGACGTCGCGGACAGAGTCAGCCGTTTTGACCTTGGGAATTTTAAATATTCCTACGGCCTGGGCCTGCGCTTCGTCTTCGACCCGAAACAGCGGTTGCATCTCCGGCTGGACTTCGGATTCGGCAAGGAGACATCGGGAGTCTATTTCACGGCCGGCGAAGCCTTTTGAGGATCATTCGCAGGCCGCACTCTTGCGACCGGGCGGCGAAGAGACTCCTTCGAGAGAAAAACATGGCCAATTCTGTCGTAAGCATTTCTATTTATGTGATGTGAATGGATCCTGTCATGGCGCGTCCCCTTCGCCCTCGCTTAAGACCCCCCCCACCCGCCCCATTTCGCTCGGGCGCTCGGGGACTGGCGCCATGCCACCC
>CAZYWP010000001.1:27544-78493 GCA_964651495.1 uncultured Eubacteriales bacterium | reverse complement strand
GATGATCTCCACCGGGTGAGCGAGCCCCTCGACCGCCAGCTCTTCCTTTGGTTTTTCAGCTCTGAGGTTTTGAGCCGAAGAGGACCAGATGAATAAAAGAAGACAAACCGTTATCCTAACTTTCATTCGCTCCCTCGCCATTATGGAGAATCGTCTTGCCTAAAGGATTTTATCATAAAGACGTTTTTCGGGCAGGGGCCGATAGCATTCCCGTTCAGTAAAAATCTCCAACTGTGGATTATGGGGATGGGTGGCATGGCGCCAGTCCCCGCACCGCCCGGAGCGTAGGGGACCCCTCTCTTGACGGGTGCGGAGCGAGGACGGACGGGGACGCGCCATGACAGGACCCATTCCCATCCCATAAGAAATGTTTACCCAGAGCCCCGGTATTTTGAAATTCCTCTTCGAGGTGCGCTATAATCGCCTTTCATGAGTCAATCGTTGACTTTGGCCACGGTCCGGATTTTTCCGGCGTCCGCTCTGAAAAACCGAACCGTCCCAATTTGTTTACCCATTTTATCAGAGAGGTGATCATGAATTTCAAGGGCTATTTTGTCGAGGACATCCCGCGCCGCAAGTTTCTGGAACTGAGTCTCAAGGGAGGGCTGGCCCTGGCGGCTACGCCGGCGCTGCTGCGCGGCCTTCTGGCCGACGAGTCTCCAGCCGGGCCGCAGTTCGCCTTCGAGGACCTGAACAAGATCATCGGTCAAGCCCTGGCGAAGGGCGGCGAATTTGGCGAGGTCTACATCGAACACCGCATCTCGCGCAGCATCCTGCTCGAGGAAGGGAAGTTCAAGAGCGCCGTCTTCGGAATCAGCCAGGGCGCGGGCGTCCGCGTCATCTCCGGCGACAAAACCGGTTACGCCTACACGGACGAGATCAACCGGGAAAAGCTCCTGCGAGCGGCCGATGTCGCTTCTTACGTTGCCCGGGGCGGCACGACCATCAAGCCGGTCGACATCAAAGAAGAAAAGCGGCCATCTTATATCACGGTCAAAGCTCCGCTCCAGAAGGTGGCCGATGAAAAACGGCTTGAGATCATGAAGCGCGCCCACGACGCCGCTCTCGCCTATGATGCCCGGATCAAGATGGCCTCGATCGATTACTACGACGAGGTCCGCAGCCGCATCATCGCCAACAGCGAGGGCCTCTACCTGAGCGACGAGCTGCCGCTGCTCTTTTTTATCGTCCAGGCGCTCGGCGTCGGCAACAACACCTCCCACATGGGGCGCGAACGGCTGAGCCGGCACTCCGGGATCGAGATGTTCGACGAGCTCAAGCCCGAGGACGCCGCCCGCGCCTGCGCCCGGGAGTCCATCGTTATGCTCGAGGCCAAGGATGCCCCGGCGGGCAAGCTGGATGTGGTCTTGCAGAACGGCTGGGGCGGAGTGCTCGTCCACGAGGCCGTGGGACACCCCCTCGAGGGCGACAATATCGCCCGGGAAACCGGCGTTTTTGTCGGCAAGCTCGGGAAGAAGGTGGCCAGCGACAAGTTCACCATGGTGGACGACGGCACCCTCCCCTGCTTCCGCGGGACGACCAACTACGACGACGAAGGGACCCAGATGAAGCGCAACGTCCTGATCAAGGACGGCGTGCTGGCCAAGTACATGACCGATATCCTCTCGGCCAAGCAGATCAAAATGGAGCGCACCGGGAACGGCCGCCGCGAGAGCTTCCGCAACATTCCGATCGTCCGGATGACCAATACGTTCATCGACACCGGAAAAGACAAACCGTCCGACATCCTCGCCTCGACGCAGAGCGGCCTCTACGTCCAGAGCCTGAGCGGCGGCAGTGTCAACCCGACCACGGGTGTTTTCAATTTTACCTGCCGCGAGGCCTATCTCATCGAGAATGGAAAAAAGACGACTCCGGTGAAAGGCGCGACGCTGATCGGCAACTGCCTCGATGTCATCCAGGGGATTGATGCCGTCGGGGATGACCTGGATTTCGGTCCCGGGATCTGCGGTAAAGGGCAATCGGCGGAGGTCAGCGCCGGCCAGCCCACGGTCCGGATCCGCGGCATCAACGTCGGCGGCTCGCGGGCGAGATAAGGCCGGTTTATGGAGAAGACAATGGACTACAAAGCATTAGCCGAAGAGTCAGTCAGGAAGTGCCTGAAAAAAGGGGCCGACGCGGCCGAGGTCTACATCGAGACCAGCCGAAAATTGAGCCTCGAGGTGCGCAAGGGCGAGGTCGAGACCGTCCAGGAGGCGGCCGGTTTCGGGGCCGGGTTTCGAGTCTTCGTCAAGGGGAAGCTGGCCTTCGCCAGCTCCAACGACCTCGGGGAGAAAGCCTTGGAAGATGCCATCGGCCGGGCCATCGAGTTCGCCAAGATCACGACTCCGGACCAGAACAACGTCCTTCCCGAAGACAGGGGAATGACCGATGTCGCCGGCCTCTACGACCCCCAGATCGCCCAGGTCCCCATGGAGCAGAAGATCGAACTGGCCAAGACGGCAGAGAAGCTGGCCATGAAGGACCCCCGGATCACCAAGAGTGACGGAGCGAGCTATCGGGAGGCCGAGGGCGAAGTCATTGTCGCTAATTCCAACGGTCTGCTGAAGAGCTATAAGGCCGGGGGCTGCGCCTTCGGCGTCTCGGTGGTCGCGGAAAAAGGAGAGCAGAAGTCATCGGGCTCCGAATCCTGCAGCCGGCGTTTTTATAAAGAGCTCAAACCGGCCGAAGAGATCGCCGCCAAGGCGGCCCGCGACGCCTACGAAATGCTCGACCCCCGGCCGGTCAAGACGCAGCAGGCGGCAGTCATCTTTTCCCCCGACGTTGCCTATGCCCTTCTGGGCGGAATCCTGGGCGCGATCAACGGCGAGCGGGTGTTGCAGGGGGCCAGCTTTCTGGGCAAGAAAATGGGGCAGAGGATCGGATCGGATTTTATCACGCTCATCGACGACGGCACGCGCGAGAAGGGGATGGCGAGTGAGCCCTTTGACGGAGAGGGCGTGCCGACCCAGAAGAGGCTCATCGTCGATAGAGGAGTTCTCAAAGGATTTCTCTACAACACGATCGTGGCCAAGCGCGCCGGAGTCCAGAGCACCGGCAACGCCTCGAGGGGCGGGTTCACCAGCCTTCCGGGCATCGGGCCGCACAGTTTCTACATGGCGGCCGGCGGGGCCAAGCCGGAAGAGATCATCAAAGCAACCAAAGTCGGCCTTCTGGTCAAAGAAGTCACGGGTTACGGTATCAACCCGGTCAACGGCAACTTCAGCGGCGGGGCGGCCGGGTTCTGGGTCGAAGACGGCAAGATTGCCTTTCCGGTCAAGGGCCTGACCATCGCCGGGACGGCCGAGGCGATGCTCAACGGCATCGATATGGTGGCCGATGACCCCGACTTGAACCGGACAATGACCGCGCCCACCTTCCGGATCAACCTGCTCCAAATCGGCGGGGAATAGAGCTTAAGGTCCTTCGAATGGCAAGCCCGGGGTCAGATTGACATCAAGAGGGCGCGGACGTATATCAATGGCGGAATCATGAACCTGGGAAGTGAGGCCTGGACAAGCCGGCGCCGGCTGCTGACGGCCCAGTCTTGCGGCGTCCCCGACCGCGTCCCCGTCAACACCTACGAGATGGCCGGCCGCGACAGCCGCGACTGGTACAACAACCAGCCGAGCTATGCCCGGCTCATGGAATATATTCGGGCCCATACCGACTGCATCACCAACTGGAACCCCCAGCCGCCCAACGACCGGTACATCGGGACGGACGGGTTTCTCGGCTCTTCCTATCCCGTCCCGATGGACACCGAGACGGAACAGGCGGGCGATTTTGTCCGGACGACCACCGTTCTCCATGCTCCGGCTGGGGACCTGCGCCAGGTCACCCAGAAGGATCCCTCCGTCAACACCACCTGGGTCGCCGAGCACTACTGCAAAACCACCGCCGACGTAGATAGAGCGTTGAGCGTGCCCTATGAGCCTGCTCTTTACGATACCTCTGATCATCCCCGGGTCCTCGCCGAGCTCGGGGAGCACGGCCTTGTCATGGCCTCCCTGGGCGACCCGGCTTACCTGGCGGCCGACCTGATGTCGTTCGAAGATTACCTCCTCTGGATCGCCCAGGACACCGAGCATTTCGCCCGGACGGTGGACGTTGTCGCCGAACGGGTTATGGAGAATCTGCGGCGCCAGTTTCAGGTCTGCACGGTCGACCTCTACCGCATCTGCGGGCCGGAATACATGACTCCGCCGTTCCTTCCCCCGGCCATGTTCCGGCGCTTCATGCTTCCTCACCTGAAGACGATGGTCGATCTCATCCATCAGGCCGGGGCCAAAGCCCGCATCCACTGCCACGGCCGGATCGGCCGGGTCCTCGACATGATCATCGAGACGGGGTGCGATGGGATCGATCCCTGCGAGCCGTCGCCGGACGGCGATATCGATTTAGCCGAGGTCAAGCAGAGATGCCTGGCCTCCGGCGTTTCAGTCTGGGGGAACATGGAGCTCAAGCACCTCGAAAACGGAACGCCCGTGCAGGTACGGGATAAAGTGCGGGGAATCATGGAAGAGGCCAAAGAGGGCGGAGGCTTTGTCCTGCTCCCCACGGCTTCTCCCGTGAATATTCCCCTCTCCCCTAAAACAGAGGCCAACATCAAAGCCTTTATCGACGCCGGCCTGGAATTCGGGGAATATTAGCGCAGGCGCTTCTTGAGCTCGGCCCGCATCTCCCGGTCGAGCTCCCGCTCCTTGATCGCCTGCTTCTTTTCGTAGGTTCTCTTCCCCTTGGCCAGCGACAGTTCGACCTTGACGTTTCCCTTCTCGTTGAGGATGACTTTGGTCGGGATGAGCGTAAACCCCTTTTCCCTGATCTTGCCGATCAGCCGCTTGATCTCACGGCGGTGGAGGAGGAGCTTGCGCTCCCGCAGAGGCTCGTGGTTGAAGCGGTTGGCGGGCTCGTACGGGCTGATGTTGGCGTGCAGGAGGAAGACCTCGCCGTTCCTGATCTCGGCGTAACTTTCCTTCAGGCTGACCCGCCCCTCGCGGACCGATTTCACTTCGCTGCCCAGAAGGGCGATGCCCGCCTCCATGCTCTCCACGATCTCGTAGTTGAAGTAGGCCTTCTTATTCGAGGCGGCGATCTTCATGGTCTGTCTCGGGATTTTCCGGGTTGATGACGATGCGGACCAGGCTGATATGGCGCTTGTTCATTTTCTCGACGATAAACTGGTGGCCCCTGAATTCCAGGGCGTCCTTCTCGCGCGGGATTTTTCCGAACCGGTAGAGGAGAAACCCGGCCAGGGTGGTGAACCCGGCCGTCTGAGGGAGGCAGAGAGGCAGTCTCTGGCACAGCTCTTTGATCGAGGCGTTGCCCTTGACCAGGTAGGTATCCTTGCCCTCGGCGTGGAACCAGTCCTCGGCCTTCTCGTCGGACTCGTCCCGAATCTCTCCCACGATTTCCTCGATGATGTCCTCCATGGTAACGACCCCCTCGAGCGTCCCGAATTCGTCCACCACAAAGACCATGTGGATGGCGTTCTCCTGCATCTGGAGAAGGACCTTTTCGATCGAGGCCGACTCGGGGACAAAAACCGGCCGGCGCAGGATTTCATGAATATTAAATTCTTTATTATCAACAAGATACGGAATTATGTCCTTGCTGTGGATGAGGCCCTCGATGTTGTCCATCCGGCCGCGGTAGACGGGCACCCGCGAGTACTCCGTGGAGAGGACGGTCTCCATGACCTGTTTGAAGGAGGCGCCGATCTCGACGGCCCGCAACTCGGGCCTGGGGACCATGATTTCCTTGACGGGCCGGCCGCCGATATCCAGGACTCCGCCGATCATCCGGCGGCGATGGGAGGACATGCCTTTGATGCCCCGGGTGAGGAGCAGGCGGATCTCCTCCTCGTTGAGGGCCTGCGATTTCGCCCCCTCCCTCTCGGGCGCACGGCGCACGATCAGGCTGGACAGGAGGGTGAACGCTTTGACCAGAGGGTAGAAAAGGATCACGAACAAGCGGAGGGGCCGGATGACCAGCAGGGAAGTCTTGAGCGGATGGTAGGCCGCCAGGGTCTTAGGGTTGATCTCGCCGAAGATCAAAATCAGCACCGTCGTGACCAGGGTGGCCACCAGAGCGGCCTCCTTCCGGTCGGGGATGATGGAGAGAAAAAAGAGGGTGGCGACGGAGGCGGCGGCGATGTTGACCAGGTTGTTGCCGATGAGGATGGTGGCCAGGAGCTGGTCCAGTCGGCTGAGCAGCCGCTTGATCAGGCGGGCCCTGCGGGAGCCCTTCTGCTCCAGGAGGTCGAGGGTGTAGGGATTCGAGGAGATGAGCGCGGTCTCGGAAGCCGAGAAAAAAGCGCTGAGCAGCAGAAAAAGACAAAACAACAGGATGGAGGTTAGCGCCATGGCGGAAAAATCAATATTCGACGTTGGGCTTCATGCCCTTGAAACAGACGATCAGGGTATCGGTGATCCTCCGTTCGATCTTGGAGAGAGGCAGGTCGGAGACCTCGGAGATCTCGGCTGTCAGGAGCTCTTTGGCCTTCTCCAGCATTTTTTTCTCCCGGAACGAGAGGGTCTTGGTCAGGCTGAGATAGTACAGGCTCTTAAGGACACAGGCCATGTCGTGAATCGTCCCCGAGCGCATCAGGTTGACGTGCTCCTTGTATCTTCCCTTCCAGTCGTTCGTGACATCCACCTGCTGAATTTTCAAGTAGCGGAAAATCTCCTCGACGGAGTTCTCGGCCAGGGGCTTGCGGATTCCGATTTCTTCGGTGTTGGAGAAGGGAACCAGAACGAGAGTGTTATTGGCGATGATCCTGACGTGGTAAATCTGAAGCTTTTCTCCGTAGAGCAGCTCTTCCTGGATGTCCTCGATGATAGCGAGCCCTTGATTGGGATAGATAATTCTATCCCCAACCTTGAAGGAGTTCATTGGCAAAATTATAGCCGAAATCCCCGCCTGAGTCAATACGCAGCTTTTGCTTGACAGATGAATCGTGCTCCGTTAACATAAGGCTTCACAAGCGAGTTGCCGACATGAAAAGGACATTCCAGCCAAACGTCAGGAGACGGAAAAAGACCCACGGCTTCCGCGTCCGGATGAAGACAAAGGGAGGCCAGAAGGTCATCAAGAACAGACGCAAGAAAGGCAGGAAGAGAATTGCCGTTGCATGAACGAGAGCCTTTCTCCTGGCGAGAGGATCCGGAAGAAGAAAGACTTTATAATCCTTTATAGAAAAGGCAACCGATACAGGGCCAAGTATTTTAACCTTATTTACCTGTCCAATACATTAGCCTATTCCCGGGTCGGCGTCGTTGCCAGCCGCAAAGTCGGGAATGCCGTCACCCGGAACAAGGCCAAGCGGTGGATGAGGGAATTGTACCGCAGGAACAAGGATTTGTTCGCCTATCCGATCGACCTCCTCATGGTGGCCACGGCCGAGATGAAGACGGCCGCCTGGGCGGAGCTCGTTGATCATTACCATCGTGCCATCCGGGCGATCTTCGGAAAAAAACAGGGATGATGAAAAAGGCGGCTCTGCTGGCGATCCGGGTTTATCAGCTGACCCTCTCCCCTATTCTCGGGGGGCAGTGCCGCTTCTATCCCAGCTGCAGCTCCTACACTCGCCAGGCCATCGATAAGCACGGGATCAGCAAAGGGCTGGGTCTCGGGGCGAGGCGGCTGCTCAAGTGCCATCCGTTCCATCCGGGCGGTGTCGATAATGTTCCCTAAGGGGTAAATATATGGAAACGCGCAGATTTGTCCTGGCCATTGTCCTTTCCATCGTTGTGATGGTGCTCTATCAAATGGTTTTCATAAAGAAAAGGCCCCAGGTCGAGCCGGCGGTTCAGCCGTCCGCTTCCGTCCAGGCGGAGAGGCCGGCGAAAACCGCGGCCGCAGCCAAGGAGACCGAGGAAATGCCGCTCCCGGTAGCCGCCCCGCCTCTGGAGGGAGTCCAAGCCCAGGCGGAGGCGCAGGTCATCGTCGATACCCCCATGTATCGGGCAATCTGGAGCAATCGCGGAGGCTCACTGCGGAGTTGGAAGCTGAAGGCCCATCGAGGTGAAGGGGAAGAGGATCTGGAGCTCGTCTCCCCGCTCGCGGCCGAGTCCGGCAAATACCCGTTCTTCCTTCAGACCGATGACGCCGAGCTGGACCGGGCTCTGAACGCCGCGCTGTTCAGGGTCTCTCCGCTGCGCTTGGAGCTCCGTGAAGGCGAGAGCGGAGAGCTCAAATTCGATTATTCCGATGGGAATACTATAAAAGTAGAAAAAACGCTTGTCTTCACCGGCGGGAGCTACGATTTCGCTACCAGGGTTGACCTCTATCAGGGGGGTCGCAAGATCGAGCCGCGGGTCATCTGGGGGCCCGGTATCGGCGTGCCGGCGGTGGTGGCGAAAGGACAGCAGTTCGGCGGCGCGACCGGGGTGGCCGTGCTGACGGCGAACCGCGTTTATCGGGTCAACGAAAGGAAGTACAGGCCGGAGGCGAGCGCTTTCAATTTTGTCGATTGGGCCGCCTATGAGGACAATTACATGACGGCCCTGTTCCTGACCCCGTCCCAAAAAGGGACCGCCCTTTTCCAGAGGGAAGCGAAGGATACCACCGCCTTCTTCTTTTTATCCGTGAGCTCCCCGGAAAAAGCGTACCTTGGCCCCAAGGAGTTTGAGCGGCTGCGCGGTTTCGGGCACAGCACGCAAAAGGTGATCAATTTCGGGTTCTTCGGCGGGATCGCCGAGGTCCTGTACTTTTCCATCAAATTCATCCACCGGTCCATCCCCAACTGGGGCTTCTCTATCATCATCCTGACCCTGCTCATCAAGGTCATCTTTTTCCCGCTGACCTATAGCAGCACCAAATCAATGTCCAGGATGCAGGAGCTCCAGCCCAAAATTAAGGCTTTGCGCGCCAAGTACAAGAAAGCCAAGCAGGACATCGGCCAGAGGCGCCAGATGAACGAGGAGATGATGAAGCTCTACAAGGAGCACGGCATCAACCCGGCCGGAGGCTGCCTGCCGATGCTGATCCAGATCCCTGTTTTCTGGGGATTTTTCAGGCTGCTGGTCGTGGCCATCGAATTTCGGCACAGCCCGTTTCTCCTCTGGATCAAGGACCTCTCGGTCAAAGACCCCTATTATGTCACTCCCATTCTGATGGGGGCGACTCAATTCATCAGCCAGAAGATGACTCCGACGACGGCCGACCCCGCCCAGGCCAAGATGATGCTCATCATGCCCGTCCTCATGACCTTTTTTTTCATGAATTTCCAGAGCGGTCTGGTCCTCTACTGGCTGACCAACAACGTCCTCCAGATCGGCCAGCAGTACGTCATGAACCGCATGATGAACAAAAAAAAGAGAGAGTCCCATGGAAAACGAAAATAACGAAGCCCTGCAGGAGTTCAAGGGCAAGAATTTAGAGGAAGCCCTTGGCCATGCCGAGCATGTCTTGAAGATGCCCAGGGATAAATTCAACTATGAGATCGTCACCGAAAAGACGAAACTCTTCGGGATCAAGGGCAAGGAGATCGTCATCCGGGCCTGGCCGAAAAAGGAGCTCGACACCAACCCGGTCACCGGATTCCTGGACCGGCTCCTCCCCCACTTTCCTCTCGAGCTGGGTTATCAGCTGAAAAAGAAGAACGAGACGATTTATCTGATTTTCGACGGCGAGGACAAGGCCATGCTGCTCCGCAAGGACGGCGCCCTGCTCCTGGCCTTCCAGCACATCCTGAATAAGATTTCTCCCCATAAAGTCCAGGTGGACTGCGATTTTTACCGGCGGAGACAAGAAAAACAACTGCGCGAATTCGCCCAACAGGTCGCCCAGCAGGTCAGCGAGACGGGAAAGGACGAGGTCCTTGACTTAATGAATCCCTACGAGCGGCGGATCGTCCACATCGCGGTCAACCAGGTCCCCGGCATCACCAGCGAAAGCCAGGGCGAGGGTTTCCTAAAGCGAATCAAAATCTATCCGGTCGGCAAGCCCTCCGTTTAGCTTCCCCCCCCAGATCGCCCGTGTTCGTTGTATTTACTATTCTCGCCTGATCTCTTAAAATGAGTCGTTGAAGTACGGGCGAAGCATAAGCGACTGAGATGAGAGAGCTTCTCGACGATACAATCATCGCCATATCTACCCCCATTGGCTATGCCGGCCTGGGCATTGTTCGGATGAGCGGGTCCCGGGCTTTGGCGATCGCCAGGGCGATTTTCAAGCCCAGGGGGACACGATGGAACGATTTGCCGGCCCGCAGCCTGATCCTGGGCGATATTTGCCGGGCTGCGGGGAAAGAGGCCATAGACGAGGCTTATCTGGTTTATTTACCGGCTCCCCGCTCCTATACTCGGGAAGACGTGATCGAGATTAGCTGCCATGGGAGTCCTGTGATCCTGGAGGAAGTCGTCCGACTGGCGATCAGGGGAGGCGCCCGTCAGGCTGATCGGGGGGAGTTTACCCTGCGGGCCTATGTCAACGGCCGAATCGATATCCTCCAGGCGGAAGCGGTCAACGACCTGGTCACGGCCGCCTCGCTCAAGCAAGCGCAAATCTCCTTCGGCCAGGTGCGGGGAAGGCTCTCCCTAAGGCTGGCCTCGGTTCGCAGCCGGGTTGTCCGGGTCCTTTCCCTGGTGGAGGCCGGACTGGAGTTTCCCGAGGAAGGGCTGCCGATCTCGGCCGGCAAAATTGCCAGGACTCTGGAGTCCGCCGCCGCGGCGGTCCGGAAGCTCATTGGCAGCTACGACACGGGCCGGACTCTCGCAGAGGGGTTGAACCTGGCCATAGTCGGCCGGGCTAACGTCGGCAAATCGACCTTGTTCAACGCGCTCCTCGATGAGGATCGGGCGATCGTGAGCCCCTACCCCGGGACCACCCGGGATTACCTCCGGGAGAGGATAAAGATCAGGGATTCAATCTTTCATCTTGTCGACATGGCCGGGCTTGATCGTCCCGCCCATCCGGTAGAAGAGGAAGCGATTCAGAGGAGCCGGCGGCTGGCCTCTCAGGCGGACGGCGTTCTTCTCGTTGTCGACGCCTCCCGGCCGGAAAGCCCGGCAGACTTGAGGTTGATAAGAAAATACGGAAACAAGGCATCGATGCTGCTCTTCAATAAATGCGACCTCCCCAACAGGATCGACAAGGAGAAGTGCAGGGCGGCTTTTCAAGGGAGCCGCTGCCTCGAGATCTCGGCCCTCCGAAAGACAAACCTGGACCGGTTGAAAGAAACGATTCAGGCCGCTTTTATCCCGGCTGAGAGCGCGGGCGAAGAGATCATCCTGCACCTCCGGCAGAAACTCCTCCTGGAGCAGGTTCTAACGGCCCTGAACGAATCGCTTCAACTTCTCCGACAGGGGCACTCGGAGGAAGTCTGGGCCGAAGAAATCCGCCGCTCCCTTTCCTATCTCGGCCAGTTGACGGGAGAAATCCGGTCTGATGATGTCATCGAGGAGATTTTTAACCGGTTTTGCGTAGGGAAATGATGGAAGGAACGCCTCCTGCAATGGATTTTGACGTCATCGTTGTCGGAGCCGGCCACGCCGGCTGCGAGGCCGCCCTGGCCGCGAGCAAAATGGGGATGAAGACGATCCTCGTCACTATCCATCTCGAGACGATTGCTCAGATGTCCTGCAACCCGGCCGTGGGAGGTTTGGCCAAAGGCCATCTTGTCCGGGAGGTCGATGCTCTCGGCGGAGTGATGGGCCTGCTGGCGGACGAGACGGGCATTCATTTCCGCCTCCTCAACCGGAGCCGGGGCGGAGCCGTCCAGGCTCCCCGCGCGCAATGCGACAAAGCCCGCTACCGGCTGACCATGAAGAAATGGCTCGAAGAATCCCCGAACCTGACAGTTTTTCAGGGGATCGTCAGCAGAATCCTCGTTTCCAGGGGAAAAGCGCAGGGAGTGGGCACTCTCGAAGGAAACCGCATCCAGGGAAAGGCCGTCATCATTTCTCCCGGAACTTTTTTAAACGGGCTCATTCATATGGGCCTTCATTCTTACCCGGCCGGCCGGGCCAACGAGCCCGCCGCCACAAACTTGAGTGAGGACTTGAGGGGTCTGGGCTTAAAGGTTTTCCGGCTGAAAACGGGGACGCCTATGAGATTGGACAGGCATACGATCGAATGGAGTGCCTTCACCCCGCAGCCTGGAGATGAAGTGCCCGTCCCCTTCTCTTTCCGGACAAGACGGCCTCTGGAGAATAGAGTCATCTGCTATCTCGGCTATACCAATGCCAGGACACATGAGGTCATCCGGAAAAATCTGGATAAATCGCCTCTTTACAGCGGCCTCATCACTGGTGTCGGGCCGCGCTATTGTCCCTCGATCGAAGACAAGGTGGTCAAATTTCCCCATCATCAGCGGCATCAGTTTTTCCTCGAGCCCGAGGGGTTGGAAACGTCCGAGGTTTATGTCAACGGTTTATCATCCAGTCTTCCCTTAGAGGTCCAGATGGAGGTCTTGAGCACCATTCCAGGGCTAAACAAGGCTAAGATCCTGCGGCCGGCCTACGGGATTGAGTACGATGCGGTCAGACCGACCGAACTGGATGAGACGCTCGAGGTCAAAAAAATCGCCAGCCTTTTCCTCGCCGGCCAGATCAACGGGACCTCCGGCTACGAAGAAGCCGCGGCCCAGGGAATAATGGCCGGGATTAACGCCTCTCTCAAGATTCAAAGAAAAAAACCATTTATCTTGCGCCGGGACGAGGCTTATATCGCTGTCCTCATCGATGACCTCGTCAGCAAGGGAGTGGAAGAACCTTATCGTCTGTTTACCTCACGCGCTGAGCACCGGCTGCTCCTGCGGGTTGATAACGCCGATCAGAGGTTGACTCAATACGGATACGATCTTGGGCTGATCGGAGAAGATGATTATCAATCCTATTTGGCTAAGCAGGGCAGAGCCAAGAAGGCGCTGGCCTTTCTCGGAAAGGAAAAAGTGGTCCTCGATAACAAAGATAGAATAACTCTGAAAGAATGGCTAAAAAAACCTCATGTTCGCTTTCAGGATGTGATAGGATATAAGAAGTTTCCCGAGCCGCTGGCGGATGAAGAGGTCAGGTTCATCGAGGCTGAAGTCAAGTATGAAGGATATTTACGCAGGCAGGAGAAGGAAATCGAGAGGATGAATCGCCTGGACGGGTTCAGGATTCCCGAGGATTTTCAGTACGCCCGGGTTTGCGGACTGACCAGGGAAATTTCGGAAAAATTGGAAAAAGCCCGGCCTAAAACGATCGGACAAGCCCGAAAAATGCCGGGGATAACGCCGGCCGCTCTGACCAACCTGATCGTATTTGTCAGGGCCGGAAGGAAGAGGGCGGCGACTAAAACATGTTCCACGTGAAACATTGAGGGATCATGGCAAGAACGATCGCTGTTGCCAATCAAAAAGGAGGGGTGGGGAAGACGACCACGGCCGTAAACCTGGCCTCCGCCCTGGCGATCAAGAGAAACCGCGTTCTCCTCATCGACCTCGACCCGCAAGGAATGGCCACTGCGAGCCTGGGAAAACTCAAAGAGACGCAAAAAGGCATCTATCAGGCCCTGATGAACGGCCAAAACATGATGGACCTCATCGTCGGGACAGATTTGGATAATTATTATATCTGCCCCGCCTCACCCGAGCTTGCGGGAGCGGAGGTGGAGCTGTTTTCTCAAGACAGCCGCGAGAACAAGCTCCGCCATGCCCTCGACAAGATCAAGGGAAATTTTCATTTTGTCTTGATCGACTGTCCTCCGTCCCTTGGATTCCTGACTATCAATGCGCTGACCGCCGCCGACTCAGTGCTCATTCCCATCCAGTGCGAATTTTTATGCATGGAAGGGATCCCCGACCTCTTAGCCACCTTCGATGAAGTCAGGACCTACTTCAACCCCTCTCTATCCATCGAGGGAATCGTCCTTACCATGTTCGATGAGCGGACAAACCTGTCCAAGCAGGTGGCCGGAGAGATCAGGCGCTCCCTCAAGGCGCTGGTTTTTGAGGCGGTCATTCCCCGCAGCGTGCGGCTGGCGGAAGCTCCGAGTTTTGGCCAACCGGTCGTCCTTTATGATATAAAATCCAGAGGAGCTGAGGCATATTTGAATCTTGCCGAGGAGATGCTGAACAAATGAAGAAGATGGCCTTGGGAAAGGGTTTGGGAGTCTTTCTGCCCGATGACTACGGTATCCTCAAGGACGAGCGTTTTGCCGAGCTGGAAATCGATGAGATCAAGCCCAACCCTTTTCAGCCGAGGTTCAAGTTCGATCCGAAGTCGATCGATGAGCTGGCCCAGTCGATCAGGGAGTCAGGAGTGATCCAGCCGATCGTGGTGGTCCCGGACGGAGAAAACTATCGAATTATCGTCGGAGAAAGACGGTGGAGGGCGGCCCAGAGAGCAGGGCTGAAGAAGATCCCCGTCCTCATCCGCTCGATTCCCAGGGAGCGAGAGCTCGAAATCTCCCTGATGGAGAACCTCCACCGGGAAAATCTCAACCCCATCGAGGTCGGCCGGGTCTATCAGCGAATGATCCAGGAGCTCGGCTACACCCAGGAAGAAATCGCCGAGCGGGTGAGCATGGACAGGACTTCGGTCACGAATTATCTTCGACTTCTCAGCCTTCCCCAGGCGGTCCTGGACTTTCTGGCCGAAGATAAGATTTCCATGGGGCACGCGCGCGCCCTGGTCTCTCTGGAGGACCAGGAGGCGCAGGTCTCTTTAACCCAGGAAATTGTGCGCAAGAACCTGAGTGTTAGAGATGTGGAGAGGATCATCTCGGGCCGCCGAAAGGCGCGCGAAGGGACCAGGAAGCCCAAATTCGATGCCGACCTGAGCGCTGTTGAAGAAGACCTGGTCAGGCTTCTGGGGACGAAAGTATCGATTCAAGGCAGCCGGAAGAAAGGGACTATTCGCATCCTGTATTTTTCCCTGGATGACCTCAACCGGATATATGGAAAAATCAAAGGAGCGTCACGATGAAAGAAAAAGAGAAAGAAAAGAAGAAGGAGTATGATGAGCACAAGATTACCGGTTTCTTTGACAAGGACACGGAGTTCAATGGTGAATTGACTTTTAAGGGGTCATTCCGCATCGACGGACATTTCAAGGGAACGATCAACTCCGACTCCATGCTGGTCATCGGCGAACAGGGGAAGGTGGAGGCCGACATCAAGATCGGCTACCTGGTCATCAGCGGCGAGATCAAAGGGACAATTCGGGCCACGGACAGAGTGGAGGTTCAAGCCCATGGCCGGGTGATCGGGACCGTCATCGCTCCGACCCTGATTGTCCAGGAGGGTGCGTTTCTCGAAGCGACTTGCCAGGCAGGGGAACATGCCGGGGTCGGCACGGAAGAAGCAAAAAACAAGGAGGGGGCCGTCTCTTGATCAGAGCCGCCGCCGTCATCCCGGCCCGGTTTCAGTCGACCCGGTTTCCGGGCAAGCCTTTAGCCCTGATCCTGGGGAAACCGATGCTTCGCTGGGTTTATGAAGGCGTGAAACGGGCCGGGTCCGTCGAGCGCGTCCTCATCGCCACCGACGACCCAAGGATTGGTGACGCGGCCGCAGCCTTCGGAGCCGAGGTCGTGATGACCTCGCCAGGTCATTCTTGCGGGACTGACCGGGTGGCCGAAGCAGCGGCTGGACTCGCGCATCCGATCATCATCAATGTCCAGGGAGATGAGCCGCTGATCACGGGTGGAGAAATCGACCGTCTCGTGGACGCCCTGCAGGACCCGTCCATCCCCATGGCTTCGCTGATGGCGAAAGTCCGCGATGTCGGGCTGATCCGCGACCCCCACCTCGTCAAGGTGGTTGTCGATGCGGATGGGTATGCCCTCTATTTTTCCCGGTCGCCTCTCCCCTACCATAGCGACGATTTTTTTTATCTCCACAGCGGCATCTATGGCTTTCAGCGGGGTTTCCTCCTCCAATTTGCCCGCATGCCGGCGTGCCGCCTGGAACGATTGGAGAAGCTGGAGCAGCTCAGGGTCCTGGAGAACGGGCGGAGAATCAAGATGATCGAAGTCGCCCGTCCGGCCTTGAGAGTAGATACACCTCAGGATATAATCAGAGTCGAAGAATTCCTGAAAAAGAGACCAGAATGACCAAATATATTTTTGTGACGGGAGGAGTTCTTTCCGCTCTGGGGAAAGGGATAGCCGCCGCCTCGATCGGGCGGCTTCTGGAGAGCCACGACTTCAAGATCACCCTGCAGAAGTTCGACCCGTACCTCAACGTTGACCCCGGGACCATGAGCCCGTACCAGCACGGCGAGGTTTACGTCACCGACGACGGAGCCGAGACGGACCTGGATCTCGGCCATTATGAACGATTTACGTCGACACGAACAACCAAGGCGCACAACTGGACGGCGGGCAAGATCTATGAGTCGATCATCCGGAAGGAACGCAAAGGCGAGTTTCTGGGCAAGACGGTTCAGGTGATTCCCCAGGTGACGGATGAGATCAAGAATGCGTTCCTGGCTGTCTCGGACGACAACGATATCGTCATCGTCGAGATCGGGGGCACGGTCGGCGACATCGAAAGCCTCCCTTTTCTCGAAGCGACGCGGCAGATGCGCCTGACGCTGGGACCGGAGAACGTGCTCTTTGTTCACCTGACTCTTGTTCCCTACATCAGAACTTCAGGAGAGCTCAAGACCAAGCCGACCCAACACAGTGTCAAGGAGCTGCGGGCCATCGGCATTCAGCCGGATATCATTCTGTGCCGGACCGACCGCTTCTTAACCCCGGAGATCAAGGGCAAAATATCGCTCTTCACCAACGTTCCGCTGGAGGCCGTGATCACGGCCAAGGATGTGGACAATATTTATGAGATTCCGCTGATCTACGCGGCGGAAGGCCTGGATACATACATCCTCAAGAAGCTCAACCTGCCCCCCAAGGATAGACACCTGGGTCCATGGAAAACCATGGTGAACAGGATGAAGCGCCTGAAGGACGAGGTGACCATCGGCCTGGTGGGCAAGTATGCCGGCCTGCAGGATTCCTATCTGAGCCTGAAAGAGGCCCTGATTCACGGAGGGCTGGTCCACGGACTCAAAGTCAATATTTCGTGGATCGAGGCCGAGAACCTGGAGAAGTGCGAACTCCACGAGGTGCTCAAAGATAAAGACGGGATTCTGGTGCCCGGCGGATTCGGCATCCGGGGAATCGAAGGCAAGATCCGGGCCGTCACCTATGCCCGGGAAAATAAAGTGCCATATTTCGGCATTTGCCTGGGCATGCAGTGCGCCACGATCGAGTTTGCCCGGCACGCGGCCGGCCTGGCCGGCGCCAACAGCACGGAATTCGACTCTCACACCCCGCACAAAGTATTTTTCCTCTGGCGGGAGCTCAGCCCGGACCACGATATCGGCGGGACAATGAGGCTGGGCGAATACGTGTGCGAGCTGGAAAAAAAGTCCTTTGCCTATCAAACCTATCGGAAAACTCTAGTTTTGGAGCGCCATCGCCACCGCTACGAATTCAACCCGGCTTACGAGGATCGGCTGGCCAGGGCGGGTCTATCCTTCATCGGGCGCAACCCCAAGCACAACCTCGTCGAAATCATCGAGATCAAAGACCATCCCTGGTTCCTGGGCTGCCAGTTTCACCCGGAATTCAAGTCCAAGCCGCTCAAGGCGCATCCTCTGTTCAAAGCATTCATCGGAGCCAGTTATGCCTACCGCAACAAAAGGACCAAGAGAAATAAAAATCGGTGAGGGGGTGGTAGTCGGAGGGGCAGCGCCTCTCTTCCTCATCGCCGGCCCGTGCGTCATCGAAAGCGAAGAGCACGCGCTCCTCCTGGCGCGGGAGGCCAAGTCGGTCTGCGCCAAGCTCGGGCTGGCGTTCATATTCAAGGCCTCCTACGACAAGGCCAACCGGTCGTCGCTCAAATCCTACCGCGGGCCCGGTCTGGAAAAGGGGCTGGCCATTCTGCGACGGGTTAAGCAAGAGATCGGGGTGGCGGTTCTGTCGGACGTGCACGAGACTTCACAAGTGGAGAAGGCGGCCGAGGTTCTTGACATCATCCAGATCCCCGCTTTTCTCTGCCGCCAGACGGACCTGATCGTCGCCGCGGCCCAGACTCAAAAACCCCTCAACCTCAAGAAGGGCCAATTCCTCTCGCCCCAGGAAATGCGGAATGCGGTCGATAAGGCTCTTGCTCAGGGCAATGACCGCCTCATGCTGACCGAAAGAGGAACGTTTTTCGGCTACAATAACCTGGTCTTCGATGTTCGCTCGGTCCCGATCATGAAACAATGGGGATTTCCGGTTGTCCTCGATGCCACCCATATCGTCCAGCGGCCCGGGGGCAGGGGAGAGACGTCCGGGGGCGAGGCCGGATTCGTTCCGGTCATGGTCAGGGCCGGCGCGGCGGCCGGGGTGGACGGCCTCTTCCTGGAAGTCCACGACCGTCCGGAAATGGCCCTCTCGGACGGACCTAATTCATTGATAATAAATAAATTAGAAGATATCCTGAGGTCCGCTTTGCGGATTAAGCAGGCCATTCAGGAAGACAATTTCGATTGAGAGTGACGGCGCGATGAAGAAAAACGAGATCATCAAGACCGGCAGAGAGGTCCTGGAGATTGAGAGCGGGGCGGTGGCCGCGCTCGTCCCCAGGCTGGACGATAATTTTGTCAAGGCGGTCGACCTTCTGGCCGGCATCAAGGCCCGGGTGATCGTCATTGGCATGGGGAAATCGGGCCTGATCGGGCGGAAAATAACGGCGACGCTGGCAAGCTGCGGGACCCCGGCTATGTTTATCCATCCGGCGGAGGCCGGACACGGCGACTTGGGGATGATCCTCAAGGACGATGTCATCCTGGCGGTCTCCTATAGCGGAGAGACCAAAGAGATCGTCGGCCTCCTGGACTTCATCAAGAGGATCGGAGTTAAGCTGATCACCATCACGGGAGCGAAGAACTCGAAAATCGCCCGGTACAGCGATATCGTCCTCGATGCCGGGGTGGAACGCGAGGCGGAGCCCGGGGGCCTGGTGCCGACGGCCAGCACGACAGCGGCCCTGGCCCTGGGAGACGCCTTGGCCATCGCGCTTATGAGGAAAAAGGGATTCGGGGAGAAAGATTACGCCTTTTTCCATCCCAAGGGCCAGCTCGGAAAAAAATTGCTCCGGGTGGGAACGCTCATGCATACAGGGGAAGAAATCCCCCGGGTTCTCGAGAACACGCCCATGATCGAGGTCGTTGAGGAAATGACGGGGAAGAGACTGGGAATGACGTGTGTCGTGGACGGGAAAAGGAGGCTCCTCGGGATCATCACGGACGGCGACCTGCGCCGGATGATGAGAAAACACAGGGAAAGAATTTTCCAGAAGACGGCCGGCGAAATCATGACCTCAACCCCGATCACCATCGACAGGGAAGGGTTGGCCGCCGAAGCCCTGAACCTGATGGAGAAGAAGAAAATCACCTCGCTGGTGATCAGGAGCGCTGACGGCCAAGTGGAGGGGATCATCCACCTCCACGACTTATGGCGGACGGAGCTGTTTTGAAAAGCGACCGCAAAAGACGGGCCCGGGCGGTGAAGATGCTGCTCATGGACGTGGACGGGACTCTTACGGACGGAATCCTGTTGGTCCTGCCCGACGGCGAGGAAATCAAATCTTATAATGTCAAGGACGGCCTGGGAATTCTCCTGGCCCACCTAGCCGGTCTCAAAACCGGGATCATCAGCGGCAAGACCTCCCGGGCTTTGGAAAAGCGGGCGGAGAAATTGAGGATCGATGAGCTCCACCAGGGAATCCTCGATAAGAAGCGGGTGTTCGACGAGATCCTGATGCGGCATCAACTGGCGGCCGAAGAAGTCGCCTATATCGGGGATGACCTCGGGGACCTCGAGGTCATCAAGTCGGTCGGGCTGGCCGCCGCCGTGGCCGACGCCCATCCGGAAGTGAAGAAGCACAGCCATTTCGTCTGCCGGGAAAGGGGAGGGCGTGGGGCGGTCCGCGAGTTCATTGAATACATCCTCGCCTCCCAGGAAAAATGGGGCTTGGTCGAGCAAAAGGTCAAGGAGTTGTTCGGCAGAACGCCTTGAGAGGCGGGCGTAAGGCGCGGGCGGACGGAGATTCAGCAGGGAGAGCATCATGGACATCAACTCAAAAATCTTCCGCGAATACGACATCCGGGGAATCGTCGACAAAGACCTGACTCCCGAGTTCGTCGAGTTCCTGGGCCGGGGAATCGGGACCTACTTTCGCCGGCGGGGGAAAAAGGAAGTGGCGCTGGGCCGGGATGTCCGTCTGAGCTCGCCGGCCTATGCGGAAGCGATCACCCGGGGGCTTCTGTCCAGCGGATGCAGCGTCGTCGACCTCGGTGTTGTCCCGACTCCGCTTCTCTATTTTGCCGTCTTCTACAAGAAAAAGGAGGCGGCCGTAATGATCACCGGCTCACATAACCCGCCGGAATACAATGGGTTCAAGATGATGGCAGGGGAGGAAACGCTGTACGGGGAGACCATCCAGGAGGTTTACAGAATTCTGAAGGACAGGACGATCATCCAGGACGAGGCCGGGAAGCGTTCAGCCTATGACATTATCCCGGATTACGAAAATTATGTCTTGGGGAACATCAGAATGGCGGGGAGAGTGAAAGTCGTCCTGGATGCCGGCAACGGCACGGCGGGGTTTGTTGCGGTGCCGATCTTCAGGAAGCTGGGCTGTGAGGTCGTGGAACTCTACTGCGAGCCGGACGGCACCTTTCCCAACCACCATCCCGACCCCACCCTGCCCGAGGCCATGGAAGACCTGATCAAGAAAGTGAGCGAGACTGGAGCCGACTTCGGCGTCGGGTATGACGGCGACGGCGACCGGATCGGGGTCGTGGACGACCGGGGAAACCTGCTCTGGGGCGACCAGTTGATGATCGTCTTTTCCCGGGACATCCTCCCGGCCAACCCGGGCGCGGCCGTGATCTCGGAGGTCAAGGCGTCCAAGCTTCTTTATGAGGAGATCGCCAAGCTCGGCGGACGGCCCGTCATGTGGAAAACAGGACATTCCTTGATCAAAAAGAAAATAAAAGAGGAGCACGCGCTCCTGGCCGGCGAGATGAGCGGGCATATCTTTTTCGCCGACCGGTATTTCGGGTTTGACGACGCCATATATTCCTCGGCGCGCCTGGCCGAGATCCTCTCCCGTTCAGGCCGCAAGCTTTCGCAGATGATGAGCGACCTGCCCAAGACATATTACACGCCGGAGATCCGGATCTACGCCTCCGACGAGGTCAAATTCAAAATCGTGGATGAGGTTAAGAAAGAGCTGGCCAGGAAATATCCCCTCGTCGATATCGACGGGATTCGGGTGAGTTTTCCCCGGGGCTGGGGCCTCGTCCGCGCCTCGAACACGCAGGCTGCCCTGGTCCTACGCTACGAGGCCGACACTCCGGAAGACCTGGAGGCAATCAGGAAGGAAGTCGGCAAGGCGGTGGAGAGAGCGATCAAGGGGCTGGAGAACACATGAGCGGAACAGAGCGGCCGCAGATGCGGGCCGTGATCATGGCCGGGGGCAGCGGCACCCGGTTCTGGCCGCTCAGCCGGCGCTCCCGGCCGAAGCAGTTTTTGCCCATCGCCACGCCGAGGCCGATGATTGTGGAAACGGTCGAACGGCTCCTGCCGCTCCTGCCGTATGAATCGATTTATACGATTTCAAACCGGTCCCAGGCGGCGATGATCAGAAGCCTGGTCCCGGGTCTGCCGGCTCGCCATGTTCTGGTCGAGCCCATGAGCCGGAATACGGCCGCATCCTTGATCCTGGCCACGGCCCGGGTCTATCGCCAAGACCCGGGGGCGGTGGTGTTCGCCCTGCCGGCCGACCATCTGATCGCCAGGCCGGACGTTTTTCGCCGCAAACTCGTCGCGGCCGCCGAGGCGGCGTCCGGGGGCGAGGTGATCGTGACCTTCGGGATACCCCCCACCTTCCCGGCAACCGGGTTCGGCTATATCCATTATTCGAGTAGGAACACGTTGCGGATCAAGGACGAGGTGTTTTGTCCGGTGCTCCGGTTCAAAGAGAAGCCGGACATCGAACGGGCCAGGAAATTCCTGCGGCAGGGGAGGCATGCCTGGAATTCGGGGATGTTCATCTGGCGCGCCGATGTCTTTGCCCGGAAGCTGAAACAGCATGCGCCGGATTTTTATCCCTTCTGGCAGAGGATTCTCAAGGCACTCGGAAAAAAAGACCGGGCTGAAATCGGCCGCGTCTTTCGGGAAATCCCGGCCACTTCGATTGACTATGCCTTGATGGAGCGGGCACGGGGCGTGTTGATGAACGAGGGCGATTTCGGCTGGTCGGACGTCGGCTCCTGGGCAGCCTTAGCCGATATCTGGCCGAAAGACGAAGCGGGGAATTCCATCCGCGGGGAGAGCCTCGTCCTGGACGCTCGCCGCTGCTTGATTTACAGCCCCCGCAGGATGGCGGCGGTGGTCGGCCTGGATGACATCATCGTGGTGGACACCGAGGATGCCCTCCTCATCTGCTGCAAAGAGCGGGACCAGGCGGTCAAAGACATCATCGAAAGCCTTAGAAAACGGGGCGGGAAAAAGTATCTGTAAAGTGGACGGAGTAGATGGCGCTTCCGTAAGAGAGAATGCTCTTCGGGTTGATTCCCCGGACGAGGGCACAACCGGCCCGCTTAAGAAGACGGCTTGGAAACCCGGGGTGCGATGATCCAGCTGCCGTTCCAATTGACTAAGTCCTCATCAAAATCGGCCATTCTCAAAACAGGATAGATGCTCGCATCCGGGTTCGCCGGGTCGTACGTCGTGTAGGTCGGCCCTTCTTGCCCGTCCCTCCCACGGGAAGCGATGATGAAGTCATCTCCGGCCACTTCGCCGGCCGGAATTCCCGCGACCGCATTTTCCACCGCATCTTTCCCCATATAGGCGTCGAATGATGTTCCCCAGTGATCGGTGATGGTAAAGGTCTTGACAAAAAAAGGAGAGATGGCCAGGACAAAATCGTTTTGCGGGGTAATCGGTCCGTTTTGGATGACCCCATTCCAGTTGCCGCGTTCGGTAATGTAGTTGACAGAAGCGGTGGCAATCGTGGCGATATCGCGCATCGTGCTTTTCTGATGCGTTTTCTGCAGGGCGGTCAGGACGTTGGGGATGAGGAGCGAGGAGAGGATGCCGATGATAGCGACGACGATCAACAACTCAATCAGGGTAAAACCCTTATTTTTAACGAACATAGGACTATCCTTTCAGAATATCTTTAACTCGGCACCGATCTTAATGCAATTTTTATGCCATTGCATTCTAAATTAACTAACTGATATTAAATGAATTAAAGAGTCATCGTTGGGCTTTTTGGCGGTCATCCTGACGATTTTTGTCTCGGGTTGACAAAAAGTGGGAATACCACGCCGGCCGCTGGAGTAACGGTATCCTTTCCGTTCTCGCTTTGGTACAATAATTATCGTTGAATGCGGCGTCTGTTTCTCCGTATAATCCTGCCTATGAAAGGAGGCCGAATGAAAAGGACCTGGACACTGATCTTTGTTTTTATTGTCCTGGCGTTTTCAGCTTTTTCCGCCGAGGTCACTCTCGACGTCAAAGAGCACACGCTGGCAAACGGGATGAAGATCCTGATGATCAAGACTCCCGGCGTACCCCGCGTGGTATGTCACGTCTACTTCAAGGTGGGCTCGATCAACGAGCGTCCCGGCATCACCGGAATCGCCCATGTTCATGAGCATATGATGTTCAAAGGAACGAAAATGATGGGCGTGACGGATTTCGAGGCGGACGGCGCCATCGACCGGCAGATCGACGGGCTGATGGATAAGATCTACCGCGAAAAATACTGGAATCCCGACGGCGGCGACAGCGAGAAAATCGCCCAGTGGCAAAAAGAGGTGGATGAGCTCGTGAAGGCGGAAAAAAAGTACATCATCAAGGACCAGTTATGGGAGCTGTATATGAAGAACGGAGGAACGGGACTCAACGCCTCGACCTCTAATGAGGTCACGGGTTATTACGTCACGCTTCCCTCGAACAAGGTCGAGCTGCAGATGCTCCTCGAATCCGACCGGATGATGAGCGCCCAGTTCCGGGAGTTTTACTCGGAGAAAGACGTCGTTATGGAAGAGCGGCGGCTGAGCGAGAACAGGCCCGGATATTTCTTCAGCGAACAGGTTAACGCTGCTTTCTACGCCGCTTCGCCTTACCATTGGGACGTCATCGGCTGGATGGACGACCTGCGCAAGTTCACCAAGCAGGATATGAGCGAGTTCCATGACAAATATTACATCCCCAATAATGCGGTGGCCATTTACGTTGGAGATGTCAATCCTACCAATATCATCGCCCTGGCCGAGATGTATTTCGGCCGAATCCCGAAGGGGCCCGATGTCGAGCCGATCAGGACCTCCGAGCCGGCGCAGTACAGCGAAAAGCGTCTCTACGGGGAAGGGCCCGCGCCAACCAGTCTTCAGATGATGTTCCACACGCCGCCGGACGGCCATCCGGATACGGGACCGCTCGCGGTCCTCGCCGATGCGCTCGGCGCGGGCGGCGGAGGTTTCCGCGGGCGCGGGGGAGGAGGAGGCACAGGACGGCTCTATAAAATCCTGGTCAAGGAAAAAGAAATGGCGGTCAACGCCTCTGCCTTCAGCCGGCCGCAATGGTATGTCGGAGCCTTCCAGTTCAGCGCCATGCCGCGGCTTGATAAGGGCGTTCAGCCCGAGACGCTGGAAAAAGAGATCTGGGCCGAGGTGGAAAAAATCAAAAAGGACGGCCTGACTCCGGAAGAGATCCAGAAGGCCAAAAACCGCTCCGAAGCTATGTTCCTCCGCAGCCTGCAGAGCTCGATGGGGCTGGCCTCCCGCGTCGGCCGGGCCGAGCTTAACCGCGGCTGGAAGTCAATCCTCGCCGACCTCGATGGGCTGAAAAAGATGACCAGCGAGGATGTCAGGCGTGTGGCGGCGAAATATTTCGTTAAGGACAACAGCCTTACAGCCATCTACAAGAGGAAGATGGGGGGAAGGGAAGGAGGACAGCCTTGAAAAAAACACTGTGCCTGATCATCGCGGCCTTGTTTCTGGGCCTGGGAACCGGGTTCAGCCAGGTGGAGAAACCCTCCGACCTGAAATTTCCCCCCCTCAAATTCGAGCCGCCCGACCCCAAAGTGTTCCGCACACCGCTGGCCAACGGCCTCCGGGCGTATATCCAGGAAGACCACAGCCTGCCGCTCGCCTCTATTTCCGCCCTGGTCAACTTCGGGAACCTTTATGTTCCCAAAGAAAAGGCGGGCATGGGGCCGCTGATGGGCGACACTCTGATCAAAGGCGGCACAAAAACCACGGACGGCAGCATCATCGAAGAGCGGATTGACTTCCTCGGCGGCACTCTCTCTTTCTTGGTCAGCGACCGCACGGCCACGCTCTCGCTTTCCGTCCTGAGCAAAGACCTTGACGAGGGGCTAGGTATCTTCTTCGATGTCCTGATGAACCCGGAATTCAGAGAAGCCGCCGTCCTGCTCAGCAAGGCCCGGCTGATCGAACAGCTCAGGCAGGCGAACGACCAGCCCAGCACCGTTCTCTCACGCGAAGGTGCGCGTCTCCTGTACGGCGATCATCCCCTGACCTGGCAACCGACCCGGAAAACATACGAGGGCATCGCCGCCGCCGACCTCAAAGCTTTTCATAGTCAATTCTTTTTCCCCAAGAATATCATCCTAACGGCCGCCGGCGATTTCAACACGACCGGGCTGAAAAGCAAAATCAACAAGATCATTGCCAACTGGAAGAATAAAACGCTGACCATGCCGACGTTCTCCAGACAGTTCCTCCCGGTTGAACCGGGTGTTTACTTCATTCAGAAGGCGATCAACCAGGGCTACATCAGCCTCGGCCACCTGGGCATCGAGGACACCAACCCCGACTACTATGCCGTCCAGGTGATGAACTTCATCCTCGGCGGTGGGAGCTTCACTTCACGGATCACCACAAAAGTGCGGTCGGATGAAGGCCTGTCATACAATCAGGGCAGCCGGTTCACCTACACCTGGGGATTCCCGGGCACGTTTTCCGGCTACGTCCAGACCAAGTCGGCCACGGTCGGATACGCGATCTCTTTGATTTTAGCGGAGATGGAAAGAATCCGGAAAGAGGCTGTTTCTGAAGACGAGATGGAGACCGCGATCAACTATTACCTGGAAAGCTTCTCCGATAACTTCCAGTCGCCGCAGGCGACCATGGCCAATTTCGCCAACCTGGAGATGACCGGGAAACCCATGGATTATTATAAAAACTACCGGAGCAGGGTCCAGAGCGTGACCAAAGAAAAAGTCATGGAGGTGGCCAATAAATACATCCATCCCGACAAGATGGCCATCATGATCGTCGGCGATTGGGAACCCTGCAACAAGGGCGGCGACAAGCTCGCGGGTCCGCTGGACAAATTCGGGAAAGTCCATCGGATAAACCTGAGGGACCCGATGACTGGGGAGGAAATCAAGTCGGAGTAGCGTGCGATCGGGGCGGTCAGTATAGATTCTTTTTCTGGCGCCCGCGACCGTCGAAGCCGTCGCAATGCTTGACATATTATAACGATTGTTATTTAATCTTTTCCGATGAGCGATTCCCATGTGTCCAAAACACGTGTCATTTGATCAACCCTCCGTTCTCAGAGCGGCGATTGAAATTGTCAGGCGGGATGGCCTGGAGGGCCTGTCGGCCAGGAGCGTGGCCAAGCATCTCGAATCCTCCGTCGCGCCGGTGTATTATTCCTTCCGCTCTATGGGAAGTCTCAGGCGAGGAGTTCTCGACTCGGCGCGCCATCTGATGGAAGAGGAAGCCGAGCAGGCCTTCACCGATATCCGGTTCCTGAATATCGGCATCGGGGTCGTGGTTTTCGCGCGCGATGAGATTCATCTTTTCCGGGCGCTCCTCCTTTCTCAGGCCGGTGGGCGGGGCATCTCCTCTGATTTTTACGCCTCGGCGCGCACCCATATGAAGGAGGACACAATGCTGCGCCGGCTCCCGGATACATCGCTGAAGCGGTTATGGGATTCGTTCTGGCTCTATACAATGGGGTTGGCGACGGAGGTCATCTTCGGCCAGGTGCTGGATAAGACAAACGAGAATATCATTCGACTGCTCAAAAACACGGCTAACACCCTTATTTTCGCCGAGATCGCCGGAATCGCTGACTGTGAGAGCCCGGATAACGCCCGAGAATGGTCCCGGCTGCTCCTGGAAAAGAAAATCATCCTTCCGCCGCAAGGTTAGAATGAATACTTGGAGAACAGGGGGAAATCACACCGGAGATGGCAAGGAGACATGGCGGATATTATTACATATGTTATATATAAATGCCAAGGTCATTTATGAAAAGCTTGCTCGGACCCGATTTGTCGAATACAGCCCCTCTCTGCCGCCGGGAATTCGTCCTTCTAGCGCGGGTTCTTAGGAAGAAAGCGCATGGACGTTTCGTCTAAATTGTGCTAATTTGGCGGTCTTTATCGTGAGACCTGATAAATCGCTCGTCTCGAAGAGGAGTAAGACCATGATGAAAAAGGCGATCCCGTCGGCTCTTCTGATTTTCTTTACGGTTTTTGTGCTGAGCGCTCAGACTCCCCCGCAGCAAGCGCAGCAGCCGAAGCCTGAGGACATCCAGAAAAACCTGGTCCAGATGGAAAAGCCGCTGACCGTGCCGGACAGACTTAGACCCGGGTTTGAAAGCATCACGGCCAAGGATTCGATCGCCATGCTCTCCTATATCTCGTCGGACCTGATGGAGGGCCGCGAGGTCGCAACTCGCGGCTATCAGCTGGCCGCGGAATACGCCGCCTCGTTGTTCGCCCTCTGGAAACTGAAACCGGCGGGCGACCAGCCGGGCATGGTCCGCATGTTCGGCATGATGAGAAGGGGGAGGGGCGAGGGCGGACCGGCGCCCCGCGAGAGAAGCTATCTCCAGGAATTCGCCCTGAAAGAGCTCACCGATTCGTCCTCGGAGATCAGCCTCGAGGTCAAAGCGGGCGGCCTGACCAAAACCCGGACATTCCGGCCGGACATCGACTTCACGACCAGGCTCGGCCTGGCTGATTCCTTTTCTGCTCCGGTTGTTTTCGCCGGTTACGGAATCACAGAGAAGGAGATTGGCTGGGATGAGTTCAAGAATCTTGACGTCAAGGGCAAAATCGTCCTGATCCTTTCCGAGGCTCCGGGTAAAGACAATCCCGCATCGCCGTTTCAAAAGGACAAAGAACTCAAAGAAAAGTATTTCCCCGCCGCTCCGATGATGCCGTTCGCCAGGGGCGGAGGCGGGTTCAACAAAACACAGGAAATCGTCAAGCTGGGCGCCGTGGCCATTCTCCAGGTTCAAAACACGAGCAAGGACAGCGACATGTTCAACAGCCTGGCCAGGCCGAGGCGAGTCAACGACGAGTGGCCGATCATTAACATGCCCCGTCGGCGCATTTCGCTACCCGGGGCCGCCCAGAGGATGCCCTGGGAAGGCTCTCCGGTAATCGAGATTACCCGGGAGATGGCCAACGCTGTGCTCGAGGCTTCCGGTCAGAAAATTGACGACCTGAAGCAGAAGATCGAGACCGGGGGCAAGCCGGTTTCAACGGAACTCGCGGGGACCCGCCTGACGATCAATACGACGGCCAAAGCGGAGCTCTTGTGGTGTCGCAATGTCCTGGCCTACGTCGAGGGATCCGACCCGAACCTCAAAAATGAGCTGGCCGTAGTGGGTGCTCACCTCGATCACCTGGGAAAACGGGGAGACTATGTTTTTAATGGCGCCGATGACAACGGGTCCGGGTCCGTCGGTGTCATGAACCTGGCCAGGGCGTTCGCCATGAACCCGGAGAAGCCCAAGCGGTCCGTCCTGTTCGCTCTCTGGACCGGGGAAGAGGAAGGCCTCCTTGGGTCGCGGTATTATGTGATGAATCCTCCGTTCCCCATCGAGAAGACCGTAGCCTACTTCAACATGGACATGATCAGCCGGCCCTATGATGAAACGACGCTCCGGCCGATGGCGCGGATGATGAACATACCGATCGAAAACGAAGCGTTCAAGAAAGTCAAGCCGGCCAACTTCCTGCCTGTCTCGTTCTCGGCGGACGCCGGCCTGGCCGAGATTATCCGAGAGGCCGATCAATATGTCGGGCTCGACCTATTCCTGCGCGAGTCCCGGGGGCGTATGGAACGCAGCATGGGCGGAAGCGACCACGAGTCCTTCGCCCCGGTCAAGGTTCCCTGGGTTTTCGTGATCACCAGCATGCACCAGGATTACCATGAGACGAGCGACAGCGTAGTAAAGGTCAGCGGCGATTTGATGGCAAAGGTTTCCCAGCTTGCTTATCTGACAACTTATGCCCTGGCGGATAAGTAAGTCCCGGGCTTTTTCCGGCCGTCGGGACGAGGGCCTCGTTCTTCGACCCCGGCGTTCAGGACGGGGGAGAAGAAAGGGAGCATTGATGTCAACGCAGTCACAGCGCTTGTGGAGGTGAGATGATGAAGAAAGCCCCGGGGCAAGTCTGGTTTTTTATTTTGCTCTTGTCCATGGCCGTCGCCGGGCCGGCTCTCAGCGTCCAAACCCGGCCGGGACAACAGCCGCCGGAATATAAAGAGCTGATGAGTGCCATCCGGATCGAGGACCTCAATGCCCGGATCAAAGAGCTGGAAAGGATCAAGGCTGCCTATCCTCAGAGCCGGTATGCCGCCGCTATCGATAGCGCGATCTCCGTGGCTAGGATCGGGCTGGCGCCCGACGTGGATGCGATCGTCAAGCTGCAACAACCGGTTCTTCAGTCGGCCCAGGGCACAGGCCGGATTTTTTCTTACTACAGCGCTTCGATGCAGATCCTCAGGCATAAAAACATCGCTCAGTTCGATAAAAAGAAGGTCACCAAGGCGGTGGAGGAGTACGTCGCCGACGGTCTGAAGCTGGCCTCCGACCCGGAATTCGTCAAGACCATCCCGCCCGACCAACGGGATTATGCCAGGTCCAACGCGCCGACGCTTTATTTAGCGCTGGCCATGGCCTACCTGAACGAAGGCCAGGCGGAAAAGTCGCAAAAATGTCTGCAGGATTACGTCAAGTCCGGGGGGATGCAGGAGAAGACATATGATTATCTCCTCGGGTCCACTCTCGGAGCGATGGGAAAAAACAAAGAGGCTTTGGATTCCTTCCTGCGGGCGGCGGCGGAGAGCTTTGAAGACGCGGCCGAAAAAGCCCGGGAATATTGGATTAAAGTCAACGGCTCGAGCGAAGGGTTCGAAGCAGGGCTCGAAGCCCGGCAGCGACAGCTGCCCTTTCCGGTGGAGCATTTTGAGCCGTCCAAGGAGTGGAAAGGGAAGACGGTGCTGGCCGAACTGTTCACCGGCTCGGAGTGCCCGCCCTGCGTCGCCGCCGACCTGGGGTTCGATGGGCTGATCGAGTCCTACGGGCCGGAGCATTTGGCCGTCCTCGAGTATCACCTTCCCATTCCCCGGCCCGACCCGATCATGAACATGGCCACGCGCCGGAGAGGGCGTTTTTACGGCGTCAATAGCACACCGGCGGTATTTTTCGACGGTGAGAGCCGGGCCGGCGGCGGAGGAGCTAGGCAGATGGCGGAAGAAAAATATAAGCAGTACGCGGCGGAGGTCAAAGCCCGGGTTTATACTCAATCAGAATTGCAATTGAAGGTCAGCGCCAAGCTGGCCGGGGACGATATCAAGGTCAAGTTCTCCGCCGACAAAGACCTCGCCGGAGTCGATTATCAATTTGCCCTTGTCCAGGCAGAAGAAAAATACCGGGGCGGCAACGGCATCGTCTTCCACAAGATGGTCGTCCGCGATTTCCTGACCCTCGACCGGGCCGCGGCGAAGGACAAAAACGCCCGGTTCAATATCGTCCAGGCTGAGAAGGATGCCGAGGCTCGGCTCACGGAGCATGAAAAGGAGAAGGGATTCACTTTCGAGGAAAGGCACAGCCGGATCGACCGGACCCGGCTGCTGGTGGTCTTCTTCCTCCAGGACGGTCTGACCAAAAAAGTCTACAACGCCGCCGTCGCCAGGGTCGAATAGCCGGGCTTCACTTGACAGCCTTGCCATTCAGACGGATTCCGAGTTCGCCCAGCTGCTTTTCACCCACTTCCGAGGGTGAACCCGTGAGGAGACAGAGGGCGCTCGTCGTTTTGGGGAAGGGGATGACCTCGCGGATGGACTCTTCGCCGGCGAGCAGCATGACGATGCGGTCGAACCCGAGGGCAATCCCGCCGTGGGGCGGCGTCCCGTAACCGAGCGCCTCCAGGAAGAACCCGAATTTCTCCTCGGTCTCTTTTTCGCTCAGCCCGAGCAGCCCAAAAATCCTCCGCTGCAGCGCGAAATCGTGGATCCGGATAGAGCCGCCGCCGATCTCGTAACCGTTGAGGACGATGTCGTACGCCTTGGCCCGGACGCGCAAAGGGTCCGTGTCGAGGAGGTGGAGGTCATCGTCGAGCGGGGACGTGAAGGGGTGGTGGACGGAGACGATCTTCTTCTCCTCCTCGCTCCACTCGAAGAGCGGAAAGTCGGTGATCCAGGTGAAGGCGAGGCCGCTCCCGGCCGTTCCGGCGAGAAGCTCCTGGCGCAGCACTCCCAGGACAAACAGGGCGACTTGCCGTTTGTCCGCCACCAACAGTACGACATCCCCCTCTTCTGCACGCATTTTCTCCCAGAGGAGCCCCGCTTCAGATTCCGTGAGTTTCAGGGAGGACCTGAAACCGTCCTGCTTTTTCAGCCAGATGATGCCCTTGGCTCCGAGTTCCTGGGCCCTCCGGCCGGTCTTTTCCAGCTGGCTCCGGGAAAGGCCGGCCCCGCCCGGGACTCTCAACCCCTTCAGCTCGCCGCCCTCGGCCAGGACGCGGCGGATGATTTCCGCTTCCAGGCCGGCTGCAGCGGCGCTGAGGTCCGTGATTTCCGCTCCGATGCGCAAGTCGGGTTTATCGGTCCCGTACCTGTCCATGCTTTCCTCGTAGGTGAGGCGGGAGAAAGGCGTCGGGACGGTTGCCCCGCCGAGCTCGAAGACGGAAGCCATCAGGCCGTCGACCAGGGAGTAGATGTCTTCCCTGTCGGCGAAACTCATCTCGATGTCGATCTGGGTGAATTCCGGCTGGCGGTCAGCCCTCAGGTCTTCGTCCCGGAAACAGCGGACGATCTGGAAGTAGCGATCACAGCCCGCTATCATCAGGGTCTGTTTTAAAATCTGCGGAGACTGGGGAAGGGCGTAAAAACGTCCCTTGTAAATGCGGCTGGGAACAAGATAATCCCTCGCCCCTTCAGGTGTGGATTTGGTCAGGAACGGCGTCTCGATCTCGAGGAATCCCTGGCGGCTCAGGAAGTTGCGCCCGCGCTGGGCGGCTTCGTGGCGGAGACGAAGGACGCGCTGCTTGGAAGGCCGGCGCAGGTCGATGTACCGGTGCTTCATGCGCAGCTCTTCCGAGGCCTGTACCGGGTCGGCGACCTGGAAGGGCGGGACCTTGGAGACGTTGAGCAGCTGGAGGTCTCCGGCTTCGACTTCCACTTCGCCGGTGGCCATCTCTTTGTTAACAGCCCCAACCTCCCTTTTCCTCACTCTGCCGCGCACGCAGACGACATATTCCGGCCGGAGCTTTTTGGCCGCCTCCAGGAGGCCCGGTTTGGCGGGGGAGAAGATGACCTGGACGATGCCCTCACGATCCCTCAGGTCGAGGAAAAGAAGGTTGCCCATGTCCCGCAGGCGCTGGACCCAGCCGAGGAGGGTGACCTCCTGTCCCTGGTGTTCCGGCCGGAGGAGGCCGCAGTAGACCGTCCTTGGCCAACGGTGGAGTCTGCTCGAAGGTTTGTCTTCCATTTCTGTCTCTCTTGCTGGATTAGGGGGCGTCCCGCGGCCCGTTCAAGTGTCGGACTGGCGGAGATTGACGATGACGTCCGCTCCGGAGGTCTCCGTTTGAACCCCCGTCTTCATGTTCTTGATCTGATAGAGTCCACGGCGGATCTCTTCATCGCCGATGATCAGGGTCCAGGAGGCACCGAGCCGGCTGGCCCGGCTGATCTGGGTTTTCAGGCTCCGCTCCTTGAATTCCAGCAGGCACTCGACTCCCTGCTGCCTCAGGGAGCGGGCCAGCTTGATGGCCTCCGCCTTGGCCGGAGCGCCCAGATAGGCGAGATAGAGGAATTCTTCAGCCTGGGGAGCGAACTGGGCTACCGCCAGAAGCCTTTCCATCCCGACGGCGAAGCCGATCCCGCAGATATCGGGCCCTCCGAACTCTTTCATCATGTCGTCATAGCGTCCGCCGCCGAGGATCGAGTTCTGCGCCCCGAGTTGAGTCGCGGTGATCTCAAAGGTGGTCTTGGTATAGTAGTCGATGCCGCGGACGAGGCGCGGCTCGACCCGGTAGGGGATTTGATAGAGATCGAGGTAGGAACGGAACCCGCGGAAGTGTTCTTCGCATTCGGGGCAAAGATAGGCGGTGATCTCCGGAAAGCTCCGGGCGATTTCTCTGCAGGCATCGACCTTGCAGTCGAAAATCCGCAGGGGGTTGGTTCCGGCCTTCCTCCGGCAGTCCGGGCACAAGGCCGACTCGACGGCCGCCGCGGCGGCCCGAAGGTCCAGGAGGTAGGCCGGCCGGCATTTGCGGTCGCCGACCGAATTGACCAGGATTTCGGTTTCGCCGACGTTCAGTTTGCGGAGGAGATGGTCGGCCATCTCGATGATCTCGGCGTCGACGGCCGGGTCCATATCGCCAAAAACCTCGATATCAATCTGATGAAACTGGCGGTAGCGGCCTTTCTGGGGCTTGTCGAACCGGAACATCGGGCCGATGTAATAAAATCGGAGCGGCTCCGGAAGGAGGTCAAGCCGGTGCTCGATGATGGCCCGGACTACCGAGGGCGTGTACTCGGGCCGGAGCGTGATCGAACGGCCGCCCTTGTCGGTGAACGTGTACATCTCCTTCTGGACGATGTCGGAGGTCTGGCCGGTCCCCCTCTCGAAAAGTTCCGTCGACTCGATGACGGGAGTTCGAATCTCCCGGTAGCCATAGAGCTCGAAGATCGACTTGGCTGCGGCCTCGGCATGCTGCCAGGGCCTGGCTTCAGCGGAGAGAATATCGTGGGTTCCTTTGACCGCGGAGACGGGCTGTTTTTCGCCGCTTTCGTCGCTCACTTCTCGATGAAGACTCCCATCTTGCGGAATTTCTGGTATCTCTCCTCGAGCATCTCGTCCACGGGTTTGGACTCGAATTTCCGGAGCGCCTGGCTGATGTGCTTATCCACGTTCCTGAAGGCTTGCGCCGGGTCGATGTGTGCTCCGCCCGGCGGCTCGGGAATAATTTTGTCAATGATGCCGAGTTCCAGGAGGTCCAGGGCGCGGATGCGCATATTTTCCGCCGCCTGCCTGACCGCGCTCTGGTCTTTCCAGAGGATGGCCGCGCAGCCCTCGGGGGAGATGACCGAGTAGAAAGAATGCTCGAGCATCATGACCACATCGCCGACTCCAACGCCCAGCGCCCCACCGCTTCCACCCTCGCCGATGATCACGACGACGACGGGAACCCGGAGGCGAGCGATCTCTTTGAGGTTATAGGCGATGGCCTCGGCCTGGCCGCGCTCCTCGGCGCCGATGCCGGGATAGGCGCCGGGAGTATCGATGAGGGTGACGATCGGGAAACCGAACTTCTCGGCTGCTTTCATTACCCGCAGCGCCTTGCGGTAGCCCTCCGGGTTGGGCTGGCCGAAGTTGCGGGCGATCCTCTCTCTGGTCCCCCGGCCTTTTTGGTGTCCGATAAAGGCCGTCGTCTTTCCCTTGTAAAATCCGAGGCCGGCGACGAGAGCCGGGTCATCGGCGAAACGCCGGTCGCCGTGCATCTCGATAAAATCCTCGACCAGCTCGGCGATATAATCCAGAGTGTAGGGCCTCTGGGGATGGCGGGCGATCTGGACAATCTGGGAGGGCGTCAGGCGCGGGCTGATCCGGGACCAGTCATTTTCGATCCGGGCGCGGAGGACGGAGACCTTGTCCTTCTTGTCGGGGTCCTCCGAGGTCTCGAGCTCCTCGATCTCTTTTTTCAGGACGAGGATGCCCTTCTCCAGCTGATAAAAATCTTCTTCTTTGCTCATGCGAATAGGCCCGAAAAGGACACGATGAACCGTTGATATTTTATTGACTTAGGTGAATTAATGCAAGAAGCCCTTAGCTCTTGCTTATTCCACAATGGCGGCCGTGCCGTAGACGATGATCTCGGCGGCGCCGTGCATCATCTCGGAGGTGGAAAAGCGGACGGCGACGATGGCGTTCGCGCCCAAGGCCTCGGCCTCCTGGACCATCCTGTCGATGGCCTGTTCCCTGGCCTCGGCCATCATCTTGGTGTAATCGCGGATCTCGCCCCCGACAATGTTCCTAAGGAGGGCCATTATATCGTGGCCCAGGTGGCGGGCCCGGATGGTGTTACCCCGGACGAGACCGAGGTGTTTCTTGACTGTTTTTCCTGAGATCTCCTCGGTCGTGACGATGATCATTGATCGATCTCCTTGTACCTTTCCCTTTTTCTCAAGAAGAATTGTTCCCTGATAATCGAGACCAGCAGGACGATCGCCCCGCCCATGAGGGCGAGGATTCCGACTTTGAGCAGCAGGGGAATAGCCGCATCCCGGATGATCCCTTCCACCATTTTGTAGCCGCCGAAGAAAAGCAGGATGATCGCGCCCAGCGAGAGCAGGATCCAGCCGATCCCCCTTTCCAGGCGGTTATAGACCGAGGTCCAATACACGTCCCATATTTCATGGGGAGGGTTCTTGAAGGCCATCTTTCCCATCACCTCCTCGACTTTGATCAATTCCTCATGTTCTCTCCGGCACTCCGGGCAGGAGGCCAGGTGCTCCTCGACCATCGCCCTGGCTTCGTCGTCTAACCCTTCGTCAACCGAAGCCGCGATGATCTTCTTCATTTTCTCATGATCCATCATGCGCTCCCCGTCTGCGGCCTTCCTCCTCGAGGCCCAGGTACCGGCTGAGGATCTGCCTGAGCCGGGCCCGGGCATAGAAGAGCGAGGACATGACCGTCCCCAGCGGCTTTCCGGTGGCCGCGGCGATTTCCTGGTAGGACAGCTGCTGGAAATAGCGGAGGAGGATGACCTCCTTCTGGTCGAAGGACAGCGCGTCGATCCCCTTCCAGAGGGCCGCTTTCATCTCCCTGTCTTCCTCGTCGGTCTGGAGGATGCGGACGCCGTCGAGCGGCACCTCGTTCTTCTGTTTCCGGCGCCTGATGTGGTCGAGGCAGAGGTTCTTGAGGATCTCATAGAACCAGGGGAAAAAGGGGCGCCGGGTGTCGAACGACCGAATCCGGCAGAAGGCCTTGATGAACCCCTCCTGGGAAATGTCCAGGGCGTCCTGGTGGTTGTGGACGAACCCCAGGGCGGTGAAATAGGCCTTTTTCATGTACCGGGTGACGATCACCTGGTAGGCCGCCTTTCTCCCTCTTTTGACCCGTTCGAGGATTTCCCTTTCAGACAGCGCTTCCTCGTTCTTCATCAGAAGCCCGGCGGGAGCAGGTAAAATCTGCTCGGAGTAAGCGGCGAATCCGGCCATGGTCTTCTCTTTTCGTCGCTATATACGATTTCGGGCCGGGGTTTATTCATTTCGCCGCAGCGACCTCTGGCGGACGACCTCGAAAAAGAAGACGGCGGCGGCCGCCGCCACGTTCAGGGAGCTGACGCGGCCGAAAAGCGGAATGGCGAGGAGCGCATCGCATTTTTCTCCGACCAGGCGGCGGAGGCCGCGGCCTTCCGACCCCAATACGATTCCGACCGGGACAGTATAATCAAAGTCATACCAGGGCTTCCGGCCTCCGCCCTCGCCTCCGACGAGCCAGAGGCCGCGATCCTTGAGGTCTTCCATGGTCCGGGCGAGGTTGGTCACGCGGGCGATCTTGATATGCGCGGCGGCCCCGGCGGAGACCGAGAGGACAGCGTCGGTCAGGCCGGCGGAGCGCCTTTCCGGCAGAATGATTCCGTCGACGCCGGCGCCCTCGGCGCTGCGGATGATCGCGCCCAGGTTCTGGGGGTCCTCGACCTCGTCGAGAAGGACAAGAAACGGGTTTGCCGCCGCGGCCAGGATGTCGTCGACCGAGCTGAATTCCTTGGCGGCCAGGATGGCCAGTACACCCTGGTGGCCGGGGGCGAGGGTATCGAGTTCTCTGCGCGGGACGGAGAACAAGGGGATGTGCCCGGATTTCGCCAGGCGGATGATCTCGGAGAGCTTGGCGTGGCCCTTTTCGTCCTGGATGAAGATTTTTTGGACGCGACCGGAGGAGGAGCGGAGAATTTCGAGGAGCGGGTTCAGCCGGTGGACGCGTTCCATCTTTCTTCAGCCGGTCCAGGCAATCATAGCCATGAACCCGCGATCAGTCAAGAAAGAGCGGATAGATGCAAGCAGCTCTCATTATGCGATTCCAATAGGCGCAGGATGCCACTCTCGAGACCCCGTAGCGGAGGGGGGACCCGTCGGAGACGGGGGGAACCGACGGGACTGGTTCCCCGGGGTGCGGGGGCTGAGGGTGGCATCCTGCGCCTATTATTTTGAAGATCACATAAAATGCTTTCCAGGCAGACGGGATGGGCCGGGTGAAAAAAGTCTCCGGAGCGAGGGCGCGGGATCTACCGGCGCTGCATGTCCTGCATGCTCAGCTTGTCTTTCTTGGTGTAGCCTGCCGGGACCGTATAGACGGAGGCGTCGGGGGACTTCTTGTTGATTTCGATGACCTCGGTGGTCGTCTTCATCTTGGCGCCCATTATTTCACGCGTCATTTCCGTGGCGATCCAGTAGCCTTTGATCTTCATCATCTCTTTCATGCCCGCATCATCCAGCTGCATCGTGACTTTGATTACGTTGCCGTAGATCTTGGAAAACTTTTCCATGTCGATGGGGACATCGGTCGATGCCCAGACGGACATCTTCATTGGCATCATCATCATCTGGATGGAGGCATCGTAGCCCGAGCATTTCCACTGGCCGATTGTCTTGGTCTGGCCGGTGGGGGTCACGTTCACCGTCATCTTCATCATCTGGGACATCATCTGGGCCATCTCCGCGGGTAACAGTTTTGTCAAATCGAGGGGAAGCTGAGCTTCGATGTAGGTTTTGTCCTTGTGCGTGATGAGATACATGACGTTCTTCTTTAAGTCGACGATGGAATTCATTTCCGGGCTGATGTAGGCGAACTGATCATCCCCGATCCACTGTTCGATGGTCTCGTCCTTGGCCGGCTGGTTCTGGCCCATCGCCGAGAACGCGTCGATATGACTCTTGGACCTGATGTAGACGTCGGCGCCGGCAAAAGCGGACAGGACTAAAAGCAGGGATAAGAAGACGGACAGCTTTTTCACGAATTCCTCCTTTGTTGTTTAAAGATATTTAACGGAAGCAAGAAACCATATTATAGTCAAAATCGCTTCCTTTATCAACAGAATCCCCCTCGTCATGAGCGCCTTTCTGACCATAATTTCAGCCTTTTCCTGATTCCCTCCGGATTCAGGTCATCGTAACATTCGAAGGGGATTCCCAACTCCTCGGCCACGGCCTTGAGGTCGGCCAGATAATCGCCGAGCACGGTGAGCGGATGGTTGGAATTGATTTTCCACTCCACCCGGCCGCACAGCCTGAGGTACCAGTGCGGCCACTCGGGGTTGCATTTCCGCGATCTCTCTTTCCACTGCTCATCGGTCGGGACGTCGGTGACGCCGCGCCCGGCGGCCAGGTAGATTCTGTGATTACGGTAGGAGAACCTGGCCCAGGTCACCACTCCCGGGACGCGGACGACCACGGAACAGGTCCCGCCGCCCTGTCTAAAGTACATATATGGCTGTCGCTCTGACCAGGAGCCGGCGAGAGAGTCGTGCCGGCCGTAGGCAAAAAACGGCGCCAGGGCTCCGGAATTAACGAACCAGTAGAGGCCCTGCGCCGGGTCCCAGTAACGAAAGTCGTTGAACCCGACCGGCTGGCCGCCGCTGATCAACTTGAGGAGCTGCATGGTCACCGCGGCGCCGTCATCCGCTTCGGTGGCGGCGACCACCGTCTGTCCGTCCGATTCCGGCCGCAGCCTGTTGTTAAGCACCCCGAGCGTCAGGTCCGTGGCGGGGTAGTGCTCGATCCAGTCGAGCTGGTCCTGGACGCCGATGAAGTCGAGCCCGAACTGGTCCTGCAACTCGAGCAGGGCGAAATAGACCTTCATCTGGAACACGGTCATCTCCCGGGTCAGGTGCTTTCTCGCCCCTGGCCCGAAGCGGAGGTCCATGCCTTTCCGGAGGAGGAAATCCACCGCCCTCTCAGCGCGCCTGTCAGGGACTTTTTCGGCCATCCGGGCGAGCCGCAGCCCGTCGAACCCCTCCCGCGAAATGCCGAAATAGCGCAAGAAATCGGCCTCGGAAATTTTGTTCCACATCTGCATCGAGCGCGGCCCGACGGCGCCGTAAATCGAGCCGGCGAGTTCGTTCTTGATTCTCTTTGCCTTTTTTCGCTCCGCCTCGCCGACCTTGACCTCGATGGCCTTCGGATAGGGAGGATCGAAGCGGCCCGTGCTCAGGAAAGCCTCCACCGCGTCGGCATACTCGGCGTGGTTGGCGAACCGTTCGACGAACAGCCGGCTGGTCTTGATCCCGACATGGGCCGTGCCCGAAGCGGCGGCCAGCAACCCGACGTTGCCGGGATAATCCTGGATGGAGCTTCCGAGCAGGAGCTTCGGCATATCGGCCGGAAGCTGCCACATCGGGCTGACCGAAAAATCGGGGTAGGCCCATCCGGCCAGGAAATTAATAAACCGCTCGCCCCGGGCTTTCTTGATGACGCGCAAGCCTTCGGCCACGCCGGCCACGGGCCGGCCCGGGTTGAGAACGTGCGGCACCCAGCCGCAGGCCTTGATGACCTTGACCAGCTCCCCAAGCTGTCGCCCGGCCACCGGCCAGATTTCGCGGTTGGCGTCCTCGCGGCTGTCCAACGGGAGATATATATCAACCGTCTTTTTCATCGTCGACCTCCTTCTCGTCTCTCGGTCATTTTCATCGTTTTCTGGCCATCTGGAAGAGCACTGCCCCGATGATGATCGCCCCCGTAAGCATCAAGCGGCTGGCCTCGCCGACAGCGTTGATACTGAGGATCTTCTCGAGATAGCCTATGGTCAGAGCCCCGACAAAGGTCAGACCGATGCTCCCTCTCCCGCCCATCAAACTCGTGCCGCCGATGACGACGATGGCGATGGCCGTGAGTTCATAAGTCGCTCCGGCTTCCGGGTCTCCCTGCAGCTCCTGCGCGGCCTGGCAGATGCCGGCCGCCGCGGCAAAAAATCCGCTGAGCCCGTAGGCCAGGAGCTTTGTCGCCTTCACCGGGACTCCGGAGAGCCGGGAGGCCTCCTCGTTTCCGCCGACGGCGTAGATGTACCGCCCCCAGCGCAGCCTTGCCAGGAGAACCCAGCAGACGGCGACGCAAACCAGGAAGATAATTGTCACCAGGGCGATGTTGTCGCCCAGAATCTTGGAGTTGAGGGTGTTGAAAATAGGCGGGACTTCGGCGTAGCGATACGTTCCGTCGGGCTGGAGCACGGCGGTGGAGATTTTTTTTCCGCCCGAGATCCACTTGGCCAGGCCGCGGGCGAAGACCATCATGGCCAGGGTGGCGATGAACGGCTGGATTTTGAATTTGGCCACCAGGCCTCCGGAGGTCAGGCCGCAGAGAAGCCCGGCGGCGAGGCAGGCAGGGATGGCGAGCCACGGCGACCAGGCTTTCTGGAGAGAAAGAATGGAGAAGAGGACGGCCGAGAACCCGAGAACGCTGCCCACTGATAAATCGATCCCTGCGGAGATGATGACCAGGGTCATGCCGCAGGCGATGATGGCGAAGACGGAGATGTGACGGAACATGTCCCGGTGGGTCTCCCAGCGGAAAAAGGCCCCGTCGGCGTTGAAAAGAAGGCCGAGCAGGATGACGAAAACGAGCGCCGCCAGGGCCCGGACAAAAGGGGAGCGGAAGAATTGCCCGGCACCGGTCACGACAGGGCACCTCCCCCCAGCGCCGCCCGGGTGACATTTTCCTGGGTGGCTTCGGCGCGCGAGAATTCCGCCTGGATGCGGCCGCGGTGCAGGACGATGACCCGGTCCGACATAGCTAGTAGCTCGGGGAGCTCGGAGGTGATGAGAAGGATGGCCAGCCCGTCCGCCGTCAGACGGTTCATCAAGGAATAGACCTCGTGCTTGGCGCCGACGTCCACTCCGATCGTCGGCTCATCCAGGAGAAGCACTCGCGGCCGGGTTTCCAGCCACTTGGCTAGGACGACCTTCTGCTGGTTTCCGCCGGACAGCGTCCCTGCGTCCTGATCTGGCGAGGCGGCTCTGATGTCGAGATCCTTGATTTGTCTTGCCGAGGCTCTTGCTTCTTCCTCAGGGCGGATCCATCCGCCCAGCGAAAATCCCCTCAGAGACGGGAGAGTGATATTCCTGGTAAGGTTCATTCCCGCAACCAAACCGGTTTCTTTCCGGTTGTTCGTCTGGAGGACCATTCCCTGTTCGATGGAACGGCGGGGAGAGGTGACCGGAAAAGGTCGGCCGTCGAGCAGGACGGTTCCTTTGACGTTCCTGCCGTATGTCCCAAAGAGCCCGTTGAAGAGTTCGCTCTTCCCGGATCCCCGCAGGCCGGCGATTCCCTGGATTTCTCCCGCCCGGACGCTCAGGGAGATATCCTCGACCGCGTAGTCCTTGCGGCCCGAGGGGTCGGGAATAGAAAACTGGTCCAGCCGGAGCCGGACTTCTCCGGGTTGCGGCGAGCGTTCGGGGAATTGCTGGCGGATTTCGCGGCCGACCATCCGGCGGATCAGTTCTTCGGGTGTCAGGTCCCGGGACGGAGATGTCCCGACCAACTTCCCGTCCCTCAAAACGGTGACTCGGTCGGCGAGGCGGAAGATTTCCTCCAGACGATGGGTGATATAGACGATCGCGCAACCGTCGCCCTTGAGCCGGGCGATCAACTGGAACAGCTTGGCCGCTTCCACATCGCTCAGGGCGCTCGTCGGCTCGTCCATGATGAGGATGCGCGCCTCGTTGACGAGCGCTTTGGCGATCTCGATCATCTGCCGCACGGCCAGAGGATATTCGGAGAGGGGAGCGTTCAGGTCCGCGCTGATTCCGAACGACTCGAGCAGGTTGCGGGCCCGCTTCCATTCCGACCGGAAATCCATCAATCCGGACTTTCGGGTAAGCTCCCGGCCGAGAAAAATGTTGTCCCCGACTCGCATCGTTTCCACCAGGGCCATTTCCTGATGGACGGCGGAGATGCCCCTGGCCGCAGCATCCTGGGGCGATTTGAAGGAAACGCGGCGGCCCAGAAGGCGGATTTCCCCCTCGTAGTCGGCATGGGCGCCGGAGAGGATCTTGATCAGAGTTGTCTTCCCCGCGCCGTTTTCGCCGGCGAGGACATGGACCTCCCCGGCCCGGAGGTCGAACCCGACATCGTCCAGGACGCGCACGCCAGAGAACGACTTGCCGATGTGCTCCATCGTCAGCAGGACATCGCCGTGATCGGAGGCCATGGATTTTCTTTCTACCAGAGGGCAGCGGAGGTGTCAAGGCAACCCATCGTGCTGACGACCCCAAATCCGAGCTTCTCTTGACATTTATTTCGCTGTTACTGTAAAAATAGTCTTTCGGAAAAGGAAAGATCAATGTTTGTCTGGGTCTTCCATCGCATCTCGGGGCTTCTGCTCGTTGTCCTGCTCAGCTTTAAGTTCCTGACCTCTTTCTTTCTGATGACCAAGCAGCAGAAGCCGGATTGGGCTCTGGTCCTCCACGCCAACCCCCTGATCGACTCGCTGCTTCTCGTTTCGGTTGTCTTTCATGGCCTCTACGGCCTGAGGACTGTCATCGTCGACAGCGGGGTGAAGCGAGAAAAGCTGCTTTTCTGGATCTTTACCGGCCTTGGAGTCGTCCTCAGCGGAGCCCTGCTTGCCCTCTACTTCACCAGGAATTATTGATGATCAGGCACGACATCCTGGTGGTCGGGGGCGGCCTGGCCGGCCTTTCCGCCGCCCTGACCGCCGACCCGAAGCTCTCGCTGGCCATCATCTCCCGCGTCCATCCCCTGCGGTCTCATTCGGTGGCTGCCCAGGGCGGGATCAACGCCGCTCTGGGAAATAATCCCGACGCTCGGGACGATAATTGGGAACGGCACGCCTACGACACCGTCAAGGGAAGCGACTACCTGGCCGACCAGGATGCGGCGGAGCTTCTGTGCCGCAAGGCGATTCCGTCCATCTATGAGCTCGAGCACTTCGGCGTTCCCTTCAGCCGTTTCCCCGGGGGGGTAATCGCCCAGCGGCCGTTCGGCGGCGCGGGCTTCCCGCGGACCTGTTATGCCGCCGACCGGACGGGCCTGGTGATCGCGCACACGCTCTACGAGCAGGCTCTGAAAAAGCAGGTCAAGGTCTACAGCGAGGCGCTCGTAACCAAGCTGGTGGTGGAGAACGGACGGTGTGTGGGAGTCGTGGTCTATGACCTGGCCACCGGCCAGGTTTTGCCCATCCGGGCGCACGCGGTCATTTTTGCCACCGGGGGTTACGGCCGGGTCTATCTCAGGACGACCAACGCCTACATCAACCACGGCAGCGGAATCGGCATGGCTTACCGGGCCGGAGTTCCTCTCAAGGACATGGAGTTCGTTCAATTCCATCCGACGTCCATCTACCCGAAGAACATCCTGATCACCGAGGCGGCGAGAGGGGAGGGGGGATACCTTCTCAACAACAAAGGCCGGCGGTTCATGGCCGATTATGCGCCCTCGGCCATGGAGCTCGCCCCCCGCGACATCGTCGCTCGGGCCATCCAAACCGAGGTCGATAAGGGAAACGGGTTCGAGAAGGAATACGTCCATTTGGACCTACGGCATCTCGGCGAAAAGAAGATCAACAAACGGCTGCCCTCGGTGCGCGAAATTTGTCTCAAATTCGCCGCCCTCGACCCGGTCGAACAGCCCATTCCTATCCAGCCGGCCCAGCATTATTCCATGGGCGGGATCGACGTCGATGCGCGCTGCGCCTCGCCGCTGGCGGGATTCTTTGCGGCCGGGGAATGCGCCTGCGTGAGCGTCCACGGAGCCAACCGGCTGGGGGGCAATTCGCTGCTAGACACGGTCGTCTTCGGCAAGATCGCGGGCGAGGAAGCGTCGAATTTCGTCGCTGGGCTGGACAGGGAAGAGGGGAGCGAGAAGCTGCTTCTTGACGAAGCGGTGACCGAGAAGAGGAAAATCGATGGCTGGCTGGACCGTTCCCAGGGATACAGGGCCCACCACCTGCTCAACAATCTCAAGGTCATCATGAGCGAAAAGGTCGGTATGTTCCGGACGAAAACGCAGCTCCAGGAAGCTCTCGAGGCCATCCGCGAAATCCGGGAGGACTACGGCCGGGCTTTTGTCTCGGGAAGATGCCTCCGCTACAGCCAGGCCATCATTAACCTGATCGAGTTCGGCTACATGGTCGACCTGACCGAGGTCATCACCCTGGGCGCGCTCGAGCGCGAAGAGACGCGGGGCTCCCACTTCCGCCATGATTTTCCCAAGCGGAACGACGCGCGCTGGCTAAAACACACGCTGGTCACCCTCAAAGACGGGAAGCCGGAAGTCAGCTACCGCGGGGTGAAGATTACGAAGTACACGCCGGAAGAGAGAAAGTATTGAGATGAAATACACCTTCCGGATTCTCCGTTTCGACCCGGTCGAGGAGGAGTGCCCCCATTTTCAGGATTTCTCCTACGAGCCGGGAGAGAAGAAGTCGATCCTCGAAGCGCTGATGGACATCCGCAACGACCAGGACTGTACTCTCTCTTTCCGCTACAGCTGCCGGGAGGCGGTTTGCGGGTCCTGCGGGATGGTGATCAACGGCAAGTTCGACCTGGCCTGCCGGATGATGCTGGAATCGCTCGGCTCGTCCCTCGTCGTCGTCGAGCCGCTCCCCAACCTGGAAATCCAGAAGGACCTGATCGTGGACATGGAGCCGTTCTGGCAGGCCCTCCGCGCGGTCGAGCCCTACCTGTTTGCCGGCGCTGAGCAGCCCGAGAAGGAGCATCGGATCGAGGACCGCCAGATGGAGCGGATCGACCAGTACGTCAATTGCGTCATGTGCGGTTGCTGCTACAGCGCCTGCCCGGTCGTCTCGCGCGACGAGGCATATCTCGGGCCGGCGGCACTGGCCAAGCTCTACCGGTTCATCAAAGACCCGCGGGACGAGCGGGGGTTCAAGCGCTGGTCCCGGGTGAACACGGCCGCGGGCGCATGGGGCTGCGACACCATTTTCAAGTGTAACGAGGTCTGCCCCCGCTATGTCAGGCCCGCCGACGGAATCGAAGGACTGAGAAGAGGGCTGGTTTGGGGGAAATTGAGGAGCCTTTTCGGGCGTTAGAAAATGAAGCTGCAACAATCTCTCTTCACCCGGCGCGAGTTCTTGAACGGACTCCTGGGAGGCTGGCTGGCCGCGCTGGCCGGGTCCTTCCTGTATCCGGTCATCAAGTTCCTGTTTCCGCCGACACCGGAACCCGACCAGGTCGTCCTTCCCCTGGCTGATTACGGCGGGATCGAGCCGGGTTCGGTCAAGACGTTCCCCTGGGGGAGCAAACCGGGGATTCTCAAGAAAACGACGGGCGGGGAACTGATCGCCTTTGTCGGCGTCTGCTCCCACCTCGACTGCAACGTCAGCTATCTTCCCGACCAGAAGAAGTTCTTCTGCGCCTGCCACGACGGCTGGTACGACGAGAACGGCATCAATATCGGCGGACCGCCGCCGAAGCCCCTGCGCCGGCTCGTCGTGGCGATGGAGGGTGAAAACCTGATCATCAAGAGAGAGGTGACGGCGTGAACTTGAAGACGGCCGGCCGGGAAATTCGAGCCTGGTTTGAAGACCGCCTCGGCCTCCAGGCGGTCATGGACTTCCTGAAACACAAGACCGTTCCCCAGAACAGGCATACAATCTGGACATACACCGGGAGCGTCATTCTCGTCTTTTTTGGCCTCCAGGTCGTGACCGGAATAATCCTGGCCTTCTATTACAAGCCGACTCTCGAGGAAGCGAACGCCAGTGTCGGCCGGATCATGACCGAAGTCCCCCTGGGCTGGATCCTCCGGTCTGTCCATTCTTGGTCGGCGACGTTCATGATCGCCTTCCTCTTTCTCCATCTTCTCAGCATCTGGGTCATCAAGTCCTACCTCAAACCGCGGGAGCTGACCTGGATGAGCGGAGTTCTCCTGATGGCCCTGGCCTTGTTCTTCGGGTTCACCGGCTACCTCCTTCCCTGGGATGACCTCTCCCTGGCGGCGACCAAAGTGGGGACGGATATTCCCCGCTCCATTCCGATCGTGGGGGCGTGGGCGACGCAGTTTCTGCGCGGCGGGGAGGACGTCACAGCCGACACCCTGACGCGATTCTTCAGCTTCCATGTCTGCATCCTGCCGCTTCTCCTCCTCGGCGTCCTGGCGGCGCACGTTTTCCTGATCCAGAAGCTCGGGATGAGCCTTCCGATCGGAGCCGACGAGGAACGGGAGGCCAGGCGGGCGCTTCCGTTCTGGCCGAACTTCGTTTACCGGGAGATGATCGTCTGGCTGGCGCTCCTCGGGGCGCTCATCACCTTGGCTATCCTCCTTCCGCCGTCTCTGGGAAAATCGGCCGACCTGATGGCACCGGCTCCCGAGGGCATCAGGCCGGAATGGTACTTCCTCTTTTTGTTCCAGACCCTCAAGATTTTCCCGGCGAAGATGCTGTTTGTCAACGGAGACACCGTCGCCGTGCTGCTGATCCTGCTGGGCGGCATCCTGTTCTTCTTCCTTCCGTTGATTGATAACAAGCCAGCGGAGCGCAAGGGCAAGATCATCACTGTTGCCGCCTTTGTTCTAATTATCTACGCCGTGGCCATGAGCATCTGGAGCCTGTTGGGGTGATAATGAGAACTCGATTCAGACTTTTACCCGGCCTGGTGAAGAGTCTATTGATAGTCGTTTTTATTGGCGGGATTGCTGTTGCCGGCCACGGTCTTTTCTGCGGCCCCCAGTCTGAGCTGGTTTCCCAGAGTCCGCAGGCAGCGCCCCCGGTGAAGAACCAAGAAGTTCAGGCTAAAGCGGAGCCCGAGAAAATCGTCCCCGGCCCCCAGAACATCAAAGAGCGCACCGCCATCTTCGTTTTCCTGGGCTGGATGTGGGTTTCAATCGCCGTTCTGGTCTATGTTCTCCGGCTCAAGATCAAAGAAACCGACCGCCTTTACTTCTCTCGATATTTTTCGCCCGAGAAAAAGTAAGGTATAGCCTGTCCCCTGGAGGAAAGAAACATGGCCAAAATCCTGGCCTTCTACGGCCTTGACTGCGGCGAGTGCGAAGCTTATATCGCCACTCAGATGAATGACCGGCCCGGACTCGAAGCGGCGGCGAAAAAATGGGCCGAGCAGTTCGGCGCCACGAACATCAACCCGGACATGTGCATCTGCGATGGCTGTCCGTCGGGAAAAAGGATCAGCACGGCCCACGCTGTGACCTGCGCAGTCAGGCTCTGCGCCTCTGCGCGCGGCGTCACGACCTGCGCCCACTGCCCGGACTACGGCTGTGAAACGTTGAAAGGGTTCTTCGCGTTCGCCCCCGTCCTCAAGGACAAGCTGGAGGCGATCCGGAAAGAGATCGGAAAGTAGGCGCCGCCTGCAATTTGTTGTTCGACTTGACAGCCAACGACACGGCGATTTATCATCCCCGACGATGAGATGGGGCAAAATCGGTGCCGTGACCGCTCATGCAGCAGACATTCCAGAAAACGAAACTCTTATAAATCAAACGGGGACGCATAGTCTGATCTTTGCCGTAGTTGCTTTCTTATTACTGATGGCATATAGTTTGCTATATTTGATGCAACAGGATACGGAGGGGATGTATTCCTTTCCTGCCGTCCGGGGAGAATCAAGATGAAGCGAATTATATTCGTCTGCTTTTTCTTTTTAATCGGCAAATTCTTTTTACAAACCGGCGTTTTCGAACCCAGTGCAGTTTCAGCTCAAACCAAGGCCAAGGAGGCGCAATCACCCCTTCAATACGAAGTCACGGTCACTGTCAAGCTGGTGCATGTCTATGTCACAGATTCTAAAGGGAATTCGGTGAGTGACCTGGAGATAGCGGATTTCGTCCTCTATGACAACGGCAAACTTCAGGCCATCACCGGTTTCGAAAAACACTTTTTGGCCGCTCCGGAAGTGAAGATTGAAGAAACCAAACCATCTCCGGCTCGCGATACTTCGTCCCTCATGAACCGCAAGTTCATCTTCCTTTTTGATGGCGAGAGGAATGACCTCGCGGGCATCGCCATGTCCAAGAAAGCCGCCCTCCAGTTCATAGACGAGCGGGTTCAACCGACCGACGAAATCGCCCTGTTGTCCTATTCCCCCCCCAAAGGCCTGATCCTACACGAGTATTTCACTTCAAATCATCTGAGGACCCGGCAGGCGATCCCGAAAATAAAAGTTCCTCCGGGCATTTCGCCCGACGGGATGCAGTCCATCTCGCCCGATCACGAACTCATGGGGATGGAGCTTTTGAATCAACAGATCATGGGCGGACATGGCCACGCGCCCCTTCCGGGCGGCACGCGGGGGTTTATCTTCAGGCTGACAGACCTGGCTAAGGCGTTCCGGCATATTCCCGGCCAGAAGAATATCATTCTTTTTACAAAAGGATTCGGAAGAGAAATCCTGGCCCCGGGGAGCTTTGACCGGGAGTTCTTTTTGACGATGGGTAAGGAGCTGGCCTCGGCCGACAGTCCGGTGTTCACTGTTAACACAGCCGTGGGGTCGGAACGACTCAAGCCGCCCGAGACTTCGCTGCAATATCTCTCCAAGCAGACCGGCGGAAAGTATTTTGACAACGTCAGCTACTATTCCCAAAACGCCGCGGACATCCAGAATGCCACCAGCAATTATTATGTCCTCAGCTACTCTGTCGCCTCCACCTGGGACGGGAAATTCCACGATATCAAGGTCGAGGTGAAGAAGCCCGGATATAAGGTCTACGCCCAGCGGGGCTATTTCAACCCCTTGCCGTTCAACCGGCTATCGCCCATGGAGAAGCATCTCCAACTCCTGGACCTCGCGCTGGGGGAGAAGGCCTATTTCGAGCCGCACCTGAATTTCCCGATGATCGCGCTGCCGTTTTCCGATACAAAAGAAACCAACACTATTCTCATTTCCGAGATTCCGGTCCAGAAAATCCGGGAGGCTATCGGAGATAACACTGAATTTATTAGCCTGATCTTTGATCCGAACAATACCATCGTTGATTCCAAAAGGGTAGAGATGAACTGGGGGACGATCAAGGGTGAAAAAATATGTCAATATGCGGCCGCCTCTCTCACCCCGGGCCGGTACGACTGCCGCATCATTATCAGAAATCTGGAGAACGGAAAAGGTGCGGTCGGCGCCTGCTCTGTCGAGATTCCGGAGACGAGACCCATAAACCTAAAGCTCTATCCGCCCTTGCTTCTTATTGCGGGGGAAGCTCGATATCTCAATGTTTCCGGCCAGGAAAAGGCTGGAGTCGCAAAGGAAGTCTCGCTTTTTCAGATATTTCCCTTTCAGCCGAAGGAATATGGTCCGCTGATCGGCGAGCTGGGAGAAGGAACACCGTCACTTTGCGCTGCGGTGAGATGCGATTGGACCGGAGCTCAGCAACCCGACATCCAGTTCTCGGCATCGCTTCAGACCGAGGGACTTGACCAGGAAATCCCGTTGACTGTCAACGTTCTCGGCACAGGGGGGCAGGATAACACCTATTTCTTCATCCTCGAATTCGAGCTTCCCGAGCTTAAGCCCGGCCTGTATTCGCTCCATGTTCTCGCCGGGGATCAGGCGACGAAGTCGAGTTCCGGGACGGCGTCCGGTTTCGCGGTCAAATAGCTTTTCCTATCATCTTGCTGGTTTACACACTCCCTCGGATTGTGATGCCCAAAAAAGGCAAAAGTTTCCTCCAAAGGAGCGGCCTATATAAGAGAAAAGAGATGTCTTCATCGTCGGCGCGGCGCGGCCTTCCTTGACGGCCTCGGCAATGATCTTCTGCTGGAGGTGGGAGGGCACTTCCTCTAAATGCGAAAATTCCATTGAAGCTGACCTTCGTTGCGGAGAGGCCTCCTCCGCCCCGCCTCGCTTATCAAGAGCTTTTGATGGCTGCCGAGGCATCAGCCGAATATTTTTCATGATCTTCTCCTTACCCGGGAGGAGAGGTCCGGCCGATTTCCCGTGCTCTTATGCTTCCCTCGCCCCTCTGAGCCCGCCTGCTGCAATTTTTGTTCGATTTGACAACCGACGACACTGAGATTTATCATCCCCAACGATGGGATGGGGCAAAATTGGCGCCGAGACCGCTTATGCAGCAGGTATAGCGGATAACGAAACTCCTATAAATCCTAAAACCAAAATGCTGAAGTCTTAGGCGTGAGTTATCGGAATAATTTTGGTCGGATCAGAAGTCCCAGACTTGAATGCCCAATCCTGGCTCTTTAACTTCGTCCCTTGCAACCAGGAGGGGAATTCGTTCGTATAAGAACATGAAAGCCAGAAAGATCATTTAGGTGTACTCATGAAGCGAGCTTCCTTCGACGTGGCGATCCTGATGGCTCTCGTCTCCGTAGTCATCTTCATGATGGTCATCGGCCGCGTCCCAGCAGGCCTCCAAGCACAGCAGCCGGGACCCGTCCTCGGCGGCGTATCAAGTGAGGAGCGATGGGCAAAGCTCAGCGAACTGATTTCGTCGGGAGTGGAACAGAGGAATATTCCGTCTGTCTCTATCGCCGCCGCCCGCAAGGGCCCGGTGATCTGGGCGAGATCGTTCGGATGGGCGGATCGTGAGAAACACATCAAGGCCACTCCCGATACGGTTTACTCCTTGGCTTCGACGACGAAGCCGATGATCGCCACCGCGCTCCTGGCCCTCGCGCGCGCGGGAAGAGTCGACCTCGACGCCCCGGTTGAGCGGTATATCGGCCCGGGTCAAT
>CAZYWP010000001.1:1637-27444 GCA_964651495.1 uncultured Eubacteriales bacterium | reverse complement strand
GCGGGAAGAGTCGACCTCGACGCCCCGGTTGAGCGGTATATCGGCCCGGGTCAATTGACGGTCTACGAGGGACTGGCAAAGGACGTCACGGTCAGACGGCTCCTCCATCACACGGCGGGATTGCCGCTGCATTTCAACTACTTCTACGCGGATGAACCCGACCGGCCGCGTCCGTTGGAGGAGACCATCCGGCGCTTCGCCATCATCGTCCGGCCGGCCGGAGAGGAGTTCTGCTACGCGAACCTGGGGTATGCCCTGATCGGGCACGTCATCGCCCGGGTCTCGGGGAGGCCTCTCGCCGAGTTCATGAGGGAGGAGGTCTTCCAGCCTCTCGGCATGACCGGCGCGGCGTTCGATCCGGACCCAAGCCGCCAGGGGAATCTCGCGGTCCATTACGACAATCGGGGGGGATCGTCCCCTTCCATCGGTGTGATACGCCGGGAGCAGGTCACGGTTATGCGAATGTTCGCGATCTCATCCGCTTCGGCATGTTTCATCTCAAAGATCATCTGAAGGGGCAAAGGCCGATCCTCGACGACGGCACGATCGACCGGATGCAGACGGAGAAGGACGATGCCGTGCATCCAGGCGGCACAAACGAGTCTTACGGACTGGGCTGGTTCTTCGGGGAAACGGCTCATGGCGTCCGGGCGGTCTGGCACGAAGGAGGCTGGACAGGCGCCAGCGCCATGCTGAAGCTTCTGCCCTCCGAAGACATCGCGGTCGCCGTCTTGATGAACGTGTACGACAGCGAATTCGCCAACCGGGTGACCGACGAAACGATCCGCGCCATGCTCCCGGACCACGGGAACCCGGAGGGCCGGGCGGCCGATCGCGCCGCGGCGTCCGCGCCGCCCTCGTTCGACCTGCCGGCGGGAACGTACTCGGGCGAGATCCGCACCTTCGAGGGAGCCGTTCCTTTGATCCTGGACAAGGGGGACGGCGGAGATCTGCACGTCCATCTCGGCGACCCGGCATCGCCGCCCAAACATGTGTTCATCCTGCCGGCGATTGTCGCCCGCGTGCCTGGCCAGTTCCTGGGAGCGTTCCCAGGGCCCATCGGCGACCGGGATGCCGCGAGACATCCTCATCGGATCTTGCTTGACCTGAGAATTGTCCGCGATGAGCTGAAGGGGACCGCGTCTGCCATGACGCTGGGCGGACTGCGCTTCGGGCCGGCTGACGATCAGCGGATGCACTTTCACCTTCCGTACCGTGCGTCTCTGAAGCGAACGAGTTCACCTTCGGCCCGCTACAGGCCGGAAGACGCGAAGGGGGTCCGGATGTTTCCCGAGTTCGTCGAGGGGCACGAATTCAAGTTTTAATTCTTTCCAATTCGTACAAATCCGTTGTCGGAAAAAAGGTGAGAGAAAAAATCACCCGGCTTCGTCTCTATTTCCGAAGCTTGCGAGGTTCCTTGCCGAGCTCCTTGACATGATATCACCTTTCTGATATATATTGGGCGAGGTGATGAGGATGGCGCGCATGACCAGGACGATCATATCAATACCCGAGGATGAAAAGGCCTGGCTGAAAACCTACGGCCGGCAGCACCGGATCTCGAGCGCCGAGATCATCCGCCGGGCGATCAGGGAATTCCGCCGGATAAAGTCAGAGAAAGGCCTCGCGGCCGTGCTTCGGAAAACAACCGGGACGTGGACATCGGTAAGGGGCGACAGCCGGGATCACGTGAAAGCCTTGCGCCAAGAATGGAAGGACGAAGCGTGAAGCAGGCGTATCTTCTGGACTCCGTCATCCTGATCGATCATCTCCGCGGGATTGAAGCGGCGACGAATTGGCTGGGGAAGCTCCGGGACGGCGAGGCCGTCCTCTCGGTGATCACGCGGGCCGAGGTGCTCAGCGGAGGGACAGAAGAGGAAGTGATCTCCGCCTTGGATCTATGTAACGAATTCGAGTGCCTGCCTCTGACCAGAGACGACGCGACAAGCGCCGCGGCGCTGAGGAGGAAACACGGCTGGAAGCTCCCTGACGCATTTCAGGCGGCAATGTCGCTAAGGGCCGGCCTCAAGCTGGTGACACGGGATGCGCGGGGCTTCAACGGGAAAAAGCACTCCTTCGTACTCATTCCTTATAAACTAGAACCAGGGCCTTACTAGAAGCGCAGGACGAACCAGGAAGCTGTCAAAATAGTGAAAGAGCAGCCGTTAGTCCATGTCCCAGCAGCAGTTACGAAGTTTTCAGAAAGCCCAAAGAAACCGACCGCCTTTACCTCGCCCTGTATCTTTCGCCCGAGAAAAAATAAAGGCGTCCACCCGTCTGCATTTCTAGCGACCGGCGGGCTGATTTTCTCCAGGCCCGCTGTTGGATTGAACTTTTCTGCTGTTGCTTTCGTAATACTGGGTGAAGAGGTGACGGGCCATGAAGCCGAGAACAATCCTGTATTTTTTTCTTGTGATCCTGGCTGCGGCCGCGCTGTCAGCCTGTGATGTGGAGAGGGACCTGAAGGTCAAAAACCAGACGGTGGAGCTGGGTGAGGTCGAGTCCGTGGAAGTCGAGCTTCGTATGGGCGCCGGCGAACTGAACCTGGAAGGCGGGGCCGCGGCCCTTATGGAAGGCTCTTTCCGCTACCGTTTTGAACGGCGCATTCCCGAAGTGGAATACTCGACCTTCGCCAAGAAGGGGAAGCTTTCGATCCATGAGAGAAGGCGGCGGGGCATCCATTTCGGCGGTGGCCGAACGAAGTGGGATATCCGCCTGAATAACCGGGTCCCGATGGACATCAAAGTCGACCTGGGAGCAGGAGCGAGCAAACTGGACCTGCGGGATTTTCAAGTCAAGCGGCTGGATATCGACATGGGAGTCGGGGAGCTGACGCTGGACGTCGGGGGCGAACGGAGCGCCGACCTGGACGTGAAAATCGACGGAGGGATCGGGCACGCTACCATATATCTCCCGGCGAATATCGGGGTTCGGGCCGAGATCGACGGCGGGCTCGGGTCGATCCACGCGCCGAATTTTAAAAAGACAGGCGACATATTCACCAATGAGGCCTACGGAAAGTCGGCGGTCTCGATCGAACTTCGCGTCGATGCCGGAATCGGCAGCATCGACCTGGAGCTTCGCTGACCTGCGAGGGCCGAACATAATCCTTGCGCCCGAAAATTATAGCTGTCGCCCGCGGCGGCGGCGGCGGCGCCGGGTTTGACAGCCTTTTTCGGGTTGTGATAACGTTATTTTAAGTTCTCTGGCGGGAGACTAATCGGACGGTAAGAATTATCAGGATTCGCTCTCTTCGGCTCAGCTGTGTCGGACTTTGGTCGATCGCCCTTCTTGGCTCTGTTCTCCTGTCTCAAGCTTCCGGCCATGGGAAACTGAATTCTCATTACTACGTGGCCGTGAGGGCGGGGTCTTCTCTTCAAATCCAGCGGATTTCGGCCGGCGAAGGCGAAGCCGGGAGAGGCGAGGATCCAAAACCGGATCTCATCACAAGCGTCGACCTCTCGAGGACCGCCGGTTCCCTCCGGGATGTCGCTATCAGCACGACGGTGAAAAACATCGGCTCGGCCCTGTCCCCGGAATCGTTATGTGATGTGATCTTCCGTAACGCGCGGCCTCCCCGGCAGGTCTTGAAGAAGATTCGGGGGAAGATCCGGGAACTCGACCCCGGCGACGCCTACACGTTTTCGATCACCATCAAAACGGGCTTGGGAATGTACGAAGTCTGCGCCATCGCCGACGCCAAGAAGTCGGTCGCTGAAAGCGACGAAGCAAATAACCGTTCGTGCACGATGCTTGAGGGAAAGTAAATCTGAACAGAGTGGATTTCTCATGACATCTTTCGAAGAGAAAAGTGACCAAGAAACCTGATAAAATATATTTCAAGATAGTGTCGGCAATTTTACTTTAAAATAAATGAGGAGGGGTTTCTATGATTCAAGGTCTATCGACTTTTAACATTGTTCTGATTGGGATGGTCGCCGCTTTCCTAACTGGCAACTGCCTCCTGGCGCAGGAGATCAAAATCAAAACCGAAGATGGCATTCCGGTCGTCTACAATCCCAAGGAGCCGGTCCCGATCAAGGGCCTGCCCGCCAAGGTCACTCTGAGGGAGGACCTGACCATCGGCAAAGATACGGAAGATCCGAATTACACGTTTTCCGGTTTACAGCATACCCAGGTGGACGAAGAGGAATATATGATTGCCGCCGATTGGAAAGAGACCCTAATTAAGGTTTATGACAAGAACGGAAAACACGTGAGGAGCTTCGGCCGAAAAGGCCAGGGGCCGGGCGAGATCGGTCTTCCCTTTTACTTGGGGATCTTTCAGGGAAATAAAATTGTCGTCCATGACCAAACGAACGCCAAGTTCATTTTCTACAGCCGCGAGGGCGAACTCCTTAAGGAAATTCCCATGGGGAAATACAGGTTCATCACCAGATTTAAAGTGGACTCGGAAGGAAATTTCTACGCGATTTCGAGGACTTTTGACGAAGCCAAGACCATCTTTGAAGTCAAGAAGTTCAGTCCCGCGCTCGATCCGCTGGCGACCTTTGCTTCCATCGAAGTCATGAGGACGCCCCGAGTCGTCCAGGCCTTTTCGCCGGCGCTCTTCATTCAGATGACCAGGGATGAAAGCCTTGTCTGGCTCGATTTCCTCAAATACGAGCTCACTCTTATGAACAGGGAGGGGAAGGCCCTCAGGAGGGTTATCAAGGACTGCGACCCTGTCAAGATCACCGAGGCCCACGAAAAGAGGCTCATCCAGCAGACCTGGGGCGACCAAGGGATTCGGCCCGGATACAAATTTGAAGTTCCCAAACACTTTCCACCGGCGCAAACCTTCTATGTCGACGATGAAGACCGCATTTATGTCCGCACCTATGATTATATCAACAAAGAGGGGGACCAACTCGACCGCTATGACGTCTTTGATGCCGACGGCCGTTATATGGCCAAATTCTACCATCCTCGAGCCGAAACGTTCCAGGCCATCAGAAAAAACAAACTGTATGTCCGCGTGGAGGAAGAGGTCTATGGCCTCGACCTGCTCAGAAAATACAGCATGATCTGGGAATAGCAGGAAAATAGCCCTGAGAGAAATAGAGATTTGCCGGGCCGTTATCTCAGCTGGAAGGTGACCGTCACGGTGAAGATGACGCCCCTGGGGCGGCCGTTGATGATCATCGGCTCATAGATCCACTGGCGCACCGCATCGATCGCCGCCTGGTCGAGGAGCGGGATGGAACGCAGCACTTTGACGCTCTGCACCCGCCCGTAAATGTCCGTTATCGCGTCGAGGATGACGATGCCCTCGACCCTGGCCTGCCGGGCGATCTCGGGATAGATCGGTTCGACCCGTTTGACCAGCCGCGGCGGCTTGATCTCGCCCAGGGCTCTGATCGGCGCTTCGACCTCACCGACGACTCCGCCGAGGACTCCTCCCACTACACCCCCTAAGACACCGCCCACGACACCGCCTTCCACCCCACCTTCGACGCCGCCTTCGACCCCGAAATCGGAGACCTGCTCATCGGCGATCTCTTCCGGGATCTCGACGGGAGCGACGAGCCGGCCAGGTTCGACCGTCGTCTGTGCCTGGACGGGTTTAATCCTGGTCTTAGCCTGGGAGCTCGACCGCTTCTTAGCCGGAGGCGGAGGTGGAGGAGGCGGTGGGGGCGGGGGAGCGAGAAAGGCACTATAGACTTGAACCTCGGGCAGACCGCCCGGGTTCATCAGCGGAAGGACGATCAGCAGAGAGATGATGATAAGATGAGCCGCCAGCGACAGCGGAAACACCACCGCTTTCAGTTTCACGTTCTTTTCGGCCACGATAAAAGAGTCTTGAAACATGGCGGCCTCCTTTTCCCGGGACGGGGACAGCCGCTTCCTGACGGCGGTTTTGACCCTGGCCGGGAACGCCTCCCAGTACGCATCCGTCTGGGGGGCCGGGGAGAGCGACCGCGCGAATTCATCCAGTTTTTTCAGGAGTTCGAGTTCCTGCCGGCACTCGCGGCAGGTGCGCAGGTGCTCGGCGACGATCTTCCTTTCCTTTTCCTTCAATTCGTTGTCGAGATAGGCGCCCAGGAGGTCTTCGATTCTCCGGTGTCTCATCAGCCTCTCCTCAGGTAGTCGGCCATGTGGACCTTGAGCTTTCTCCTGGCCCGGTTGAGACGGGACATCACCGTACCCGCGGGGATATGCAGTGTTTGGGCGATCTCCGCGTAGCTCATGTTCTCGAAGGCGCGGAGAGAAAAAATCACTTTCTGGTCTGGAGGGAGCGTTTTGAACGCTTCTTTGAATTTGCGTTCCATTTCGCCCCTCTCCACGGCGTCGGGGGGAGATTCATGGGGCGAGGACATCGAATTGTGCTGGGCCACCTTTTCCTCCTCGGCGAACGGCTTTTCCCTTTTCCATTTCTTCAGGAAGTTGAAGCAGTTGTTGAGGGCAATCCTGCGGATCCACGGATAAAAGTCATAGCCGTCGATAAAGTGAGGGAGCGCAACATAGGCCTTGAGAAAGGTCTCCTGGGAGAGGTCATCCGCCGTCTGGTGAGCCCCCGTGATCCGGTGGCAGAGAATGTAGATGAATCTCTGGTATTTCCTGACCAGCGTCTCGAAAGCGTCCATGTCTCCCTTCTTAGCTCTCGCTATGAGGTTTCGATCAATCTCATTATCAGGCCTCATTTGCGCTCCCGTCCTTTATACAATTGACGCCGGGATTTATTCCTGGCTCGCCCTGGGGCCGTTTCTGTTTTGCTTGCCGACCAAAGAGGTAGCAATTTGTATGCCAAATCGGGAGCCATTAATTTGAGAAATATCAATAAGATAGAAGAGCGCCCCGAACAACATCCTCCCCCCGTCGCCCGCGGCTGTAAACTAATTTTACATGGGTTTATAAAAATCGAGACGGGCGGCGGTCGGAATTTTGACAGCCGGCCGGGGCTGTGCTAAAAAGTTGGGGCGATGTCGGCTCTTCGGATGACTCCCCGCCAGCGGATTGAAGCCTTTCTTCATGGCAAACCCGTTGACCGGACTCCCTTCTGCCCCGCCGTCTACGAGCACAAGGCTGCCCTCATCGGTGTGCGGCCGTCGGAGATGTGCCGGGATGTGGGCCTTTTCGAGCGGGCGGTCACTGCGGAAGTGGGACTATACGACCCCGACCTGCTCGTCATCGGCTGTGATGTCTACAACGTGGAGGCGGAAGCGGCGGGCTGCGAAGTGACCTACCCGGAGTCGAATGACGTTCCGGCCGTGACGGGAAGGGTCCTGCGGGTCGGCGACGATATTTCCCGGCTTTGGCTTCCCGACCCCCGGATGCACGGCCGCATGCCCCTTCATCTCGAGGTCGGACGCCGCATCCAGGAGCGGTTTGGCCGGGAGAGAATCGTACGCGGCGCCCTGAGCGCGCCTTTTTCCATCGCCAGTGAGCTTGTAGGCCCCGGGGACATTCTGATTGCCATGCTCGACCAGGCGGCCTGGGTGAAGGATCTCCTGGCCTTTTGCGGCGAGATGGTTAAAGCCTATGGCAGGGCATTCGCGGAGAATGGGCTGGGGGTCATCCTCTTTGATTCGCATGCCTCGCCCCCGATGACTTATCCCGAGCTCTACCGGAGAATCATCCTGCGGCCGACCGCAGGGGTGGTTCGGTATTTCCGCCGGGAGCTCGGCCTGCCGCTCGTTCCCTACATTATGGGAGGCGATACGACGGTGCTGCTGGAGGAGATCCTGGAAACGGGAACGAACAACGTGTTGTGCGATTATAAAGCCGACCTCGAGTTTTTTGTCGAGCGGCTGAAGGACGAGCCAGTCCTGCTCCGGGCCAACCTACCCCCCGCTCTGCTCGCCGCTCAGCCGATCGCCCTGATCAAAGCAAAAGTCCGCGAGGTCCTCGCCGTCGGCCGGAGACACCCGCGCTTCTTGATGGGCACGGGCATCCTTCCATACGATATTCTCCCGGAAAAGGTCATCGCGATCCGCGAAGCTCTTGAAGAGGACTCTCCTCGAGACTGAATTATCGCCCGCAAACCCGGGCCAATCGCCGACGTCGCCCGCATCCGCCACCCCGGTATTGCGAAATTTTTCCCCTTTCGTTCGTCCATTTAGTGTCGTCATGAACAACGAGTTTCGACCCCAAAGGGAGTACAAGAACAGACATCTGGGGCACCGGCACCGCCTCAGGGAGAAGTTTCTTCAGGGCGGGCTGGATGGTTTTCTGGAGTATGAGATCATCGAGCTTCTCCTGGCGCTGGGCACTCCCCGGCGGGACTGTAAAAGGCAGGCTAAGGAAGCGCTCAGGGAGTTCAAAACCCTTGGCGGGGTGCTCGAAGCCAGCCCGCTCGACCTCCAGAGAATCAGGGGCATCGGCCCGCACAATGTCTTCGGCCTCAAGTTCGTCCAGGAGGTCTCGCGCCGGTTTCTCCGGGAGAGGATGATGAGCCGGCCGTATTGCCGCTCCTCTCGGGAGGTGTTTGATTACCTCTACCATGCCCTCCGCGACCTGAAAAGAGAGAAGTTCAAGGTCCTTTTCCTGGACGCGAAAAACCAGATCCTCGAGGAAAAGACCCTCTTTGAAGGCACTGTCGATTCGAGCGCCGTTTACCCCCGGGAGATCATCAAAGACGCGCTGCGCTTCGAGGCTTCCTCGTTGATCTTCGTCCATAACCATCCGTCCGGGGACCCGGAGCCGTCTCTCTGCGATAAAGAAATCACCAGGGACCTGGTCGGCGCGGCCAGATTGATGCAGATCAAGGTGCTAGATCACATCATCATCGGAAACAACTGTTTTTTCAGCTTCTCCGACCACGGCCTGATCGAGGAGTATGAGTTCCAATTCCTGCATCCCGGCTGAGAGTCCGGAGGAATCGGTGATAGGTATTGTGTCGCCGATAAATTCTGGATAAACTCAGAGGCGGGAGGTGGCCATGACGGATGACAGAGAAATCGCCAAGCAATACCCGATGAAACCGATCGAAGAAATTGCCGCGCGGGCCGGAATTCCCGCGGAATGTCTGGAAAAGTACGGCTCCTATAAGGCGAAGATCCTCTGGCCGAGGCCCATCAAGGAGCTGCCCAAAAGGGGAAATCTCATCATGGTCACGGCCATGACGCCGACGCCGGCCGGCGAGGGGAAGACAACGACGGCCATCGGCCTGGCCGACGCCTTCGGCCGCCTGGACAAAAGCGCCATCGCGGCCCTGCGCGAGCCCTCCCTCGGCCCCGTTTTCGGGCTGAAGGGCGGCGCGACGGGCGGAGGGCACGCCCAGGTCGCCCCGCGTGACGAGATCAACCTCCACTTCACCGGCGACATCCACGCCGTGACGGCGGCGCACAACCTGCTGGCGGCCATGGTCGATAACCGCCTTCATTTCGACGGCGTCTGCGGCCTGATCGACTGCCGGACCATCACCTGGAAGAGGGTCATGGACATGGATGACCGCGTGCTCCGCGATGTCGTGGTCGGCATCGGCGGCCCCCTGCGCGGGATCGCCCGTGAAACCGGGTTCGACATCACGGCCGCCTCCGAGGTCATGGCCATTCTCTGCCTTTCGGCCGACCTGCACGAGCTCAGAGAAAGGCTCGGCCGGGTCGTCATCGGATATTCATCCGAAAACAAACCGGTCTTCGCCAGCCAGATCAAAGCGGAAGGCGCCATGGCCGCTCTCCTCAAAGACGCCATGAAGCCCAACCTTGTCCAGACTCTGGAGGGGACGCCTGCGCTCATCCACGGCGGCCCGTTCGCCAACATCGCCCACGGCACCAATTCGGTGATCGCCACACGCCTGGCCCTCAGCCTGGCGGATTTTGTGGTCACGGAGACCGGGTTCGCCTCCGACCTGGGCGCGGAGAAGTTTTTCGACATCGTCGTCCGCACCGGTCACATCCCGCCCCCGGACGGCTGCGTCTTGGTGGCGACGCTGCGGGCCCTCAAGCTGCACGGCGGAGTGAAATTGACAGACGTCAAGGCCGCCGATGCCGGAGCGGTGGAGAAGGGATTCGAAAACTTGAGGAAGCACATCGAAAACCTCCGGCTTTTCGGTGTTCCGTTTGTCGTCGCCCTGAACAAATTCCCCGATGACACGGACAAAGAGGTCGAGAGATTCCTCACCCTCTGCCGGGCCGAGAAGGCGCGGGCGGCCTTAAGCGACGTCTATGGCCAGGGCGGGGAAGGAGGAACGGAATTGGCCAGGGAGGTGATGAAAGCCCTGGACGAAGAAAAGAACAACTTCAAATTCCTCTATCCGCTCGACCTCTCCCTGGTCGAGAAGATCGAGGCCGTGGCCAAGAAGATCTATGGAGCCTCCGGCGTGGCCATGGAGGGAAAGGTCCGGCGCAAAATCCTGCGGATGGAGGACGACGGGTTCCGTAATCTCCCCGTCTGCATCGCCAAGACACAGTATTCGCTCTCCGCTGACGATGAAGCGCTCGGCCGTCCCGCTGGGTTCACCCTCATCGTGACCGACGTCTCGCTCAGCGCCGGCGCGGGGTTTGTCGTCGTCTATTGCGGCGACATCATGACCATGCCCGGCCTGCCGAACTCTCCCGCCGCCGAGAGAGTCGATGTGACGGATGAGGGCGAGATCACCGGGCTTTCATGAACCCTTTTTCGCGACGCCTGACCATTTTCTTTTTGGGGCTGTTCATCCTGCTCAGCCTGGTGACGATCTTGCGGCACGAGATGTGGCGGGACGAGCTCCAGGCCTGGCTCCTGGCCAAAGAGCAGATGTCCTTCGGCGACCTCGCCCGGGCGGGCCGCTACGATAAACACCCCATGGCCTGGTTCATCGGGCTGTTTTTGCTCGGCCGCCTGACCGGCTCCCCCCTGGCCATGCAGCTTTTCCATGTCGGGCTGGCGGCGCTCTCCGCCTGGCTCGTGCTTCGATTCGCCCCGTTCAGCCGGGTCCAGAAGGTCCTGCTGATCTTCAGTTATTACCTGTTTTTCGAGTACAACATCATCAGCCGGAATTATGCCCTGGGGGTGCTCTCCCTTTTTCTCTTCTGCGTTTTTTTCACCAGGGAACCGACAAAACCCCTGCTCTCGGCCGCCTGCCTGTTCGTCCTGGCCAACACGAGCGTCTACGGCCTCATCCTGGCGCTTGCGGCCGGCGCCGTGATGTTGGTGGAGGTTCTCTCCGATCAGTCGATGCGAAAAAAATGGGTCTCCTATGCCGCTTTGTTCTTGGTCTGCGCCGGCGGTCTTCTTTGCATCCTGTACTTGAGGCCGGTACCCGACGCCTCCTATGACCAGGCCTCGAAGACCCATACCGCTTTTGCTGCGGGCCTGCTGAGCACCGTCCTCCGGACTCTGCCTCGCTCCTACCTGCCGATGCCCAGGCCGACATTCCATTTCTGGAACACGAATCTTCTGGAGAAGGCGCCGTCAAACCTGCCGGTCAATGCCACCTCTGCCCTGCTGATTCTCATTTTTGCGGTCGCTCTTCTCAGGAAGAGCAGGACCGCGCTTGCTTTTTATGGCCTGAGCACGGCCGGGATACTGGCCTGGACCTATATCGGCAGCGTCGGATTTGCCCGCCACTTCGGACACCTGTTCCTCGCTTTCATTGCCGCCCTCTGGCTGGCCCGGGGCTCCGCCGACCCGACAAAGGTCCTCTCCGCCCAAACGGGCCGCCGGCCGGCGGGCTCGATGGTTCTATCCGGGATCCTGACGGCGATTTTTGCCGTCCAGGCCGCCGGCGGGCTCTTCGCCGCCGGGATGGATGTTGTCCATCCGTTCTCCCAGGCCAAGGCGGTCGCCGGGTATATCAAGCAGAAGGGATACGCCGACCTGCCCATCGTGGGCGAAATGGACTACCTGATGACCCCGGTTTCAGGCTATCTCGGCCGGAAGGTCTATTTTGTCCGGGGGGAACGGCTGGGGTCGTACGTGAAATGGGACCTGAAGAGGTTTCAGGACGTCAGCCCCCAACTCATCCTGGAGCGGGCCGAGCAGTTTGCTTGGAAAAAGCGGAAAGACTGCCTCATCCTCCTCAATTTTCATCTCGACCCCAAGCTGGAGCGACCGGGATATCTCACTAAACTGACGGCCACCGGCCGCGCCATCGTCGCCGGCGAGGTCTACCGGCTCTACCTCCTGAAATACACCGGCCCTTCACCGGCCAGCGGCCAAGCCGTACCGCCTCGATATTAGTACCCGATCTTGTCTTTTTTGCGCTCCCATTCCCTGAAAGGTCCGAGGCATTCCCGGCGGCCGACCTGGACCCGCCTGACGGCTCTGGAGGCCCTTTTCCCCAGCAGATCATAGAATAGCTTGTCCCGGAAACCGATTTTTTCCGCGTCTTCCCTGGTGCATCCGTAGTAAACGGTTCGAATGTTAGCCCAGGAGATCGCTGCCAGACACATGGGGCATGGCTCGCAGGTCGAGTAGATCTCGCAGTCGGATAAATCAAACCTCTTGAGCCTGGCGGCGGCCCGCCTGATGGCCACGATCTCGGCGTGGGCGGTGGGGTCGTTTGTCGCGATGACCTGATTGTGCCCCCGGGCGACTACGCGGCCGTTTCTGACGATCACCGCGCCGAACGGCCCACCGCGATTCTTCCTCATCCCTAGAAATGCCTGGACCACGGCCAAGTGCATCATTCGTTGGGCCTGAAGGCGACTTCGCCTTGACGTTACTGCCTTCGGCCGGAGAAGATCCGCCTGCGCTTTTCGCTTTGCTGATGCTCGGTCCGTCCTCATTTTCGCTTCACGCCCTTGCTCTGGGAATACTAACTTTATTCTCCCGGTCGAGTCAACGATCCCGGGATATCAGTTCATATCCCGGAATTGCCGATAGCGGCGGTTCAGCATCCCTAGGCGTTGCGATACTTACGAGATTGGAATGAAGGGCTGGCACCCGATGGGTGACACGGTTCGGGGGCCTCGCCGGGGGTGAACCGGGGCAGAATCCATCGGGTGTTTCTATCGGCAATTTTAGGGAATGCCTTGTTGGTTTACACCCGCCATTTTTTATGATAAAAAAGGGACGTATTAATTTTCCGCGAAAGGAATGATCGATGTGTGAAAAGAGGGATGTATTCATCGTCGGCGTCGCGCGCACCGCGATCGGCGTCTTTCTCGGGGCTCTCAAGGACTTCACCGCCCCCGAGCTCGGCGGGTTCGCCATCAGAGAAGCCATGAAGAGGGCGAACCTCAAGGGCGAGGACGTGGATGAAGTGATCATGGGCAACGTCGTCCAGGCCGGCATCGGCCAGGCGCCGGCCAAGCAGGCGGCCGTCAAGGCCGGCATTCCCTATTCGGTGAGCTGCTTTGCGGTCAACAAGGTCTGCGGGTCGGCGCTCAAGGCGGTGGCGTTGGCCGCTCAGGCCATTCAGCTCGAAGAAAAGGAGATCGTCCTCGCCGGGGGCATGGAGAGCATGAGCAAGGCTCCCCACATGGTCTGGGGCCTCCGGGAGGGAGTCAAGTTCGGCGACGTCCAGATGAAGGACGCCATGATCCTCGACGGGCTCTGGTGCGCCTTCGACAACGTTCACATGGGGATCACGGGTGAGGTGGTGGCCGAGAAATACGGCGCCACCAGGGAAGAGCAGGACAGGTATGCTTTTAGCAGCCACCAGAAAGCCGTCCAGGCCATCGACAAAGGGTACTTCAAGGATGAGATCGTCCCCGTCGCCGTGCCTCAGAGGAAGGGCGACCCGATCATCTTCGCCGCCGACGAAGGCCCGCGCCGGGACACGACGGTGGAAAAGTTGGCCAAGCTGCGGCCCGCTTTCAAGAAAGACGGGACCGTGACGGCCGGAAATGCCTCCAGCCTGAATGACGGCGGCGCGGCCGTGGTCGTGGCCTCGCCGGAGGCGATCAAGGCCAAGGGGCTGGCCCAGCCGATGGCCCGGATCCTGGGGACGACGACAAACGGGGTCGAGCCGTCCCTGGTCATGTACGCGCCCAAGGGGGCGATCGAAAAGCTCCTGGCCAACGTCGGCTGGAAGGTCCAGGACGTCGACCTCTTCGAGATCAACGAGGCTTTCTCCGCCCAGCTCGTCGTCCTGATCAAGGAGCTCGGGCTCGACCGGGAGAAGGTCAACGTCCACGGAGGGGCGGTGGCGCTGGGCCATCCGATCGGAGCCACCGGCGCCCGCATCCTGACCACGCTCATCTATGCCCTGAAACACCGCGGCCTCAAGCGGGGCGTTGCCTCTCTCTGTCTGGGAGGGGGAGACGCCGTGGCCATGGCCATAGAGATGGTCTGAACAGAGGAACAGGAGGGACAATGGATATTAAATCGATCGGAATAGTCGGAGCCGGCACCATGGGCGGCGGCATCGCCCAGGCGGCGGCCGTCTCGGGGTTTGACGTCCTGGTCCAGGACGTCGCTCAGGAGTATCTCGACCGGGGTTTGAGGACGATCGACAAGAGCGTCTCCAAGCTCATCGAGAAGGGGAAGATCACAGGGGACAAGACGGCGATACTGGGCCGGATCAAGACGACCACATCGCTCGACGAATTCAAGGCAGTCGATTTCGTGGTCGAGGCGGTGTTCGAAGACTTTGAGGTCAAGAAGAAAGTGCTCACGGCGCTCGACAACGTCCTGGCACCGGAGATCATCCTGACCTCCAACACCTCCTCCATCTCCATCACCCGGCTGGCGGCCCTGACCTCCCGGCCGGCGAAGTTCATGGGCATGCACTTCATGAACCCAGTTCCGCTGATGACCCTGGTCGAGCTCATCAAGGGGATCGCCACCTCCCAGGAAACCTTTGCCGTAGTGAAAGCACTTGCCGAGAAAATGGGCAAGGTCCCCGTGGAAGCGAACGACTACCCCGGATTTATCGCCAACCGGATCCTGATGCCGATGATCAACGAGGCCGTCTATGCCCTGATGGAGGGCGTGGGGTCGGTCGAAGCCATCGATACCGTGATGAAGCTGGGGATGAACCACCCCATGGGTCCGTTGACTCTGGCCGACCTGATCGGCCTGGACGTCTGCCTCTACATCATGGAAGTGCTTTACGAGGGCTTCAAGGATTCCAAGTACCGGCCCTGCCCGCTGTTGAAAAAATATGTCGACGCCGGATACCTGGGCCGGAAGTCCGGCCGCGGCTTCTACGATTATAGACAGGCATAATTGACGCCGCCATTTTATTGATCCGCTTTAAGAATTCCGGTTTCGTGTTAAAATAGGGCTAATCAGGGACCGAGTTCGTGATAAGGTTCCTGCCCGTCAGGCGTCTCATATGATGAGGAGGAAAGTATGGAAAAGATAAAACCCGAAGAGGCAGACCCCAAGCAGGCGTCCCGTGCCCGAGCCATCGAAGCGGCCGTCTCCCAGATCGAAAAGCAGTTCGGCAAGGGCTCGGTGATGAAGCTCGGCCAGAAGGAGGCCGCCAACAGGGTGCCCGCCATCCCCACCGGTTCGATCGCCTTCGACCTGGCCCTGGGAATCGGCGGGTTCCCGCGCGGCCGGGTGGTTGAGGTATTCGGGCCGGAAGCCACCGGCAAGACGACCCTGGCGCTGCACGTCATCGCCGAGGCCCAGAAGAAGGGAGGCCAGGCGGCCTTCATCGACGCCGAGCATTGTCTGGACCCGACTTACGCCGCCAGCGTCGGCGTTGACGTGGACAATCTTCTCATTTCCCAGCCCGACTACGGCGAGCAGGGGCTGGAGATCGCCGAGGTCCTGGTGCGGAGCGGTGCCGTGGACGTCATCGTCGTGGACTCCGTCGCCGCCCTGGTCCCCAAGGCCGAGCTCGAGGGCGAGATGGGCGATGCCCACATGGGCCTCCAGGCCCGGCTGATGTCCCAGGCCCTGCGCAAGCTCACGGCCATCGTCAGCCGGTCCAAGACCTGCTTCATTTTCGTCAACCAGATGCGCGAGAAAATCGGCATCTTTATCGGCAATCCCGAGACGACGACCGGCGGCCGGGCGCTCAAGTTCTACGCCTCGATGCGGATCGACGTGCGCCGGGTGACATCGCTCAAAGAGGGGGACAGCGTTGTCGGGAACCGGGTCAAAGTCAAGATCGTCAAAAACAAGATGGCCCCGCCCTTCCGGGACGCCGAGTTCGACATCATCTACGGCCACGGCATCTCCAAGGAGGGGGACCTAGTGGACTGCGGCGTCAATTTCGGGCTGATCGAGAAATCCGGAACGTGGTATTCTTTCCAGGGTGAGCGGATCGGCCAGGGCCGGGATAACGTCAAGAAGCTTCTCAAGGAGAACCCTGAGGTGGCCGCTGGCCTCGAGCTCGAAATTCGCAAGAAGGCGGGGCTGATTCCGGCCGAAAAAGAAGAGAAAGAAGAGAAAACAGAGAAAGAGGGGAAGAAATAAGTGTTGCGCCGGCGCGAATTCATGAAGTTCACTGGCCTGGGCGGAGCGGCCCTGCTCACCAAAGCCGCTCTCCCCTTGAATCTCAATTTTATACAGGAGGATAAGATTATGGCCTATACGGCGAAAGACTACAGCAAGCTCATCGGCCTGCCGGGCTTCAGCGAGACCCTGCTCAAGAACCATTTCACCCTCTACCAGGGGTATGTAACAAACACCAATAAGGTCCTCGACCTGCTGGCGGCGATGCTCAAGGAAGGGAAGACTGCTGTCCCCGAGTTTGCCGAGATGAAGCGGCGCCTCGGCTGGGAGTTCAACGGCATGCGGCTCCACGAGTACTATTTCGAGAACCTGGGCGACAAGGCCGGGCTCGACCCGGCCGGAAAGCTGGGGAAAAAGCTCGTCGAGGATTTTGGAAGGTACGAAGCCTGGGAGAAGGATTTCAAGGGCGTCGGCGCCATGCGGGGCATCGGCTGGGCGGTCCTTTACCAGGATGCGGCCAACGGCCGGCTGGTCAACTTCTGGATCAACGAGCACGATGCCGGACATCCAGCCGGCTGCCTGCCCATTTTGATCATGGACGTCTTCGAGCATGCCTTCATGATCGACTACGGGCTGAAGAGGGCAGACTACATCGAGGCTTTCTTCAAGAACATTGACTGGAAGGCGGCCGAAGCGAGACTGAAATAGCGCCTTTCGATGATCCACCGCGAGCGCGTCCGGCCGCTCAACAACGAGACCGAAAAGAGCCGGGATTACATTCTCTACTGGATGCAGGCCTCCCAGCGCGCCGAGTACAACCATGCGCTCGAGTACGCGATCGCTGAGGCCAACGCGAGAAGCCGCCCCCTCGTCGTTTTTTTTGGCCTCACCGACCGATTTCCTGAAGCCAACGAGCGGCACTACGCTTTCATGCTGGAGGGGTTGAGGGAGGCCGGCCGGGCGCTCGAGGACAGGGGAATCCGTTTTGTCGTCGGACACGAGAGTATCTGCTATCCCATCGTGAGAATGGGTCCTGTCACGGCGCGTCCCCGTCCGTCCTCGTCGAAGACCCCCCCACCCACCCCATTCGCTGCGGGCGGGCGGGGACTGGCGCCGTGCCACCCATTCTCACTCGATTCCCAGGGCCATGATGGCGATGAAGGTGTTTCAGCTGAATGCCGATATCCAGCGGCCGGTGTCATTGAGATGGCAAAGCGGGCGTGTCTTACGGTCGTCGACCGAGGCTACCTGAGGATCGAGCGGGCCTGGCGAAATCTCGTCGCTCAGGCCATCGACTGCCCGCTCGTTCAGGTGGAGACCAATGTCGTCGTGCCTCTCGAGCAGGCCTCACCCAAAGAGGAGTACGCGGCGAGAACGATCCGGCCGAGGATCCAGCGTCAGCTGGAGAAGTATCTTGTCCCGCTCAGGTCGCGCCAGGTCAGAAAAGACTCTCTTGGATTGAAGTTTAAAGGCTTCGTCCTCGATGATGTCGACAACGCGCTTGCCCGTCTGAACATCGACCGGAGCGTCCGCCGGGCAAATTCATATATCGGGGGGACGGGCGAGGCCAAAAAGAGGCTGGCCGACTTTTTGGGCCAGAAGCTGTCTCTCTATCCGGAGATGAGAAACGACCCCAATGTGGATGCCGTCTCGCACATGAGCCCCTACCTTCATTTCGGCCAGGTCTCGCCGCTCTACGTCGCCCTCGAGGTTATGAAAGCGAAAACCAAGGCGGCCGACGCTTACCTGGAAGAGCTCATCGTCCGGCGCGAGTTGAGCATGAACTTCGTTCACTACAACAGGCAGTATGACAGGTTCGAGGGACTTCCATCGTGGGCGCAGATGACTCTCCAGGAGCACCAGCGGGACCGGCGGGGAACGATTTACTCTCTGCCCGAGCTGGAAGAAGGGCGGACCGACGACCCCTACTGGAATGCCGCCCAGCGGGAGATGACCCTCACCGGCAAAATGCACAATTACATGCGGATGTACTGGGGAAAGCGGATTCCCGAGTGGACAAAAGCGCCGGAGGAGGCCTTCCAGATCGCTCTTCACCTTAACAACAAGTACGAAATCGACGGCCGGGACGCCAACGGGTTTACCGGAGTGGCCTGGTGTTTCGGCAAGCACGACCGCGCCTGGCCAACTCAGTGGGTTTTCGGCAAGGTCCGCATCATGACTGCCTCCGGTTTGAGGAGGAAGTTCGACGCCGACGCCTACGTCAGAAAATACGAGGTCCAGCATGGCTAAAAATTCCCATCGCAGGTCGAGGAAAGCCGGGCTGCCGCCCGGGAGTCTCATCCATGTCGGCGAGAAGAAGGCCGAAAAGACCAGGATCACGGTTATCGACTACGACGAGCAGAACTACCAGATGAAAGAGGCGGAAACGGTCGACGAGTGCTTCCCCTTCAAGGAGACACCGACGGTCACCTGGATCAATGTCGAAGGCGTCCATGACGCCGAAGTCATCGGCCGGATCGGCCAGTGTTTCGGTATCCATTCCCTGATTCTCGAGGACATCATGACCACGGCCCAGAGGCCCAAGATGGAGGACACGGGGGGCTATATCTACATCGTTTTGCGCATGCTCAGCTTTCATGCCAGGCGGCGGGAAGTCCAGTCGGAGCAGGTCAGCCTGATCCTCGGCCCAAACTTCGTCATCTCCTTCCAGGAGGCGGGTGGCGACGTGTTCGACCCGGTGCGGGAGCGCATCCGCACGGGCAAGGGCCGGGTCCGCAAGATGGGCCCGGATTATCTCGCCTACTCCCTGATCGACGCCGTCGTGGACAACTATTTCATCATCCTGGAAAACCTGGGCGAACGGGTGGAAGCCCTGGAGGAGGAGCTGATCAGCGACCCGAAGCGCGAAACGCTTCATGCCCTTCACGTCCTGAAGAGGGAGATGATCTACCTGCGGAAGTCAGTCTGGCCGCTGCGGGAGGTCATCAGCGGCCTGGAACGGGCGGAATCCGGTTTGATCAAGGAGCCGACCGGCATCTTCTTCCGCGACGTTTACGACCACACCATCCAGGTCATCGACACGGTCGAGACCTACCGCGATATGCTGTCCGGGATGCTCGACATTTATCTTTCCAGCATCAGCAATCGGATGAACGAGGTGATGAAGGTCCTGACCATCATCGCCACGATCTTCATCCCGCTGACTTTCCTCGCCGGCGTCTACGGGATGAATTTCAAATTCATGCCCGAGCTGGAGTGGCGGTGGGGGTATTTTGCCATCCTGGCGGTGATGGTGGCCGTCGGGGTGTTGATGATTTTCTTTTTCCGAAGAAAAAAGTGGATGTAGGGAAAAAATCAAATAAATAGGGAGGGATCTCGCATGAAGCCAAAAATCTGGTTTGCCATCGCCCTGCTCGTCCTGCTCATTTTCGTCATCGTTCAGAACACGCTCCAGCCCCCGGTTGAATTTCACATCTTTTTCTGGAAGATCAGCATGTCCCAGGTGATCCTGGTGCCTCTCGCTGTCGTCGTCGGGTTCATCTTCGGCTTTTTTGTCGCCAGGAGTGGGAGGAAGAAGCTCGGATGAGATAGCGTTGAAGCCCAAAGCCTCGCAGCGGGGCTTCCCCCCGCTGCCGGGACGGGGAGGGGAATCGAAATGAGGGGTTTTTTCAAACACTTAAGAACGCACATTTTCCGGGGATTCCTGGCCGCGATACCCCTGGGTCTTTCTTTACTCGTCATTCGTTTCTTTTACCTGACTGTAGACACTCGAATCACCGGGATCATCGAAAAATACCTCGGCTTCAGAGTGCCCGGCCTGGGAATTCTCCTGGTGCTCATTCTCCTCTATCTTCTCGGACTTGTCGCCAGCCATTGGCTGGGCCGGAAGGCCTTTTCCCTGATTGATGGGATCACGACCCGCATCCCGCTGATCAAAACGATCTACACCCTGGGCAAGCAGCTGGCCGAAGCGCTCTCGATCCCGGGGAAGCAGGCCTTCAAAAGGGCGGTGATGATCGAGCATTTCAGGCCGGGGCTCTGGTCGATCGGTTTCGTCACCGGCGCTGTGGTCGACAGGGGAAAGCCGGATGAGAAGATGGTCAAGGTCTTTATTCCCACCGCGCCCAACCCGACGACCGGGTTCGTGGTCATGGTCAAAGAATCTCAGCTCAGAGACCTGGCCTGGACGGTGTCCGAGGCGATGAATTCGATCATCTCGGGCGGAATCGTCGGGCCGGAAGAGATCTGAAACCTTCTGATTTCTCTTCCCTCGAAAGGGGAAGGGAGCCGATTCCCGTAATTAGTGGGAAGGCCAAAAAAAGAGCTTGACAAATTGAAAAGCTGTATTATACTGTTAATACAGTAATACAGAGGCCGCAATGCTGATGAAAATCGAAACATCAAGTTTTATCCCGATCTATGAACAGATCAGGAATGAACTCAGAAGCCGGATCGTATTGGGTTTCTTGAAGCCGGACGAGCCGCTCCCCTCGATCAGGGACCTGGCTGCCGAACTAGTCATTAACCCTAACACGGTAGCCCGGGCATACCGGGAGCTGGAGCAGGAAGGCCTGATTTACACGCGCAAGGGGAAAGGCTGCTTTGTCGCCGCCGGCTCGGCCTCCCTGGCCGAGGAAGAACGGGTTCGCCTGCTGACCCAGATATTTTCCCGGGCGATCGAAGAAGCGGCCCGGTTCGGGTCCGGCCGGGCGGAGATGTTCCGGGTGTTTGAGGAGCGCCTGAAGGCTTACAGCCTGCCTGGCGGAGGAGAGCCGAGATGAACGAGATTCTCTGCCTGAAGAATATCGCCAAGAGCTTCGGCCGCCGCCGGGTCCTGCAAGGTATAAGCCTGAGCCTGGAAGGAGGCAAAGTCTACGGCCTTCTGGGGAACAATGGCGAAGGGAAGACCACGCTTATCAGGATCGTCATGGGCATTATCCCGGCGGACGGGGGAGACTTATCCTTCAAAGGCGTCCCAGCCCCTTTCGGCACCGCTGCCTACAGGAAGGAGGTCGGGTACATTCCCGAAGACCCCTTTTTCTATGGCTGGATGAGGGTCGGAGAGCTTTTAAATTTCAATGCCGCCTTCTATCCTCGCTGGGACGGCGACAGAGCCGCTGGCTTCCTGGAGCGGTTTTCTCTGGAGAGGAGGGCGCATATCGCTACGCTGTCCCGCGGGATGAAGCTCAAGCTGCATCTGGCCGCGGCGCTGGCGGCCCGGCCGGAACTGCTTATCCTCGACGACCCGACATCCGGGATCGACGTCCCGACACGGCACGATTTCCTGAAAAATATCATTAGGGAGCTGGCGGACGCGGGGACGACGATCCTTTTCTCCACCCATCTGGTCCACGAGCTCGAGCGCATCGTCGAGCACCTTTTCATCCTTCACGGCGGCCGGCTCATCCTGGATGAGGATTTCGAGGCGGTGAAGAGCAGCACCCGGAAGATTCTGCTCATTTTCGAGAAAGAACCGCCGGAAAAAATAGCCCTCAATGGTGTCTTGGTTGAGGCCAGAGACCGCAACCGGGTGATGCTGACAATCTACCCCTGGAATGAGGAGAAGAGGCAGAGGCTGGAGGAACTTTCCCCCGCCCGCCTGGAGGTCGAATCGCTGAGCTTGGAAGAGATCTTCGAGAGCTTCGTGAAGAAATGAGCAGAGCGAGAGCCAAGGCTTTTAGAAGATCCTGGAGGACGCCATGCTGAGAAATATGTTTTTCAAAGAGTGGAAAGAAAGGCTGCACTTTTTCTTGATCGCCCTGGCTGCGCTCCTGGTTTTCGCCGTCCTGTTTCTTGGCTTTTCCGGGAAGAAGGAAGCCGTCGATTTCCTGACCGGCGCCGCAACCTTGGTTTTCCTTCCCGCTCTCGGCCTGCTCCTGGGGGCCAGCGCGTTCAACTCCGAATTCAAGGACGGCGCCTGGGCCTATCTCTTCTCGCGGCCGGTCAAGAAGGGGAAGATTTGGCTGGTCAAGTATATCTCCCTGCTGAGTGTTCTCTTGGCCGTTATGGTCGTTTTCTCCGTCATCATCGAGCTCGTGCCCGGGATTAAGGATGTCCTTGCCGACCTGAGTTTCACCCTGCAGTTGGGCAGAAAATTCTCGCTTTTCTCCCTGGGATTTATTTGGTCCTTGGCTCTCTTTAACACGGCCTTTTCTCTGTCTTTCCTCTCGGAGAAGCAGTACGCGATTATCTTTTTGACCCTCCTGCTGTGGGTGCTTCTATATGCCGGCTTTGTCCTGGTTTACACGTCTTCCCTGCAAGCATGGCTGTACCCTATATTCGTCCCTTGGACCTTGTCCGTTCTGGCCCTCTTTTCCCTCGGCCTGGCTTTGGCCTCGATCTTGACGTTTAGCCGCGCGGATTTCTCCCAGCCAAAGAAAAAAGCCTGGCACTTTGCGAAGTTGGCCGTGGCTTTTGTTGCGGCATCCTTCATCATCAGCGCAGGGATCATTCCGGCGTTTTCAAGGGCGGGAGGGCTTTCCCGCGGTATCAGCGACCTGAAAATTGCAGGGAGGGCGGCTTATTTCCATGAGGGGAATGGGATCTACAGGTATGATCTTGAGAGCCGCCGCCCGCAAAGAATATGCAAAACCTCTCTGTGGACTCATATGTCGGTCGGCGGAGATCAAATCGTTTTTGTAAAATATACGCTGAAGGGCTTCACTGATTTATGGATTACCGATCTGGACGGTCAAAATGTCAGGCCGCTGATCGAGACATCGCGGGAAGGGAGTCCATTCTCTAATCTCCTCATCTGGGAGGTTGAGATCGCTCCCGACGGACGAAAAATCGGCTTTTTAACTCGAGATGACCGGGATCAGCACACATTTTATTGGATGAATAGCGATGGAAGCGGGATTCGGAGCCTGCCTTTGCCCATGCCTCAAATCCGGTTTCTTCACCTGGTCGGGTTTTCGAGCTCGGCAGAACACGTTCTGCTGCTAACTGTTCCCGAGGCAAGGACGGCAATTTCCGGAGCTTCTCTCCTCAGGATTGACTTGAACCAGGCGACGGTCGAGACCCTGGCGAGCAACGTCCGCAAGCCCTACCAGGCTGCGTTTTCCCGGCAAAACCTGGCCGCTTACATTATTTTTGATGAAACCAGGGGACAGGAAGTCCTGCTTCTCTATGACCTTCAAACGGGCGATAAACGGGAAATCCTGGCCGCCGATTCCATCGCCGCATTCAGTTGGACGGAGGGCGGAGACAAACTGGCCGTGTGGACGGGGAAAACCAACTTGAGCATTTATTCGCTTGCCGAAAAGAGGATCGTGGGGGAACGGGATATGAAAGGCTCTGATATCGGCCTGCCTTTGGTGGTGCTGAACTGGGGGACCGGCGACACCAGGCTGATTCTGTACCGATCCGAGCAGGGGAAAAGATCGATCTGCGTTTTGGATGAAGGACTCAACGAAATCAAAGCTGTTCCATTGCCCTGGTTAACTGGAGATGGTCTGCGGCTCGACGCCGCCGGGAAAGTCATTTTTGCCTGGGAGTACGACAAGCGTCAGCTCTGGACCCTTGATTTAGAGACAGAAAAATGGCGCCAGGTTTATTAGCCTTAAGGATGCATTATTTCAGCGACGATTTCACGCAGCGGGCGATCTCCTCGTGGGTGGCGAACCAGACGTTCTTGCGCGCCATGATGTATTCGATAAGCTTCTCCAGCATAACGATGCGGCTGCGGTGTCCGATGATCTTGGGATGCATGGTCAGGACGAAAAGCGTTCCTTCCCGATAGGCCAGGTCGAATTCGGAGGCCCAGATCTCGAAGACCTCGTTCGGGGTGATGTGGGGGCGGACGCTTGAGTAACGGTCAAAACCGAAGTAGGGGTAATCATCGAGAAGCCACTCCACCGGGAGCTCGACCACGCCGGTCGGCTTTCCGTCCTCGAGAATCTCGTAAGGGCGGTCGTCGGCCATCAGGCTGCTGTCATAGAGGAGCCCGAGCTCGCGGATGAGCTTCAGGGTGGAGGGGCTGAAATCCCAGGAGGGCGTGCGGATGCCGGCCGGGGCTTTGCCGGTCATTTCCTTGAGCGTGTCGTAGGATTTTTTCATCAACTCCCGTTCCTCGGCTTCCGAGAGGAGCGAGTTGCGTTCGTGGATCCAGCCGTGCATGCCGACCTCATGCCGGCCCTTGGCGACGATGGCCTTGACCTCTGCCGGATGAAGGATGGCCGTAACGGCCGGAACAAAGAACGACGCCGGGATTCGATATTTGTCGAGCAGGGCCAGTATTCTCGGAATCGCCACTCGGGCCCCATACTCGCCTTGAGAAAGACCGCCGGGAGAATATTGGCCGTCTCTCAGCGACCCGGTCTCGGCATCGAAATCGAAAGACAAGGCCACAGCGACTCTGGCCCCCTCCGGCCAAGACGGCGGCGTCAGGTCTTTCCCCGCCCGGACCGCCGAGACGATGGACTGGACCTGGTCCTGCGGTATCGTCCACGGCTTTGGCTGTTGCTCTTGTCCGAAAGAACTCAGAACGCCGGCGCAGAGAAAAAAGCAGGCTGACACCAGAGCTGATGTTTTTTTCATTTTCACTCTCCTTTCGATGGCAAAATTATCGCTCTGTTTAGGTGGGGAACGCAAGACTGTCCGGGGGACAGCGGAGGTGAGGCCTCGACGCCTACGACAGGGGTCAGGTCTTAACTATTAACAAAATAGGGAGATTAGAATTCGAATTTGTTAAATGTTGAGACCTGACCCCATGGATGATCCCATGGATCAGGGCCGGCCGACGACGGTCATGTAGACGATACTCTCTTCTTTTCCGTCCACGCCCAGCAGGGCGTTGACCTCATCATCATAAAGCGCCGCGATCTGGCAGGAGCCCAGGCCCAGAGCCACGGCGGCCAGGGCGACATTCTGGGCGATATGTCCGGCATCGAGATAGACATAGCGATACGCCCGCTCCCGGTATTTCCATTTAGACCTGGCGAAGACGGCCGTCCAGGCGAAGACGGCCGCTCCGTCGGCCAGAAAATCCTGGTCGAGAGCCGCTGCGGCGAGTTCCTGACGCAGGTCCCCGCTTCGAACGAGCTCCAGGGCGTGCTCGCGGACACTATAGTGATAGATTCCGGGCTCGATCCCATCGATCTTCTGCGCGGAGATGTAGGTCTCGATCGGATAGAGGGCTCCGGCCGAGGGCGCCGCCCTCAGATCATAGCCCATTTCCGTCCTGGTGATTCCCTGGGAAGCCCATAGAAGCTGAGATAAATCCGCGCCGCCTATCGACGAATTATTAAAATCCCGGACGCTGTGCCTTTTCCCGACCGCCTCCCAAAAAGGCATCCCTGCATCCTTCTTTGGCGGGCCGAGCTTGACTTTCACCGCCTCCGGATAGGATTTGCAGGGTTCGGGCCTTGTCCTCCAGTCCAGGAAACCCCCGGGAAGCGTGTCCCGGCTGTATTTAGTCTCCTCTTGAAAGCGGTCACCGATGCCGGATGTCATTGGGCGCCCCCTTATTTTTTTTGTTCTATGCTCTTGAGCCGCGTTCTCGCTTCTTCAAAATTAGGGTTGATTCTTAAGGCCTTCTTCAGATGAGCAGCCGCCTCTTCCTTTCGGCCCGCCTGGAGGCACAAGTTGGCCAGCTCGAGCCAGACTCTGGCTTCCCTGGGATAGA
>CAZYWP010000001.1:0-1537 GCA_964651495.1 uncultured Eubacteriales bacterium | reverse complement strand
TGATGACCAGACGGCGGACATCTTCGGTATATGTCCTGTCCCATGCTTTCTTCCATTCGGCCATCAGGTTGATGAATTCGGGCTTGAAGCGGGGGTGCCTTTTTGGGGCGACGGGTCCATTGCTCAAACGGATGTAGTCGTCGAAAAAGACGATCGGCCCCAGGCGGTGGTAGCTGCAAAGTTTTTCCTCCCCGCCTTCTTCCTCCAGGGCCTGGGACATGTAGGAGCCGACCTTGGTAAACGCCTGGTTGGACGTCAGGTGGACTCCCATCAGGATTTTCCTCTTCGTTTCGCCGAAATCCTGCCGCAGAGCTCGGCTGCTGACGCAGTCGTTGAAGTAATCGAAGGCCTCGTTCAGGTCGTTCCGGCTTTTGGACAGGGGCATGCTGTTCCATTCGTAGTAGCTGAACCCGTGGCTGAACGCCTGGAAGACCGCATTGTAAACAGCCTGCCCTGCCTTATCCGGGGTGTAGCCATAGCTGTTGATGTCCTCATCCAGGACGAGGTCGATTAGCCTGGTGACGTAAGGGGTCAGGTTCGTTCCCTCCAGGTTGCAGGCTATGGCGAAAGCGAACTTATCCGCCGGGAAAAGGAGAATCTGGGTCCTTGTTTCCGGCTGGGCGCCGCTGTGACCCGCGGCGAAATGCCCGTCCCAGGGCTGCACCTGCCACCCCATCCCGTACCCGGTCAGGAGGCCGCTGCTGAGGGCCATAGGGGTAAACATCTTCCTCCAGGTCGCCTCCTTCAGGATTTTCCCGTCGATGATGGCACGGGCGTACTTGAGAAGGTCGACGACCGTCGAGCGGAGGCCCCCTCCGGCGAAACGGCTGGAGATATGGACGAATTCGGAGTGCTGGAGCTCTTCCCCGATGAGCTGATACCCCTGGACCCGGTTAGGAATCACGGCCAGAGGATTGTCCAGGCGCGAGTCGGCCATCCCGAGCGGCTCCAGAATGGACCGGCGGATGTATTCTCCATAGGGGAGGCCAGAAGCGCCCTCGATGGCGGCACCGAGCAGGTTATATCCGTAGGTGGAATAATTGTAGCGGGTGCCGGGCTCGGTGACGAGGTCGAAGTCCTGGAAGATGGCCAGGGCCTGGCGCGTCGTCTTGGGCTCTTTGATGTGGCCTTCGACAGAGTAATCGCGGTAATGGCTGATCCCCCCGAGATGCCCGAGAAGCTGGCGGACGGTGACGGGCCATTTCTTCCGGGGAAAATAGGGGACATAAGCCTGGATTTCGCTGTCCAGGTCGATCTTCCCCTCTTCCACGAGATGAAGGACGGCGGCGGCCGTGATCGTCTTGGTGATCGAGGCCAGCCTGTAGGAGCTCTCCGGCTTGGCCGGCGCCCCGTTCTCGATATCGGCCAGCCCGAACCCCTTGACCCAGATAAAGTCGTCCTTGATAAACCCGGCGGTCAGGCCCGGGACCCGGTCGAAGGCCATCTGCTCGGCCACGAAATTCTCGAAGGCGCTCAGCGCTTCGGCATACCGTGGGGGCTGTTCGGATAGGGGAACCTGGGCCCAACCGAGGACTGT